>NZ_QFFF01000001.1:2177500-2477500 GCF_003129465.1 Sphingosinicella humi
TCGGGGCGCAGGTCTCGCATGGAGCGGGCGATCGCGGAAAAGAAGAGGGCCGCACTCGGCTCGACTCGGGTGCGGCCCTGACTGGTCGGAATGGGATGACCAAGAGCGACAGACAGCCTAAACAACCCGAGAGACTAGGAATTGAGTGTGTCTGACGAAACAACGAATACGTCCGAGACGGCATCCAAGCAGCCGTCGTTCGAGGCGCTGCGCCCGCTGATCGACGCCGGCTTTGAGCTGATCCCCCTGCACCACGTCGAGGCCGTCCGTGAGCTCCGCGGTAGGATCGTCCGGACCGGGAAGCTGCCGTTGAGGCGCGGCTGGGAAAAGGGGGCCATCCTGTCCCTGGACGAGGCCCGCGAGCTCATGGGCCGTGGTCACAACATAGGGGTGCGTCTTCGGCCGACCGATCTGGTCGTGGATGTCGATCCCAGGAACTTCGAGGACGGTGACGACCCGGTGGGGCGGCTCCAGGCCGACCTCGCCATTCGTCTCGACGACTGGCCGACCGTGGTCACAGGGTCAGGCGGCCACCACCACTACATGGCGATCCCGGCCGACGCCCACCCGCTCGTGAACGGGCTCAAGGCCTATCCCGGCGTCGAGTTCAAGAGCCATCCCGCGGGCGGCAGGCAGATGGTCGCGCCCGGCTCGGTGCACCCGGAGACCGGCGGCCTCTACACAGTCGACCCCCTCTCCGACGGCTTTGGGACCGTGCCCGCCGCGCCGGACGCGCTCCTGAACCTCATACGGAGGCCCGAGGGCAGCGCGGCGGCCGAGGAGCCGGGCGAGCTTACGTCCGAACAGGTCGGCGCGCTCCTGGAGGAGCTGGACCCGAGGGACTACGCCGACCACGACGCCTGGCTAGAGCTGATGATGGCCTGTCACCACGGCTCGGCGGGTGAGGCGGTGGACGAGTTCGTCGCCTGGAGCACGTCCGACCCTGCCTACGCCCATGAGGAGGACATCATCCGCCGCCGGTGGTCGTCGCTGCACGCTGACGCGGGCGGCAGGCGGATCACCCTGCGGACCCTGCTCAAGCGGCTCAATGAGGTCGGCAGGGGCGAGCTCGCCGACGCGCTCACGCGGTCGGACCCGCTCGACGACTTTCCCGACGACCTCGACGACCTGCCGGATTTCATCGGCGAGCAGGAGGCGAAGGCGACGCTCCTCGACCGGGTGAACGCCGACCGGTTCACGGTGCTGACCGGCGGCAGGTATCTGGTAGGCCGCGAGCGGACCGACCCCAGGACAGGCGTGTTCAGCGTCGAGTGGTATTCGCCCGACGCGGTCAAGCAGCACATGAACGTCAAGTCGGTCGAGACGCCGGAGGGCAAGCGGGTGCCGCTCGGCACCTGGTGGATCGGGCACCCGCAGCGGCGGCAGTATGACGGGGTCGTCTTCGACCCGACCCCAGGCGCCTCGCACCCCGACCTCTATAACCTCTGGCGAGGCTGGGCCGTCGAGCCGAAGAAGGGCGACTGGTCTAAGATGCAGGGGCTGATCCGCGACGTGCTCTGCCGCGGTGACCAGGCCAGCTACGACTACGTCGTCCGGTGGATGGCGCACATGGTCCAGTCCCCCAGCCGACCTGCCGAGGTCGCGCTCGTGTTCAAGGGTCGCAAGGGGACGGGCAAGGGCACCCTCTGCCGCGCGCTGAAGGAGCTCGCCGGGCCGCACGGCCGGCACGTGACCAGTCCCGAGCACTTCACCGGTCGGTTCAACGAGCACCTCGCCGACACCATCCTCCTGTTCGTGGACGAGGGCTTCTGGGCGGGCGACAAGAGAGCCGAGGGGCAGCTCAAGGGCCTCATCACGGAAAAGTCGCTCACGTTCGAGGGCAAGGGCAAGCCGATCGTCGAGGGGCCGAACCAGCTTCACGTGGTCATGGCCTCGAACGAGGACTGGGTAGTGCCCGCCACGCACGACGAGCGCCGCTTTGCGGTCTTCGAGGCAGACGACGCCGCCGCGCGGGCGTTCCCGCACTTCGCCGTCCTGAACGAGGACGAAGGGGACGCGGAGCGGCAGCACATCCTCGCGGCCATGCTCCACGACCTCCTCGCGATGGACCTGGGCGGCTGGCACCCGCGGCGGGACGTCCCTCAGACCGGGGCCCTGCTCGACCAGAAGCTGGAGGGGCTCCGCAAGAGCCCGCTGGACGCCTGGTGGTATGACTGCCTGGAGGCCGGGGAGGTCTCCGAGCTTGTCGGTAGTAAGGAGCACTGGCCGAAGGCTTGGGAAGCCGACCCCTCGACCAAGGAACTCCTGCTCATGTCCCTCCGCGCAAGCCACAGGGACGCCGCGGGCATCTCGAAGACCAGGCTCGCTCAGTATCTCGGCGGCGTCGGCGTGGGCGTGGGCGACAGGGTCAGGAACAAGCAGAACCAGAAGGTGTGGGCCGTGCCCTCCCTTGACGACGCGAGGCGCGCCTTCGAGGCGAAGATGGGCGGGTCGATCGACTGGGCCGACTGAGCCGACGCGCTCCCCTCGTGGGTGAGTGCGCCGCCCTACCGCTTTCACGTCCCGGCGCGAAAGCGGTAGGAAAAGCGGTGTGGAAAAAGCGCAGCATTTCCAGTGGCTTTACCCGATCTACCGCTTTACCACTTTGCTTTCGCTTCCGCCGGGGCTGGGGGCCGATTGGCTTCGTGCCGGTGCGTCGGCTTCCCCATATCCCTCATTTCTATTCAACTTATTCTAAAGCGGTAAAAGTGGTAAAAGAGGTAAAGCGGCTGAAAAGTAAGGAAAAAATCTACACCGCTTTTCCTACCGCTTTACCGCTTTTGCGGCCGATCGGCCTTGGACGCGCGAGGAGCCCTCAGGCCCGGGGTGCTTGGACGGGGAAGAGGCGAAGCGACCCGACACGCCCTCCGTCCTCCCCGAAAACGCGCCCGCGCGCGCGTGGGTGCGGCCCCTCTGAGTGCAAATCAGGGGGTAAGGCTTCCCAAATCCTTGTAGATCAGGGCCTTTTCTTCAGTGTGATTTCGCGAGCACCGCTCCAGGCACCGAAGCCTCACGCTCTGAGAGGTCAGGTGCCCGCGTCGGGCACGCTTCGGCGCAGCGCTAGGGCTTCGACAATCTCTTGGATAGTGTCTGAGCATTGTCGCACGAACACGTGGTCTGCCTCGACCAATCGGATGCCCTCGGAGACGTCGCCCTCCTCGAAGAATGCTTGGTGCTTGGCCTTCACCTTGAACGGCAGCACGTCTCGCCGGGCCACGAGCTTGTCGTAGCTCCTACCTTCGCCGTGCTTCAGCACGTTAATCGCGTCTCGATAGTCGAAGAACCGATCGGCGAGCTCGGCGCGGCCGGACGCCCGCAGCGTCCGATCAAGCTCCTGGAAGGTGTTTGTCCACCCCTTCTCCTGCTGGAGCAGCCCCTCAAACGCCTGTAGAGCGCCGATGGCGAGGATCGCGCTCTGCATGCCCAACATCCTCAGGGCGTTCACGTCCCTCGTTCCGGCTCCTTCCTCGAGAGCAGCCGATGCCCCGGCCTCAGCTTTCAGTGCATGCCTCAGCGTAAACTCGATAGCGTCGGCAATGAGTCGGTATTCGGAAGCGGCTGTCATGGGGGCCGGTTAGCACCGGCACGATGCGGTGCGAAGCCTGGGTGGCCCGGCGAGCACTGGCGTCGGGCGCGCGGGCGCCCGCGGCATGCGCGGCGCATGGCTGGATCACCGAAGAAGCGCGCCAAGCGCCTTGGACTGGACCCCCTCGACGAGCCGGGCCCGGGCAGCTCCGTAGCCCGCAAGCGCCCGGAGCTGTCCATGGAGCCCGTCAGGCCCGAGCCTCACAACAAGGTCCGCCTCTCCGACGCCAACCGCGAGCGGGTCATCCGGGCCCTCCTGGACGGCTACCCTCGCGCCGCGATCGCCAGGGCCTTGGGCATCTCCACGCCCACGCTCCGGCGGCTAATGGCCGACGACCGCGAGATGCTGGACGCCGTCGAGGCGCAGCGCTCGTTCGAGGAGGCCGAGCTCAGGGACATCCTCATGGAGCTTGCCCGCAAGGGCGACACGGTCGCGGCCATCTTCCTGGCGAAGGCGCGGCACGGCTGGCGTGACCGCGACGATGCTAAGCTGAAGCTGGAGACGGAGAAGGGCGGCGGGGTCCTGGTCGTCCCCGGCATCTCCGCGACGGTGGAGGACTGGGAGGCCGAGGCCAGGGACCAGCAGGCGAGGTTCCGCACCCGCAACCCGGAGACCGACCCCGCCGCCCCAGGCGCGGACAGGCTAAGGGCCGCGGCGCAGCGGGGCTCCATCCGCACCCGCACGCTGCTTCCCGACGGCCTCGCGATGGAGCGAACCCAGCCCGGCGATCTGCCCCGCTGATCCTGGATCGGTGGGACGGACAGTCCTGCCGCCAAGCGGATCAGTGTCTTAGGCTGGGTGATTCGCGGCAAAGACCGCGCCCGGCACCGACGGCACGCCATTTCGAGGCGCCAGAAGGGGCTGCAAGTAGAAAAAGTTAGCCCCCCCACTAACCCGTTGATCCCGCGACCTGATCAAAAACTGGGGCAAGACTAGGTTTTCAGAAATGGGTCTAGGCCAGAAAATTCTTGTGTTGCCAGTGGCTTAGGTGTGTATATGTAGTGTCCTCCTCAACGCCATTTCGGCCTTATTGAGGAGTTTGACATGGATCACATTATACGGATGCCCGACGCTGAAGCTGTTAAGCAGGCGGCCTTCACGGGCGGGGAAGTGCAGATTTCGGTGAGCGTCCCGATTGGTAGCTTCGCGAAGGCCGCGAAGCACATGAATGACCTCCTCGAAGTCAGCCCTGTTTACTACTACCACAAGGACGAGTGGCCTCTCGAGGATATCCAAGGACTTTGCGCCGTTTTCTGGACGCTCATGAACCGGCTGCCGCTCACCCCTTCCGAGCATCTCCAGCTGCTAGAGCGGTTCGACAATGGGGTGTCCGGAGGACAGTATGTGCGGGAGTTTATCGCCGGCTGGGTCCAAACCAACCCTGAGGACTTCCTGGGGGAGTTGTCTGACGCCACCATTGACGAGCTCGCCGGCCGCGCATCCAAGGTAAAGCGCCGTCGCCGGAAGGCCGCTTAACCAAGCATGTGAGCGACGATCGGAGGGCCGGTCCCTCCGATCGCCTTGCGGACCAACGGCCTGGGCGCCGTCCGTGCGCCCAGGCACCGCCCCGAGCACCGGCAAAGGCCGATCGGGGCCACCCGGAGGCAATGTTGGTCCAGATCGCCGCCGCCGCGGCGCATCTCTCCACCCGTGTCGAGTTCGAGGCAGTTGCGCCTCGGCCAGTCCGCGATGGCGGGCAAAATCCTGGGCTGCGACCCGGGCATGGTCGAGCCCTGAAGCCCCGAGCGAGATGCGAGAGCCTTCAAGGAGAAAATGACCATGCCCGCACCCCAGGCCAAGCTCGGCGCCCATTGGCTGAGCCCGACCGACATCCGGTCCACCCTCACCCGCATCCACGCGAACCGCAACGCCCACGACAGCCTGCTCCGCAACCTGGGCCACAGGCTCCATCAGCACGCCGACAGCGTCTCGCGCTCGCTCAAGGGCCTCGACGCGAAGGACCGCCCCTCCGTCGTCGGCAAGGCTGTCAGCGGCTTCCGGAGCGAACTCGTCCGCGAGAGCGCCGACGCCCGCCTGGCCCACACCCGCGAGCTGGCGGAGCTCGCCGGGCGGCTGAAGGCCGCGGCGGTCCACTACAAGAGCCCGGTCCAGATGCTCATGCGCGAGACGCTCGGCTCCGAGCGGCGCAGCCGCCTCATCCAGCAGATCGCCAGCTCCGGCCCGGTCGAACTCGCCAGCCTGGCCGAGTATGCCGCCGCCACTCAGGACAAGGACCTCGCCGCCGCACTGTGCAGCCGAGTGGCCGACCTGCCGCGCGCCGAGCGGCCGTTCTCAGCCGCCGAACTCGCTGGCGTGATGTTCGGCGAGCTCCACAGGGAGCTGAGCCAGGCGCTCGTCGAGGCAGAGCGGCGGGTCCTGGAGGGCCTCAACGCCGACACCGAGTTCGAGACCGGCAGGCCCCACCCGCAGCGGTCGCTCCAGATCGCGATGCTGAGGAAGCGGGAGCAGGAGATCGGCGCCTACGGCTTCGACGCCGACGATGAGGACGAAGGGAACGAGGCGGAAGAGACCGACTCGGACGAGCCCAACGACCGCATCGCGGCCGGCCTTCGTGCCCGCCGCGAGAAGGCATCCGCCGCGGCCTGAGCCGTGGCGCCATACAGACCCATCAAGCCAGTCCCAATGCAAGGAAATTGACCATGGCCACATTCGTTTTCTACGCCGACGAGCCCCACAAGCGCCGCGCCGACGGGCGCAACACCCTGGTAGCCGCGGGCGCCACCGAGGCCGCCGCCCGAGCGGTCGCTGAGGCCCTGATCCGCCAGCCCGGCGCCCTTGAGGCGTTCGCGGCGGTCGAGCTGGGCGACTCCGTCCCGGCCTTCGTCGTCGAGGGCTTCGGCCCGGTCGGCTCGCGCGGCCAGTCAGTCTGGCCCGGCCGCACGCGCGGCGGCGACTCCCTTCCGGGGAACTGAGGTGGACGGCTGCAAGGTCCACCTGACCTGGGACGCACGGCACGCGGCGACGCGCGCCATGCTCGCAGGCGAGCCGGTCGTCACGCCCATGGAGCTCTTCATCTTCATGGGCGGCGACCCCGACCAGTTCACGCCTGAGATCGAGGAGCACTGCATCCGCGACCTCAAGGCCCACGGCTATCGGCTGGAGAAGGTCGCGATCGAGTTCTACGCGCCGGAACTCCAGGACCGGTGGGTCCGCCACGAGCACTGGCCGGAGGACGACCAGTGGCCCGAGTGATCGGGCGCTGACAATGAGCCCTGATCGACTAGGATCAGGGCTCAACGTCAATTCGGGGAGGGGATAGAAATGACGAGACTGATCTACGGGATACTTGCGGCGAGCGCGCTGTGCACCGCAGCGCCCGCCGAGGCCCGAAAGCCCAAGGAGACCTGGACCACCACGCGCGTCTCCGACCCCATCACGGGCGCGTCGAGCTGCGTGGTCGCCGCCTACGACCGGGTCGGCAAGATGGAGTTCTCCCGCATGGGATACCTCTACCCGGTCGTCGAGAACAATGCCTCGCTCGGCCTCCTGGTCGGTGTGAGCTCGGGAGGGCGGTTTCGCGTCCCGACCGGTGACATCCTCTGGCGGGTCGACCAGCAGCCGCACCGCGAGCTGAAGGCGGCCGACAATCCGGTCACCGGGTCGTCGCTCGCCCTGGAGCCGTTCAAGACCGGCAACGAGCAGGCCGACAGGGCCGTGGCCGACGCGATGGCCAAGACGGCCAACCTCGCTGCCTCCATGACCGCCACGAGCACGGTCGCCAGTGGCGAGAAGGCGAGGGAGATGCTCGCCGAGATGCTCGCCGGGAAGGGGCTCATCTACCGGCAGGCGACCGCGGCTCCGGCCTATGGCCTGCCGAGCGGCGAGACCTACCGCGTGGGCCAGCTCACCGACGACGAGCAGAGGCCGTTCCCGCTGGACGCGTCGTTCCGGAAGGCTTTGGCCGAGTGCGGCATCGACCCGAGTGCACAACAGGCGCCCACGACGGCCACGGAGCTCCCTGAGAGCCCCGACATGACGCAGGACTAGCCAGCCAGGCACGCTACACCGAAGGCGTCCAGGGAAGGCTGGACGGCTCCCGCGAGGTAGGTGAGTCCCTACTTGGGGAAGGCCAGCTTCAGTATCTCCGCTGTGGTGGCGCCGGGGTTATCCCCGCGCAGCTTGCGGATCTTCGCCTCCGCTCGCTGAGTGAGCGCATCGAGATCGACGGGCTCGTGTGCTTGGCCTTCGTTAGGCGGTGTTCGAACTGACATGCCGAGACTCCTAATCTGATTCACCTTACCAGCTCACCTCTACGAGCGGCAGAGGCCACTAGGCAGCGAGTGCTACCTGCCATCGGATGCCGGTTTCATGCGGCGACCAATCCATTCTCCGGACCCTAAGCCGCGCGGGGCAGCTTGATCTGGTTGAGCACCAGGAAGGCCACTCGTTCGTCGAGCACGTCCAGCTCCAGCTCTGCGCAGCGCTTGTCGCCGTTCTTGATGACCTGGACGACCCGCACCCGGCCGGTGAATGTGGGGTCTGGCCCATCGAGGGCGAAGCCGAGGGCCTGAAGCCTGGCCCTGTCCAGCCCGTAGTGTTCCTGGACCACGGGGCCTTCGCCACGACGCTCCCGATGGACTTCAAAGCGAATGGATCGCCTAGGGGCGGGGACGTGCACCTCGGTAGTCATTGCGTTCTCCTCTCGTTGCGGGTGTTCGCTGCCGCGAGAGGATGCGGGCTAGGGACCGCTGTACAGGCTTGAAGTCAGACACGCCTCGGTCAGATAGGGATCGTAGGCACGAACGTACGTCGGCCGGCGCCTTGGCGTTCATCCGTGCGATCTCCTCCAAAACTAGGCTTATCCCCAACCTTTTCGCCTAGCGGCGCCAAAGGCGCTTTACGGAATCGGCTCGCATCTATTTTACTGGGGTTGAAGGTCCGGCGCGTTCTGGGCATAGAACGCATCGTGAACAGTGAGGTGACAAAAAGGGGTGCCGTCATGCATTCGATCGAACTTTGCGCGGGTGCGGGCGGGCAAGCCATCGGACTTGAGACGGCCGGTTTCGAGCACGAGGCCCTGGTCGAGATCGACCGGCACTGCTGCGACACGCTGCGCCTAAATCGACCGTCTTGGAATGTGATTGAGGACGACCTCCGCATCTTCAAGGAGCGTGCGAGCGACTATGCCGGCGTGGAGCTCGTCGCTGGCGGATTGCCCTGTCCGCCGTTCTCCGTAGCGGGCAAGCAGCTCGGCGCACTGGATGAGCGAAATCTCTTTCCGGATGCGCTCGACATCATCGATGCTGTCCGGCCGAAAGCAGTTATGATCGAGAATGTCCGCGGTTTCCTGGACGCGGTTTTCGAAGATTACAGGCTGGGGCTGAAGAAGCAGCTTAAGAAACTTGGATACGAAGCGGACTGGCGGTTGCTCAACGCCTCCGACTTTGGTGTTCCCCAGCTCAGGCCCCGCGTCGTCATCGTGGCCACGCAGGCCAGCTTCTGGTCGGATTTCGAATGGCCCACAGTCGAGCGGGTCAACCCCAAGACAGTGGGACAGACGCTGGTCGATATGATGTCTGCGAACGGCTGGCATGGTGCCAAGCAGTGGATGGCCCGCGCTAACGACATCGCACCGACGATCGTCGGGGGTTCGAAGAAGCACGGAGGGCCGGACCTGGGGCCGACGCGCGCAAAGAAAGCCTGGGCGTCGCTCGGCGTGAATGGGCACACGGTTGCCGACGCTCCGCCCGAACCGGACTTTGTCGGGATGCCGCGGCTGACCGTACCCATGGTGGCGCTGCTGCAGGGCTTCCCCCCAGAGTGGAAAATCTCCGGTCGAAAGACCGCAGCCTACCGCCAGGTTGGCAACGCTTTCCCGCCGCCGGTGGCCGCCGCAGTTGCAGCCCAATTGAAGAAGGCAATCAGCGTCAGGCGATCCCTAGCTGCTGCTTGAGTGCGGATCGCTTCTTTTTGTCGTCCCACGCCCTGATGAGCTGCTGATGATTGGGCGGTAGATCGACCCACTTTGTGAGTTTGTAGGTGCTCCGGATGAATCCCTCGGGCGTCTTATAGCGCCCGGTCTCAATCTCCATGCCGATCACGGGATAGCGCAATTCTCGAAGGCGCTTCTGCCAATCCTCCTGCCTCTCGTGGACATTCGCGATGTCCTCGATGAGGTGGGAGTCTACGGCCACGCCCTGATGCATCTTGAGAAAGCGGGCAATCCTTTCATGGACTGACTCGATGGCTATCAACTCGGCCATCTCGGTCGGGTCGAATGACTTAAAGAAGTCCCGCTTGCCGTGGTTGCACTGCACGCAGATTGCCCAGAGGTTCTCGTCAACTGTCAGCCCGCCCCAGGTCTGGGGCACCTTATGATCGACCTGCAGCCTTATCCCATCGCGTTCGATGGATAGGCCGCACATCTGGCATCGACCCTTGGCTAGGTTCAGTATCCGCGCGCGCTGCTTGCCTGAGATAGCGCCGGAGTCAGTTTGAACGTTCTGCTTCTCGCCCTTGTAGCGATAGGCCCAGCGCCCATCTTCCTTGCTATAGGGAATGTCGTAATGTTTTCTCAGGTGCCGCAACCGCCTCATTAGCTGCTCCTGGTCGCCGGCCCCGCCGACCTGCGCGCGAATTTCCGGGGCCGTGAGGCCGCTAGGGTGCTTCTTTAGGAGTTCGAGCACCTCACGACCTGCGGCGGTTCCCTCCTTGTTCAATGGCTTGGATGACATGGTTGATAGGCTGACAGTGGACCGGCGCTCGGTCAACATGAGTCGGATACGTTCCCGGAACACTCGGCCCGAGATGGTCGTGCGGCGCCTGCTGCACGCCGCGGGTTACCGCTATCGACTTCAAAGGAAGGACCTGCCGGGCAAGCCGGACCTGGTGTTTGGGCCGCGGCGCAAGGTGATCTTTGTCCATGGGTGCTTTTGGCATCAGCATGAGGACACAACCTGCCTCGATGGCCGGAGGCCCAAGTCGAACACCGGCTACTGGCACCAGAAGCTCCACCGAAACGTGGAGCGCGATCGCCAAAATGAGGACGCGCTTAGGGCGATGGGCTGGGATGTCATGACAGTATGGGAGTGCGAAACCGAAAAGACCGGAGCCGTAGGATTGCTGGAGAGGTTGCGCAGATTTCTCGATACACCTGGGCCAAAATGCCACGCGCTACCAATGCGCGCCGCCTCAAAGCCGACATGACAGTCCAGCGCTTCTCAGGCTGCTCAGTGAGCGATTACTTGCCGACCGCAGCTGTCTCGTCAACCGCGGGCTCCTCTGCCTCCTTCTCCGCAGCCTCTTCGGCCTGTCTTTCCTCGGCAAGCTTCAACAATAGCACGCTGGCTATGACATTGGCCTGTTCTTCGAAGTCACCTTCCACGTCGAGCCCAAGGCCGCCATACCGCGTGCTTTCATCGAACATTCCTGGCGTTGCGTCAGAGAACCAGATAGGGATTATAGAACCCTCGCCAAATCGCTCCTTGAACTGCTGCGACTCGAACTTGGTCCAGATTTTCTTCGGGTAATGATTGCTCAAGAAAGCGACGACGAACCGAGCTTCACTCCGGTAAATCGGTGCCAAGTAATCCTCAACATCTGACGCCAGAATTCGGTGCTGCTCATCCTTGTCGTAGAAAACCTCGACCTCATTTTCTTGCAGGATGTCTCGCAACTTCTCTACGATCGAGCGATCTTCACCGGCAAAGCTAAAAGCAAAATCGTACCGCGAGCGGAATTCAATGGTTAGAAATCCAGCCTCTTTTACAAATTTGCTCCATAGAATGTTTCTGATGAAATAGATGAATTTCGGATCTTCGATGGCCAGTTGCCGAGTGTAACTATCGAAGTGTAGCAGTTCTTGGAGATCTTCTTCTTCGCGCAAGAAGTCTGACAACCACCCCTTGTCTACAATCTGACCAACGCTGCCCCGGCTTTCTGAGTGCGCCATCAGTGCCTGGTCAATCGACAACGCACCCTCATCGCTGTCTGAAAGCCATTTAAGCAACAGCAGATAGGGCGCTCGACCGACGCGTCGGAATCGGCGGCCCCTTGCGAATTTCATTGCTCTATTAGAGAAAGTTCGCGCCAACTCGTCGAGAACGCGACCCTTCACAGCCTCCAGGCTGTTGCTGATTTCGGAGCCCGCATCCGACCGCTCGGTGACGCCCGCCAGCAGGCAGATATCATGGCACAAAAGTTGCGCGAGATGGAAGCTGCCCGCTGCATCTGCTGCAATCTCCTCTTTCGCGGCAATGCGGACATTGAGGGCCTGTTCCCCTTTAGCGATCAGTTCGCACACCTTCTCGTTCGAGTTCA
Organism: Sphingosinicella humi; assembly: GCF_003129465.1. Classification (NCBI taxonomy): domain Bacteria; kingdom Pseudomonadati; phylum Pseudomonadota; class Alphaproteobacteria; order Sphingomonadales; family Sphingomicrobiaceae; genus Allosphingosinicella; species Allosphingosinicella humi. The sequence continues at coordinate 2,189,367 of NZ_QFFF01000001.1, forward strand.
CTTCGAATCGAATAGTGTCAATTCGATTGTTCAGGTCGGGAGCGAAGTGGACGAGAGAGTTTCCGGCCTTATTGATGCCGATGAGAACGATTTTGGTGGAGTCGTCCTCGCGATCGGCGAGATCCTTCATAAAGTCCGCGATCGCGTGTTTTACACCGTCCTCAAGTCGGTGGAAGTCATCGATGACTACGAGGCCAGCGCCCTTAACCTCGGGAATGAGGGAGATGACATCACGATCCTCCCGCCTACGAGCGCTGAGCTTTTGAGCCTTTCCTTGCAGCCCGATCTGCTCGATAACCGAAAGGACTGCCGTGGTCTTTCCAATGCCAGAGGGGCCCTCAACGACCACTCCGCGGCCAGGCGTACGAATTGCAACCCGTAAGTGGTCATATTCGCGCGGCTCCACGAAGGTGAACGTCGGGATGCCCGACCGCTTGAAAACTTCCTCTACCTTCGGCTCAGGCATGCATTCCCCCCTAATCCCGCGGGTCAATGTAGCGGGAGAGTCGGCAGGGACAAGGCCGCTCGCTTCGGTGTCTATTCGGTGCCCGAACGCGCGGCGGGTCCGTTGCGTTGTAGAGTTCAACGCCTAAGCAGTTAAAAAAGAAGGAAAAAGTGGTGAGCCGTGCTGGATTCGAACCAGCGACCTACTGATTAAAAGTCAGTTGCTCTACCGACTGAGCTAACGGCCCTTTCCGGGTGCTTCCCCTAAGTACCGCCGGGGCGAGGGTCAACCGGGTTCCGGCGGCGGAGGCGATGAAGGAGTTGGCGGACGGTGGCGCCGGTGACGGGGTCGCGCCAATCGGCGGCGATCTCGGAAAGCGGCTCCAGCACGAAGAGGCGGTCGCGGAAGGAGGGGTGGGGGATGACCAGTCCCTCGCCCTCGTAGGGGCCGCCGGACCATAGCACTATGTCGAGGTCGAGCACGCGCGGGCCCCAGCGCCGACCGCCGCGCCGGCCGAACGCGCGTTCGATCGACTTCAGCTCCGCCAGCAGGTCGGACGGCTCCAGATCCGTCGCGACGATGGCGGCGGCATTGGCGAAGCCGCGCCCGGCCGGACCGAGGGCGGGCGTGGCGCGGATCGAGGACAAGAGCTGGACGCCCAGCGTCTCCGCCGCGGCGCGAACCGTGTCGGCCGGGGCACCGTGACGGCTGCGACGGTTCGACCCGAGCGCGATGGCGTAGCTTGTCAGGACCATGAAGCGCGCCCTAGACCATTTCCCTTGGGAAATGGTCCAGATTGTTGATGGAAGCGCTTTCTGGCCGCAAAACCGGTTCCCACTTTTGCGGAAAGCGCTCTAGACGGTCCCCATGCTTCCCGCCAGTTCCCCAGTCCCTGAGGCCGAGCCGCCGCACGATTGCCCGCTGTGCCCGCGTCTCGTTGCCTTTCGTGAGGAGTTGAGAGCCGAACATCCCGACTGGTGGAACGCGCCGGTTCAGGCCTTCGGCGATCCCGATGCGTGGCTTGGGATCGTCGGCCTCGCCCCCGGCAAGCATGGGGCGAACCGAACCGGCCGGCCCTTCACCGGCGACTATGCGGGCGTGCTGCTCTACGACACGCTGAAGAAGTTCGGTTTGGCCGAGGGCGTCTATGAGGAGCGGGTGGACGACAGCCTCCGCCTCACCGGCTGTGCGATCATCAACTCGGTCAAATGCCTGCCGCCGCAAAACAAGCCGCTGCCGAGCGAGATCGAGACCTGCCGCAGTTTCCTCAGCCTGTCCGTGGCCGCGCTGCCCAGCGCGCGCGTGCTGGTCGCCCTCGGCCAGATCGCCCACGGCGCGGCCGTGCGGACGTGCGGCGGCGTTCCGGCGCGCTACAAGTTCGGACATCTGGCCGAGCATGTGCTCCCCGATGGCCGCGTCCTGATCGATAGCTATCACTGCTCCCGCTACAACCAGAATACCGGCCGGCTGACGGCGGAGATGTTCGAAGCGGTGTTCGCCCGGGCACTGGAGGTTAAAGGCAAATCCTAAGCCTCGAACGGAACCTTCGTTCAAATGTCCTGGGTCAGCCGCTCATAGAGCTCCGGCCTGCGGTCGCGGAAGAAGCCGAAGGCGGCGCGGTGGCGCTTGACCTGGTCAAGGTCGAGCGTGGCGGTAAGGACCCCGGTCTCGGTCGCTCCGAACTCGGCCAGGATGTCGCCGCGCTCGTCGCAGATGAAGCTGTGGCCGTAGAAGCGCTGGCCCCCCTCGGTTCCGATGCGGTTGGCGGCGACGACGGGGACGACGTTCGACACGGCGTGTCCGATCATCGCGCGACGCCAGAGGCGGCTGGTGTCGAGATCGGGATCGTGCGGCTCGGTGCCGATGGCGGTCGGGTAGAGCAGGATCTCGGCGCCCATCAGCATCAGGGTGCGAGCCGTTTCGGGATACCATTGGTCCCAGCAGACGGCGGGGCCGAGCGTGCCGAGCGGCGTCTTCCACACCTTGAAGCCGGTATTGCCGGGGCGGAAATAGAATTTCTCCGAATAGCCGGGTCCGTCGGGGATGTGGCTCTTGCGATAGACGCCCATCACCGCGCCCTGATCGTCGATCATGGCGAGGCTGTTGTAATGATGATGGCCCTCCGCCTCGAAGAAGCTGGTCGGGATATAGACGCCGAGCTCCTGCGCCAGCGCCTGCATGGCGAGCACGGCCGGATGCTCGCCCACCGGAAGGGCGCGGGCGAAATGCCCTTCATCCTGGGTGCGGCAGAAATAATGGCCTTCGAACAGCTCGGGCGGCAGGATCACCTTCGCGCCCTTGGCCGCTGCCTCGCGCACAAGCTCGCCGACCGCGGCGATATTCTCCTCGACGCTGTCGGTGAAGGCGAGCTGGAGGGCGGCGACGGTAAGCTCAGACATCTCTTCATCCTCGTTCGTCCCGAGCGCAGTCGAGGGCGCTGCCCGGACTCATCACATTCCGCCCCTCGCCTACGCTCGGGACGAACCAAATCCCCTATACCGGCCCCTGCTGGCTGATGCAGTGGAAGCTGCCGCCGCCCGTCAGCACATGGTCGGCCCTGAAACCGACCGTCTCGCGTCCGGGGAAGAGGGCGGCGATCGCCTCCACAGCGGCGGCGTCGTTGGGCGCGCCATAGAGCGGGACGACGACGGCCGCATTGCCGATGTAGAAGTTCATATAGGAGGCGGGGATGATTTCGCCATCGCGGAGGACGCGGCCGGGGGAGGGGATCGGGACGACTTCGACGCCAAAGGCCTTGGCGCGTGCCTTCGCGTCCTCATAGACGGCGGCATTGGGGTCGTCGCCCGCGGGGACGGGAATGGCGAGGCGATTCTCGCCGACGAAGCGGGCGAGATTGTCGACATGGCCGTCGGTGTGGTCGTTGAGGAGACCGTCGCCGAGCCAGAGGATGCGATCGAGGCCGAGGTCGCGCTTCAGCCGCGCCTCGACCTCGTCGCGGCTCATGCCGGGATTGCGGTTCGGATTGAGGAGACACTGCTCGGTCGTGACGGCGAGGCCAGTGCCGTCGACGTCGATCGCGCCGCCCTCCAATATCCAGTCGTGACGGTCGGCCTTAAGATCGATGGTCTCGGCGAGACGGAGGCCGATCGTGTCGTCGCCTTCCAGCTCATATTTGCCGCCCCAGCCGTTGAAGGCGAAGTCCGCCGCCGCCCGCTGGCCGCTGCTCTTGAGGATCAGCGGTGCCGTGTCGCGCAGCCAGATATCGCCGAAAATCTCCTGGACGACTTCGATGTCGGGTCCCGCCAGCTCGCGAGCGCGTTCGACCGATTCCGGATCGGCCGCGACCAGGCGCACCTGCTCGCCCTTGCCCCCCGCATGGACGGCCTGGGCGAAGGCCACCACTTCGGCGCGGGCGGGTTCGAGATCGTCCTCCCACAGATCGGCGTGGCTCGGAAAGCCGATCCAGACGAACTGGTGGGGAGCCCATTCGGGCGGTTGGCGAAATGTCATTGTCGTGATCCGCTCATCCTGAGTAGCCGTTGAAAAGGCTCAACTCAGGATGAGCGAGCAGTCTTTCAAGACCGGCTATTCCGCGCCGGCCCGCGATTTGTCGCGGATGGCGCGGAATTCGGCCGTCGGATACCAGTTCGGCCATTCGTTCGTATCGGCCAGCTCGCGCCCGACCTGATAGTAGATTTCCAGATCGCGGAGCGCGCCCGACCAGTCCCAATTGGGATCATACTCGTCCGCGGGCCCGTGGTAGCGGTTGGCGCGATAATCCTCGGCCGCGGCGCGGCCAGCGGCGATGCCGCCGTTGACAAGGTCATCGCCGCTCTCGGCATAGAGCATCGGCACGCCATATTTGGCGAGGCTGAAATGGTCGGAGCGGTAATAGGAACCCGCCTCCGGCGTCGATTCCGGCTTCAGCGCGACGCCGTGCTGGCCAAGGGCACGCTCGAGATAATCCTCAAGCTCCGACTTGCCGCGGCCGACCACGACCATGTCGCGAGTCTCCCCGACGAGGTTGAGGCCGTCTATGTTGATGCCTCCCACCGTCTGATTGAGCGGGTAGACCGGGTTGGCGCCGTAATAGGCCGAGCCGAGCAGGCCGGATTCCTCGGCGGTGACGGCGAGGAAGATGATTGAGCGATCGGGCGCGCCGGCCTTGGCGAAAGCCTCGGCGAGGGCGACGAGCCCCGCGGTGCCGCTCGCATTGTCGACGGCGCCATTGCAGATATTGTCGCCGTCGACCGGCTCGCAGATGCCGAGATGGTCCCAATGCGCGGTGTAGATCACATATTCATCGGGCCGCTCGCTTCCGGGCAGGATGCCGATGACGTTGCGGGACGCCTGCCGCTCGATCTTGTTGTCGAAGGCGATGTTCGCCTTCAGGCCCAGGGGAACGGCCTTGAAGCCCTTCTGCTTGGCGGCGGCGGTGAGGGTGGCGAGGTCCTTCCCGGCCGCGGCCATGACCTGCTGGGCCGCCTCGTTTGTCAGCCAGCCGTTGACGACGGTCTCGTCCATGTTGTTGGCGGGAGCGTCGGTGTAGAGCTGCGGCCCCGTCCAGCTGCTGCGCACGACGTTCCAGCCATAGGCGGCGGGCTCGGTCTCGTGGACGATGAAGGCGGCGGCGGCGCCCTGGCGCGCGGCCTCCTCGAACTTGTAGGTCCAGCGGCCATAATAGGTCATGGCGCGACCCTCGAACGGACCCTCGAGCCCCTGGGTCTCATAATCCGGATCGTTGACCAGGATGATGACCGTCTTGCCCTTGACGTCGAGCCCGGCATAGTCGTTCCAGCCGCGCTCGGGCGCGTTGATGCCGTAGCCGACGAAGACGACGTCGGAATTCTTGACCTCGGTATGCGGCGTGAAGCGGTAGCTGACCGCGACCATGTCTTCCTTATAGTCGAAGGAGAGAGGCTGCTTGCCGCCGGTGAAGCTGAGGTCGGGATCGCCCTCCAGCGAGACCTGGACGAGCGGCACTTCCTGATACCAGCTGCCATTGTTGCCGGGCTGCAGCCCCGCCTTGTCGAACTGCTGGGCGAGATAGCTGACCGTCTTCTCGCCGCCAGGCGTGCCGGGGGCGCGGCCCTGGAACTCGTCGGACGAGAGAGTCTGCGTTACCGTCTTCAGCGTCTCCAGCGAGATCTCCGGCTGCGCTGCTGGCGGCGCGCTCACGGCCTGAGGCGCGGCCGCCGGGGCCGGGGGCGTGTCCACTGGAGCACAGGCTCCGATCGAGGCAGCGACCAGTGCAGCCGGAATCAACCCTAAGCGCATGCCAAATCTCCTCGTCGGCGGTGGTGGAACGAGGGGCCGCTATAGGCAAGGGGCCGGGCCCCGCGCAAGGTTCAGGAGGTTTTTGTCCCTTGCGAATTTGCCCGCTGCCTGATCTATTCCGGCTCGGGGTACAGGGGGGTTAACATGTTGAAGTCTTTGCTCGCTTTCGGCGCCGTCACGCTTGCCGCGGCGCCGGTCCAGGCCCAGTCCGTCGATTCCAAGGCGACCATGTTCGGCCAGAGGGAGAGTGTCCAGGCGATCGACATTTCGCCGGACGGAACGAAGGTCGTTTATGTCGCGCCCGGACCTGGCCGGCAGACGGTGGCTTATGTCGCGTCGCTGGACGGGGGCGCGCCGCAGCCGGTCATGGCCTCCGATGCCAATCCGCAGAACCTGTCATGGTGCAGTTTCGTCACCGACGATCGACTGATCTGCAGGATCAACGCGCTCACCGACTTCTACGGCACGCTAGTCGGCCAAACCCGGCTGCTCGCGATCGACACCGACGGCAGCGATCCCAAAGAGCTGGGCGAGCGCCGGTCCGAATATGACGCCTATCTGCGCCAGTTCGACGGCTCCATCCTGGACTGGTTGCCGGGCGAAGGCGGCGACGTGCTGATGAGCCGGGAATATATACCCGAAGCCGGCAGGATCGGGACGCGGCTGATCCGGAGCAAGCGGGGCCTGGCGGTCGAGCGGATCGACACGAGAAGCCTGAAGCGCTCCGTAATCGAGCCCGCTGCGGAGCATGCGGCCAGCTACATCACCGATGCGCGCGGCCATGTGCGGATCATGGAGACGGCGCGGGCGGAAGGGGCGACGGGACAGCTGTCGCCCATGATTCGCTATCATTATCGGCCGACCGGGCGTTCGGACTGGGTGGAGTTTTCCACCTACAATGTGCTCACCGGCGAGGGCGCCATGCCGATCGCGGTCGAGGCCGATCTTGACGCTGCCTATGTGCTCAAGAAGCTCAATGGGCGCGATGCGCTTTATCGGGTGAAGCTCGACGGATCGGGGACGAGCGAGCTGGTCTACGCCAACGACAGGGTCGACGTGGACAATGTCGTGCGCGCCGCGCACGGACAGCGGGTCATCGGCGTCACCTTCGCCGAGGAGCTGCGTCAGGTCGTCTATTTCGACGAGGAATATAAGACGCTCGCCGCGTCGCTTTCCAAGGCCATTCCCAACCTGCCGTTGATCCAGTTCCCCGGATCGAGCGCCGATGGGAACCGCCTGCTCGTCTATGCCGGCAGCGATTCCGATCCCGGCCGTTACTATGTCTACGACAAGGCGGCGCGGACCCTGAACGAGATCATGCTGGTTCGTCCGCAGCTCGAAAATGTGAAGCTCGCCGACGTCAGGCCGGTTTCCTATCCGGCGGGCGATGGCGTCTCCATTCCCGCCTATCTGACGCTGCCGCCCGGCAAGGAAGGATCGAAAAACCTGCCGGCGATCGTGCTTCCCCACGGCGGGCCCCAGGCCCGCGACGAATGGGGCTTCGACTGGCTGTCGCAATATCTCGCCAGCCTCGGCTATGCCGTTATACAGCCCAACTATCGGGGATCGGCCGGCTATGGCGAAGAATGGCTCGCCAAGAACGGCTACCAGGGGTGGCGGACCTCCATCGGCGACGTGACGGCGGCCGGGAAATGGCTGGTAAGCCAAGGGATCGCCGATCCCAAGCGTCTTGCCATTCTGGGCTGGTCTTATGGCGGCTATGCTGCGCTTCAATCCTCGGTGATCGCGCCGGACCTCTTCAAGGCCGTGGTCGCGATCGCGCCGGTGACGGACCTCGGCATGCTCAAGACCGAGCGAAAGGACTACACCAACGCCCGGATCAATCTGGATTATATCGGAAGCGGCCCGCATATCGCGGAAGGGTCGCCGCTGCGCAACGTCGCCAGCATCTCGGCGCCGGTGCTCATGTTCCACGGTGATCGCGACGCGAATGTCGGCATCGCCCAGGCCCGCGCCATGGACGAAGCGCTTCGGGCGGCAGGCAAGCCTAGCCGGCTCGTCGTCTACGAGGGGCTGGCCCACAGTCTGGTGGACTCGGACGCCCGTACCGACATGCTGACGAAGATCGGCGCGTTCCTCTCCGACAACCTCGCATCGTCGGAACGGTTGGCTCCATAAAAAAGGGGGGGGCGAAGAGCCCCCCTTGCATGTCCTGGTGATGGCCGCCGCTTAGCGCGAGTAGAACTCGACGACCAGGTTCGGCTCCATCTTCACCGGGTAGGGAACCTCGTCCAGCGTCGGGACGCGGGTGAAGGTGACCTTGGCGGTGCCGTCGGGGACGACATAGTCGGGGATGTCGCGCTCGGCGAGGCTCTGGGCTTCCATAACCAGCGCCATTTCCTGCGCCTTGGAGCCGAGCGAGATCTCGTCGCCGACATTCACGCGGCGCGAGGCGATGTTGCACTTCACGCCGTTGACGCGGATGTGGCCGTGGCTGACCATCTGGCGCGCGGCCCAGATCGTCGGGGCGAACTTGGCGCGATAGACGATCATGTCGAGGCGGCGCTCGAGGAGGCCGATCAGGTTCTGCGAGGCGTCGCCCTTCATGCGGGCGGCTTCGGTGAAGGTCCGCTTGAACTGCTTCTCGGTGACGTCGCCGTAATAGCCCTTCAGCTTCTGCTTGGCGCGGAGCTGGAGGCCGAAGTCGGAAATCTTGCCCTTGCGGCGCTGGCCGTGCTGGCCGGGGCCATATTCACGCTTGTTGACGGGCGACTTCGGACGACCGAAGACGTTCTCGCCCATGCGGCGGTCGAGCTTGTATTTGGCGCTGCTGCGCTTCGACATGAGATTACTCCAATTTGCTTGCGTCTGATTCCCTGGAACCGCACCACCGGACCGAGGGCCCGGCGCGGCATCCGCTTCACCAGGGGTGCGGAGCCAATTGCGAAGGCGGGCTCTTGGCCGCTCGCGCTGGAGAAGTCAACCTCGACAGCCGGTTTGAGGACGCTAAACAGCGGGCATGACCGAGAACAGAGTGAAGCCCGCGGATTGCACCACCATGGCCGAAGTCCGCCACGGCGTCGATCGGCTGGACGAAGAGATCGCGGCGCGGCTCGCAGAGCGTTTCCGCTATATGGAGGCGGCTGCGCGGATCAAGCCGGATCGGGACGCGGTGCGCGACGAACGGCGCAAGGCAGAGGTGATCGCCAAGGTGAAAGCGACGGCCGCGCGCGAAGGCGGCCCGGCGGCCCGGATCGCGCTCCTCTACGACGCGCTCGTGGAAAGCTCGATCGCCTACGAGTTTGAGCGCTTCGACGAGCGCAGCGGATAAGGACCGCCGAGGCGCTGACCTCGGCGTTCCTGGCCCTCGCGATAGGGTGATTATTCGCCCGGCCGCGGGACGGCCGACTGAATGCGGGTCGTATTGTCCCGCTGCTGCCGGCGGATATCGGCCCACTCGGCGGCCGTGTGACAGGTCTTCTTCACGGCGAGCCGGCTGCCGGTCAACTTGACCTTCTCGCAGATGATGCGGCTTGAATCGCCCATGTCGGCCGACTTGTCCTTCTTCTCGGAAGCCAGGGCGGCAACCGGAACCAGCGACAGGGCCACGGCGACGGCAATTATCTTTTTCATCAAAGTCTTCCTAACATCTGTGTCGTTCTAAATGTGTGATCTCTCCGTCACGCTCCGGAGCCATGGCGCTATGTCGCCATCACTGTGCACAGCCTAAGCCGCCGCCGCCCACTTGGCACGGCTTGAATCCTTGAATGCGATCGGTCTGCATACGCTGCTGGCGGCGAATGTCGGCCCATTCGGCAGCCGTGTGGCACGTCTTCTTCACGGCAAGACGGCTACCAATTATCTCGACCTTTTCGCAGATGATGCGGCTGGAATCGCCCATGTCGGCCGATTGATCCGCCTTCTTCTCCGCGAGGGCCGGGGCAGGCGTCAGCGAAAGAGAAAGCGCCGCGATAATAAATCCTCTCATCCGGCCAACCTTAGTATCGAAATCCCGAAGACTAAGCCTTACCACAAGGCACAACAAATGTCAGCATAAAGGCACCGTCAAGGCAAGTATAAACCGGCGAACCGCCTCGGCTTGCAGCGATGCTCGTGCATTGGCACGAGGACTCTTCCAAGATCGATCAAGCCCGCCCAACCTCACTTATATGGTGCAGACCCGAGTTGCGCCGACGCGCCGAATCCCGGCGTCTGGTCGCCAGTGCTCGCCGATTACCCGCCGCCCGGGCGCGGAATGGCCGACTGGATCCGGCTGGTATTGTCCCTTTGCTGACGACGAATGTCGGCCCACTCGCCAGCGGTGTGACAGCTTCTGGACTTGGCGATGCGGCTGCCGGGTTTGGTGATTTCCTTGCAGATTATGCGATCGGAATTGCCCATGTCTTCGGATAGATTCGCTCTTTGCGCTAGGGCACCGGCTGCTGGAACTAGGGTCAGACACAATACTGCGGCGATGATCCTCATCAGGTTTCTCCCTGTCGCTGTGACCTCAATCGATATCGAGTAGCTCCGATCGTTTCGTAACGTAGGTCATAACATATCATTCCAAAATTGTCACCGCGGGCGCGGATGGACGAGCGCGCGGATCATGCCGCGCAGGGCCTGGATCTCTCGATTGGACCATCCCGCCTTGGTGAGAATGGTGCGCATCGTCTTCTTGGTCGCGGGCTTTCGGTCGGGTGGGTGGTAATAGCCCGCCGCCTCCAAGGCGGCGTCCATCTGGCCGATCAGCCCCTCCAGCTGCTCCTGCGTGGCGCGGGGCTCCGCGGGCTCGCCTTCGGTCGGCATCATCAGCGCGGCGTGCTTCGACCATTCATAGGCGACGAGGATCACCGCCTGGGCGAGATTCAGCGAACGGAACTCGGGATTGATCGGGACGGTGACGATCTTCTGGGCGACGGCCACTTCCTCCGTCTCCAGGCCGGAGCGTTCGGCGCCGAACAGGATGGCGGACGGGCCACCGTTCGTTCTTATCTCCCTCGCCGCCTCTTCGGGCGTGACGACCGGGATGACGAGGCCGCGCTTGCGGACGGTGGTGGCGTAGACGAACGGGCAGTCCGCCACCGCCTCGGCGACGCTGTCGAACACGCGCGCCTGCTCGAGCACGGCATCGGCGCCCGACGCGGCGGGACCGGCGGAAGGATTGGGCCAGCCATCGCGTGGGTTGACGAGGCGGAGGTCGGTGAGCCCGAAATTCAGCATTGCCCGCGCCGCCTTGCCGATATTCTCGCCGAGCTGGGGACGGACGAGGACGATGGCGGGTGTCCTTCGAGACGGGCCTTCGCCGTGGCTCAGTCCCTCCTCAGGATGAGCGGGAAGGAATTGAGGTCTGTCGGTATGCTGGTGTCCCCGCTCATCCTGAGGAGCCGCTGAGCTTGGCGAAGCGGCATCTCGAAGGACGGGCCCGCGTTTCGCAAGGTGGCGCACCGCGTCCCAATCGCCCCGTATCAGCGCTTCCTTCTTGGCCCTGCTCCAGCCCTTGATCTGACGTTCCGCCGCGAAGGCCTCGTCGCGATCCGGAAAGCGCTCAGACCAGACCAGGGTGACGGGGCGGCGCTTCTCCGTGTAGCCGGGTATCGCGCCCGTTTGATGCTGCGCCATGCGCTCGTCGAGATTGTCCGTATGGCCTGCGTAGTAACTGCCGTCCGAGCAGCGCAGGAGGTAGGCATAGAAATCTTGAATGAGCCGGGTCCTTCGATACGGGCTTTCGCCGCCCTCAGTCCCTACTCAGGATGAGCGGAGCGGGACAAGTGCTCAGGATGAACGGGGCGGGACAGTATTGGGGCTGAGCGGGGACGGGAGGAGACAAGAATCACTCGATCCCGCTCATCCTGAGGAGCCGCTGAGCCTGGCGAAGCGGCATCTCGAAGGAATCGAAGAACGCTCCTATTCCTTGGCTGCCTCTTTCACCGTTCCCGCGAAGTCCTCGAAGTCCTTGGCTTCGCGGAAATCCTTGTAGACCGAGGCGAAGCGTATGTAGGCGACGGGGTCGAGCGCCTTGAGGCCGTTCATCACCATCTCGCCGATGGTGGTCGCGGCCACCTCGCTCTCGCCGCTGGTCTCGAGCTGGCGCTGGATGGAGGAAAGGAGCTTGTCGATCCGTTCCTGAGCGACCGGGCGCTTGCGGAGCGCGGTCGAGACGGAACGCTCGAGCTTCGCGCGATCGAACGCCTCCCGGCCGCCTCCGGATTTCACCACCGTCAGCTCGCGCAGCTGGACGCGCTCGAAGGTGGTGAAGCGCGCGCCGCAATCCTCGCACTGGCGGCGGCGGCGAATGGACGCGCCGTCCTCGGTCGGACGACTGTCCTTCACCTGGCTATCCTCATGTCCGCAAAAGGGGCAGCGCAATGCTCGTTCCGTTTACGGGTAGATCGGGAAACGGGCGCAGAGCGCGCGCACCCGCGCTTTGACGTCGGCTTCCACGGCCGGATCGCCATGCTCGCCCTTGTCGCGCAGGCCGTCGAGCACGTCGGCGATCATGTCGCCGATCTCGCGGAACTCGGCGACGCCGAAGCCGCGGGTGGTGCCAGCCGGAGAGCCGACGCGGATCCCGCTGGTCTTGATCGGGGGCAGCGGGTCGAAGGGGATGCCGTTCTTGTTGCAGGTGATCGCCGAGCGCTCCAGCGCTTCGTCCGCGTCCTTGCCGGTAACGCCGAGCGGGCGCAGGTCGATGAGGGCGAGATGCGTGTCGGTGCCGCCGGCGACTAGGTCGGCGCCGCGCTCCTTGAGCTTGCCGGCGAGCGCCTTGGCATTCTCGATCACGGCCTTGGCGTAGGTCTTGAACTCGGGCTGCAGTGCTTCGCCGAAGGCGACGGCCTTGGCGGCGATGACGTGCATCAGCGGGCCGCCCTGGAGGCCCGGGAAGACGGCCGAGTTGATCTTCTTGGCGATGGCTTCATCGTCGGTCAGCACCATGCCGCCGCGGGGGCCGCGCAGCGTCTTGTGGGTGGTGGTGGTGACGACATGGGCGTGGCCGAACGGCGTCGGATGCTCGCCCGCGGCGACGAGGCCGGCGAAATGGGCCATGTCGACCATCAGCAGCGCACCCACCTCGTCGGCGATGGCGCGGAAGCGGGCGAAGTCGATGTGGCGCGGATAAGCCGAGCCCCCGGCGATGATGAGCTTGGGCTTATGCTCCCTGGCGAGCGTCTCGACTTGGTCGAAGTCGATCAGGTGATCGTCGGGGCGCACGCCGTACTGGACCGCATTGAACCACTTGCCCGACATGGCGGGCTTGGCGCCGTGGGTGAGGTGGCCGCCGGCGTCCAGGGACATGCCGAGGATGGTGTCGCCGGGCTTGGTCAGCGCCAGCATGACGGCGCCGTTCGCCTGCGCACCCGAATGGGGCTGGACGTTGGCGAAGCCGCAATTGAACATCTGCTTGGCGCGCTCGATGGCCAGCGTTTCGACCGAGTCGGACGGGGCGCAGCCCTGGTAGTAGCGGCGACCCGGATAGCCTTCGGCATATTTGTTGGTGAGGACGGAGCCTTGGGCTTCCAGCACCGCCTTGGAGACGATGTTCTCGGAGGCGATCAACTCGATCTGGTTCTGCTGGCGGTCGAGCTCGGCGGCGATCGCATCGGCAACCGCGCTGTCGGCACCCCGCAGCGTCTCGGTGAAGAAGCCGGCCGGCTGCACGTCGTGGAGGTCGTTGGCGGGGCGGCTGCTCATGCGTTTTCCTTCGCGAAACTGGGGTTGGAGAGTTTCTCGACCCGGCGCTGGTGGCGGTCGCCGCCGAAGGCCGTCGAGAGGAAGACGTCGACGCATTCCTTGGCCATCTCGATGCCGGTGAGGCGGGCGCCCATGGCGAGGACGTTGGCGTCGTTATGCTCCCGCGCGAGGCGCGCTGAGAGCGGCTCGGAGACGAGCGCGGCGCGGGCGGCGGGGTGGCGGTTGACGGCGATCGAAATCCCAATGCCGGAGCCGCAGATGGCGACGCCCTTCGTCGCTGCGCCGGAGGCGATCGCCTCGGCGAGCTTGTAGCCATAATCCGGATAGTCGACCGAGGTGGCGCCTTCGGGACCGAGGTCGATCACCTCATGGCCGAGGCCGCGCATATGCTCGGCAAGAGCCGCCTTCATCTCGATGGCGGCATGATCGGAAGCGATGGCGATGCGATCGGCCACGCGCGAGTCTCCATTCCTAGGTTGAGGCCCAGCCTCTAGGGGAAGGGAGGTGCGAATGCCACAGGATATTGCGCCTCAGGCGGCGAGCTTCATCTCCATGCGGTCCCAGATTTCGACGAGCGCGCTGGCGAGTTCGCGCATCATCGCTTCGGTGTGGGCCGGGCCGGGCGTGAACCGGAGGCGCTCGGTGCCGCGCGGGACGGTGGGGAAGTTGATCGGCTGCACATAGACGCCATATTCGGCGAGCAGGATGTCGCTGATCCTTTTGGCCTTGACCGGATCGCCGACCATCAGCGGCACGATGTGGGTGGTCGAGTTCATCACCGGCAGGTGCGCTTCGGCGAAGATCGCCTTGAGCCTGGCGGCGGCGGCCTGCTGACCCTCGCGCTCCGCCGAGGACTGCTTCAAGTGCTTGACGCTGGCGAGCGCGCCCGCGACCAGCACCGGCGACAGCGAGGTGGTGAAGATGAAGCCGGGCGCGTAGCTCCTCACCACGTCGACGATGTTCTTGTCGGCGGCGATATAGCCGCCCATCACGCCGAACGCCTTGCCCAAGGTGCCCTCGATGATGGTGAGGCGATGGGCGAGGCCGTCGCGCTCCGAGATGCCGCCGCCCCGCGCGCCGTACATGCCGACGGCGTGGACCTCGTCGAGATAGGTGATGGCGTTGTATTTGTCGGCGAGGTCGCAGATCGCCTCGATCGGGCCGATGTCGCCGTCCATCGAATAGACGCTCTCGAACGCGATGAGCTTGGGCAGCTCCGCCGGCGTGGCGGCGAGCAGTTCCTCTAGGTGAGCGACGTCGTTGTGGCGGAACACCCGCTTCTCGCAGCCCGAGTTGCGGATGCCGGCGATCATCGAGGCGTGGTTGAGTTCGTCGGAGAAGATGACGCAGCCGGGGAGCAGCTTGCCGAGGGTCGACAGCGTCGCCTCGTTGGAGATGTAGCCCGAGGTGAAGATGAGCCCGGCTTCCTTGCCGTGCAGGTCGGCAAGCTCGGCCTCCAGCTCGACATGATAATGGGTATTGCCCGAGATGTTGCGGGTGCCGCCGGCGCCGGCGCCGACATCGTGCAGCGCCTCTTCCATCGCCGCGATCACAGAAGGATGCTGGCCCATGGCGAGATAGTCGTTCGAGCACCACACCGTGATCGGCTTCGGCCCGTTATGCCCGGCAAAGCAGCGCGCGTCCGGAAAGGAGCCGCGGTTGCGCAATATGTCGATGAATACGCGATACCGGCCCTCGGCATGCAGCCGATCAATGGCCTGCGCGAAGATGCGCTGATAATCCACTTCAATAGCTCCCGGTGCTCGGCCGTCCTTAACGGATCAGGGGTGCGAAAGGCCAGTGAGAACGGCTCGCAACAGTCCCGCTACAGGGTCTCGATGCGACCTAGGCCGTAGGAAATCAACCCTTTTCGGTAAGCCTCGATGTCGGTGGACCGGCGGGTGAACAGGGCGACGCCTTCGGTTGGCCCGTCCGGCCAGGCATGGTGCCGCGTCAGCCAAGCCGTCCGGCGGGCAATGCCCTCGGCGCCATGGACGAAGGCGACGGGGTGCGGCGTCGCAGTGGCTAGCTCTGCCTCGACCAGCGGAAAATGCGTGCAGGCAAGGACGATCGCGTCCAGCCGGTCGCCATGGATCTGGGAGAAGAGACCTTCCAATATGCGGGAATAAGCTTCCCGAGGGGTGGCCTCGCCGCGCAGCTTCGCCTCGGCAAGCTCGACCAGCTCGGCCGACCCGTGGCGCAAAACCTGGCAGTCGGACGCGAATTCCTCGGTGAGGCGGTCGACATAAGGCTGGCGTACCGTCGCCTCGGTGCCGAGCACGCCGATGACGCGGCTCTTCGAGAGCGCCGCGGCCGGCTTGATGGCCGGCACGGTGCCGACGATGGGAACGTCCAACGCGGCCCGAACGGCATCCAGGGCAATGGTGGATGCGGTATTGCAGGCGATGACGATCAGCTCGGGATCGAACCGCTCCGACAGCCGCCCGAGCAGGGCCGGCACACGGGCGGCGATCTCGGCTTCGCTTTTGATGCCATAGGGATAGCCGGCATTGTCCGCTGCGTAGACGATCGGCGCGATGGGCAGCAGGGCGCGGATCGGCCGCAGCACGGAGAGGCCGCCCACACCCGAGTCGAAAATGAGGAGCGGTCGTGCGCCTGTCATGCCGGTTTCTTTAACGGGGCCTATGAGGGGCGCAACCGCTTCCCAATAAACCTCATTAATCCAAATTCTTGCGCGGGCGTGATTTGCTGGTAGGCTGAAGCTTTCGGGGGATTGTTCCGTGACAGTCGAAACGTGGGCCGCGCCGCTTCTGTCATTGCTGCTCGGCTATATTTTGGGATCGATCCCTTTCGGCGTCCTGCTGACGCGGCTCGGCGGAGCGGGGGACCTGCGTTCGATCGGCTCTGGCAATATCGGCGCGACCAACGTGCTGCGCACGGGCCGCAAGGAACTGGCGGCGCTGACCCTGCTGCTGGATGGCGCCAAGGGGGCGGTCGCGGTCATCATCGTGCGGGAGCTGTTTCCGGGCCACGAGCAGATGGCGGCGCTGGCCGCGCTCGTCGGCCATCTCTATCCGATCTGGCTTCGCTTCAAGGGCGGCAAGGGCGTGGCGACCTTCTTCGGCCTGATGGCGGCGCTGCATTGGGAGTCGTCGATCTTCTTCGCCGCGCTGTGGCTGGGGACGCTTTCGCTGACGCGTTTCTCCTCGGTCGCGGGAATGTCGGCCGCGCTGATGGCGCCGGTCGCGGCCGCGGCTTTCCTGCGCTTCGATCTGGCGCTGCTCTATCTCGGGATGGCGCTGCTCGTCATCTGGAAGCATCGCGCCAATGTGGAGCGGCTGATGGCCGGCACCGAGCCGCGGGTTGGCGGCACCAAGGATGCTTGAGCGGTCCGCGTCGGAAGACCAGATCGCGCGGCTGCGGCTGATCCGCTCCGACAATATCGGCCCGATCACCTATTCTCAGCTGCTCGCGCGCTTCGGTTCGGCGAGCGCGGCGCTCGACGCGATCCCGGATCTCGCGGCACGCGGCGGCGGACGCGCGCCGAAGCTCGCTCCCCGCGCAGCGATCGAGCGGGAGATGGAGACGGTGGAAGCGCTGGGTGCGCGCTACCTCTTCCTGGGACAAGGACTCTATCCGCCGCTTCTGGCCGAGTTGGAGACGGCGCCCCCCGCGCTCGTTGTGAAGGGCCACTCGACGCTCCTCGACAAGCCGGCGATTGCGGTGGTGGGTGCGCGCAACGCGTCCGCGGCGGCCTGCCGCTTCGCGCGGGCGCTGGCGCGAGATCTTGGCGAGACGGGGGTGGTCGTCGTCTCGGGCCTGGCGCGGGGCATCGACACGGCGGCGCATGACGGAGCGCTGGACGGCGGCACCGTCGCGGTCATCGCCGGCGGAATCGATGTCGTCTATCCCCCCGAAAATGCGGAGCGGCAGGCGGCGATCGCCGAGCGCGGCCTGCTCGTCGCGGAGCAACCTCCGGGGACGGAGCCGCGGGCCCGCCATTTCCCCTATCGCAATCGGATCATCGCCGGGCTGGCGCTGGGCACGGTGGTGGTCGAGGCGGCGCCGAAATCGGGCTCGCTGATCACGGCGCGCTATGCGGCGGAGTTCGGCCGCGACGTGATGGCCGTTCCGGGATCGCCGCTCGATCCTCGCGCGCAGGGCTGCAATCAACTGATCCGCGAAGGCGCCATCCTGATCCAGAATGCCGACGACGTGCTGGAGACGATCCGGCCCTTCCACCTCCGCCCGGTAGCGCAGCGGCGAGCGGTCTATGAAGGGCAAGTCTCCGATCCGAGCGTCGGCGACGCGGAGCGCCGCGCCGTGCTGGGTCTGCTCAGCCCCACGGCCGTCCCGGTCGATGAGATCCTGCGCCAGTCGGGGCTCGCGCCCGCGATCGTGCAGACGATCCTGCTCGAGCTGGAACTGGGCGGACGGCTCGAGCGTCACGCCGGCGGCAGGGTGAGTCTCGCCGGCTGAAATCCGCTTGACGCCGGCTCGCCCGCATCACCACCCTACGCGTACACGCATGAAGGACCTGTTGAACCGTTTATGAAGCTTGTCGTCGTCGAATCGCCCGCCAAGGCCAAGACCATCGAAAAATATCTGGGGGGCGGCTATCGCGTCCTCGCCTCCTACGGCCATGTGCGCGACCTGCCGCCCAAGGACGGCTCCGTCGACCCGGACCAGGGCTTCGCCATGGAATGGGAGACCTATGGCGACAAGGCGAAGCAGCTGAAGGCCATTACCGATGAGGCCAAGAAGGCCGACAGCCTGATCCTCGCCACCGACCCTGATCGAGAGGGCGAGGCGATCAGCTGGCATGTTCAGGAAGTGCTTCAGAAGCGAAAGGCGCTGCCGGCCCATGTCGAGCGCGTCACCTTCAACGCCATCACCAAATCCGCCGTGAGCGATGCGATGGCCAAGCCCCGCGCGCTCGACGAGGATCTGATCGACGCCTATCGCGCCCGCCGGGCGCTGGATTATCTGGTGGGCTTCACCCTGTCGCCGGTGTTGTGGCGCAAGCTGCCCGGCGCCAAATCGGCCGGGCGGGTCCAATCGGTAGCGCTGCGTCTGATCGTCGATCGCGAGCGCGAGATCGAGATGTTCCGCGCGCGGGAATATTGGAGCGTCTCCGCCACGCTGGAGGCGGACGGCACCGAGTTCCTCGGCCGTCTCGTCCGCTACAAGGGCGAGAAGCTCGATCGGCTCAGCATCGGCGACGAAGGCACGGCGATGGCCGCCAAGGCCGCGGTCGAGGCCGGCCGGTTCACCGTCCAGACGGTCGAGACCAAGCCGCTCACCCGCAATCCCCCGCCGCCCTTCACCACCTCGACTCTGCAGCAGGAAGCGGCGCGCAAGCTCGGTTTCTCGGCGAGCCACACGATGCGCATCGCCCAGCAGCTCTACGAGGACGGCGCCATCACCTACATGCGGACCGACGGCGTGCAGATGGCCGAAGAGGCGATCTCCGCGGCCCGCAAGGCCGTGGCGAGCCGCTATGACGCCGGCTACGTGCCGGACAAGCCGCGCCATTACCAGACCAAGGCCAAGAATGCGCAGGAGGCGCACGAGGCCATCCGCCCGACGGATTTCAGCCGCGACCGGGCCGGCTCGGGCGATCATGCCCGGCTCTACGACCTCGTCTGGAAGCGCGCTCTGGCGAGCCAGATGGCTTCCGCGCGGCTGGAGCGCACGACGGTCGAGATGGTCGACGGAACGGGCCAGACGGCGCTGCGCGCCACCGGCCAGGTCGTCCTCTTCCCCGGCTTCCTCGCCTTGTACGAGGAGGGCCGCGACGACGAGCAGGACGAGGAGAGCCGCCGCCTGCCGCGCCTCAAGGAAGGCGACGCACCGGCCAAGAAGGCCGTCCATGCCGAGCAGCATTTCACCCAGCCGCCGCCGCGCTATTCCGAGGCGAGCCTGGTCAAGAAGATGGAGGAGCTGGGCATCGGCCGTCCCTCCACCTATGCCGCGACGCTCCAGACGCTGAAGGATCGCGATTACGTCACGGTCGAGAAGAACCGCTTCTTCCCGGCCGAAAGCGGGCGCCTGCTGACCGCGTTCCTGGAGCGCTTCTTCGAGCGCTACGTCTCCTATGATTTCACCGCAGGGCTCGAGGAGGAGCTGGACGATATCTCCGGCGGCCGGGCGGACTGGCAGAAGGTGCTCGAAGCCTTCTGGCGCGACTTCAAGCCCAAGACGGCCGAGATCATGGAGCAGAAGCCGTCGGACATAACCGCGGCGCTCGACGAGTTCCTTGCGCCCTTCCTGTTCCCGCCCAAGGCCGACGGCTCCGATCCGCGCCTCTGCCCGGCCTGCGGCGAGGGGCGGCTCGCGTTGCGCGGCGGCCGCTTCGGCGCCTTCGTGGCCTGCTCCAACTATCCCGAATGCAAGTTCACCCGCCGCTTCGCCCAGGGCGGGGAGGGCGTCGCCGAAGACACCGGTCCCGAGATTTTGGGCCAGCATCCCCAGACCGGCGAGGACATCACCCGCAAGAGCGGCCGGTTCGGACCCTATATCGAGATGGGGAGCGGCAAGGAGGCCAAGAGATCCTCGATCCCGAGGGACGCGGGCGAGCTCGATCTCGACCTGGCCGTGAAGCTCCTGTCGCTCCCGCGGACGATCGGTAACCATCCGGAGACGGGCCAGCCGATTACGGCCAGCATCGGCCGGTACGGGCCCTATCTCGCCCATGAGGGCAAATATGCGAAGCTCGGCTCCACCGCCGAGGTGTTCGAGACTGGCATGAACGCCGCGGTCGCTAAGCTGGCGGATGCGGCGAACAGCCGGGGCCAGGCGCGCGGATCGCGCGAGCCGCTGAAGGTGCTTGGGCCTCATCCCCGGACCGAGGCGGAGATCAAGCTGATGGAAGGCCGCTACGGTCCTTACGTGACCGACGGCACGACCAACGCGACCCTGCCGAAGACGATCGCGCCCGATCAGCTGACCCTGGAGGAAGCCGCTCAGCTGATCGACGATCGCGCCGCCAAGGGGCCGGCGAAGAAAGGCCGGAAGAAGGCGCCGGCCAAGAAGGCGGCTCCCAAAAAGGCGGCCGCGAAGAAGGCGCCCGCAAAGAAGACCGGCGCCAAGAAGAAGTGAAGGGGCGAATATGACAGGGTTCAAGACCATGCTGGCCGTCGTCGGTGCCGCCGGCCTCGTCTCCGCGCTGGCGGTGGCGCAGGCGCCGAAGCATGATGCGGAATGGCATAACGCGCAGGCGCTCTACCTCATGGAGCTCAAGAGCGAGGAGGGGTGGGCTTCGACGGCCAGCGGCCTCCGCTACCGCCGCGTCAAGGAAGGACCGGGGGATGCCCGCCCGAGCCCCACCGACACGGTCACGATCCACTATACGGGCCGCTTGATCGACGGCACCGAGTTCGACAGCTCCGTCTCGCGCGGCGAGCCCACCACCTTCCCGCTGCCCAAGCTCATCAAAGGATGGCAGGAAGGCGTGCCGCTGATGACGGTCGGCGATACCTACGAATTCGCCATTCCATACCCCCTGGCTTACGGCGCCAAGGGGAAGGGCCCCATCCCCGGCGGCGCGACCCTGCTGTTCACGATCGAGCTGCTCGGCATAGGTGAGGCCGGCGGGCAGTCCTGAACTTCGTTGGCTTGGATGATCGCGCCTTAAATGTTATAACAGGCGTATGAACAAGCCGCTGAAGCTCATACCGATCGGCAACTCGACCGGCGTTATCCTCCCGAAGGAAGTCCTCGCGCGACTCCGCGTGGGGCAGGGAGATGCGTTGTTTCTGAGCGAGGCGCCGGAAGGCGGGTATAGGCTGACACCATCAGATCCCGACTTCGAACGTAAGATGGCGGCCGCGGAGGATATCATGAGGTCCGATCGGGACATCCTTCGCGTGCTTTCTAAGTGAGCGACGCCACAGGCGATCAGCCAGACTGGATCGATCTCGATCTGACCCTTGCGATCCATGATCGCCAGCTAGCGGAGCATGGCGGCGGAGCCGGACTCCGGGACATTGGAATGCTCGAGTCTGCGCTTGCCCGTCCGGTGAACAGCTGGAACTATGGCGAGCCCGACTTCGCGGCGTTGGCAGCGAGCTACGCCTTTGGAGTCGCTCGCAATCATCCCTTCGTAGACGGCAACAAGCGAACCACCTGGGTCCTCGCGCGCCTGTTCCTGCGGCTTAACGGCCAAGCTCTGGAGTTCGACCCGGCTGACGCTATCGCAGTGATGCTCGGTCTGGCCGCGGGTGAAGTTTCCGAAGACAATCTCGCCCAATGGTTCCGCGATAGGATCGTAGCGGCCTAGGAGGGCTTCCCGCAGGTCTTGCAGGCGGGGTCCTTGGTGATGCGCACCGTGCGCATTGCGGGGGTTATTCCGTTGAAGATGTGGAGCTTGCCCGCCGCGTCCGGGCCGAAGTCTACGATGTGGCGGATCGCTTCCATGGCGGCCCAGCTTCCCATGATGCCCGGTATCGCCCCCAGCACGCCGAGTTCCGAGCAACTGTCGCAATCATCGGAGTCGAAGGCGTCGCCGACGAAGCAGCGGTAGCAGGGCTGGTCCGGCTCCCAGCCGCGGAAGGTGCCGATCTGGCCCTGGAACTGCCCGATCGACGCGGAGACGAGCGGGATTCGCAAGGCCACGCACGCGTCCGCGACGGCGAGCCGCGTCGCGAAATTGTCCGATCCGTCGATCACGATATCCGCGCCGTCCAGCAGCGCCGCCGCATTGGCGGGCATGATACGCTGGCGGACGGCGCGCGCGTCAACGTCGGGATTGAGGCCCGTGGCGACGGCGGCGGCGCGTTCGGCCTTCGGCGCGCCCACGTCCGCGGTCGCGAACAGGGTCTGGCGGTGGAGGTTGGAAAGGCTCACCACATCGTCGTCGATGATGGTCAGGCGGCCGACGCCGGCAGCGGCGAGATACTGGATGACGGGCGAGCCGATGCCGCCCGCACCGATCACCGCCATATGCGCGGACAGCAGTCGTTTCTGCCCTTCGCCGCCGACCTCGCGCAGCACGATGTGACGGGCGTAGCGGTCGAGCTGGAGATCGGTGAGCGTCACCGGCCGGTCGAGCCGAAGCCCCCGGCACCGCGCGCCGTGTCGTCGAGCTCCGCCACCTCGGCGAAGACAGCACGCTGGACAGGGGCGGGGACGAGCTGGGCGATGCGCTCCCCGCGCGCGATCTCGAACGGCTCGGAGCCCAGATTGGCGAGGATCACCTTCACTTCGCCGCGATAGTCGCTGTCGATCGTGCCGGGCGTGTTGAGGCAGGTGATGCCGTGCTTCAGCGCGAGCCCGGAGCGC
This sequence comes from Sphingosinicella humi, assembly GCF_003129465.1. NCBI lineage: Bacteria > Pseudomonadati > Pseudomonadota > Alphaproteobacteria > Sphingomonadales > Sphingomicrobiaceae > Allosphingosinicella > Allosphingosinicella humi. The sequence continues at coordinate 2,211,946 of NZ_QFFF01000001.1, forward strand.
GGCCGCACCTGCACCTCGTAGCCGTGCGGGATGGCGATGGCGAAGCCGGTGGCGACAGCATGGCGCGCGCCAGGGGCGAGCGTTAGGCTCTCGGCGGCGACCACATCGAGGCCGGCGGCATGTTCGGTGGCGTAGGAGGGAAGCGGAAGGCCCTCTGCGTGGGGCAGGCGTTTTACTTCGATTTCAATCGAGTGCATCGGCAATCCTGTCGGCAAGGCGGCGGGCAACCTCCTGCTTGGGCGCTTGGTCCCAGCTTTCGACGCCCGTTTCGGTGATGAGGTGGATGGCGTTATTCTCGCCGCCCATGACGTCGCCGGAGACGTCGTTGGCGATGATCCAGTCGCAGCCCTTGCGGGCACGCTTGGCCTGCGCTTCGGCGACGACATTGTCGGTTTCGGCCGCGAAGCCGACGATAAGGCGCGGGCGATCGGGGCGGCCAGCGAGGCCGGCGAGGATGTCGGGATTTGGGTGCCAGCTGAGGGACGGGGGACCGTCGCGCTTCTTGAGCTTGGACGCGGCGGCATCGACCCGCCAGTCGGCAACCGCAGCGACCAAGACGGCGGCATCGGCGGGCAGGGCCGCGGCGACAGCGGCCTCCATCTCGCGCGCGGTCTCGACATCGCTCCGGTCCACGCCGGCAGGGGTGGGCAGGCTAACCGGCCCAGCAATGAGCGTCACCCGCGCGCCCAAGCCAGCCAGCGCGCCGGCGATGGCGAAACCCTGCTTGCCTGAAGAACGATTGGCGATGACGCGGACAGGATCGATCGGCTCATGCGTGGGCCCGGCGGTGACGATGATGTGGCGGCCCGCCAGCTTTCCCGCACTTGTCCGCTCAGTCCGACCGGAGACTTGCTGATCGATGGCCGCGAGGATGCGTTCCGGCTCCGGTAGCCGCCCCGGGCCATATTCGCCGCAGGCCATGTCGCCCTCGTCCGGCTCCAGCACGGTGATGCCGTCGCGGCGGAGCTGGGCGACGTTGCGCATGGTCGCCGCATGCTGCCACATGCGCACGTTCATGGCGGGCGCGGCCAGGACCGGCTTGTCGGTGGCGAGGAGCAATGTGGTGGCGAGATCGTCGGCGATGCCGGCGGCCATCTTCGCCATCAGATCGGCGGTGGCCGGGCAGACGACGACCAGGTCTGCCGCCCGCGAGAGCTGGATGTGCCCCATCTCGACCTCGTCCTTGAGATCGAACAGGCTCGTATAAACCTTGTTCTCGGAGAGCGCCGCGAGCGTCATGGCCGTCACGAACTGCTGTCCGCCCTCCGTCAGCACGCAGGTGACTTCGCCGCCGGCCTTTCGGATCAGCCGAACGAGCTCGCAGCTCTTGTACGCGGCGATGCCGCCGCCGACGATGAGGAGGACGCGTTTTCCCCGCATCTCTTCAACTTAGGAGCCACACGGCCCCGGCGCCAGTCGCGGCGGCGACTGCGGCGGTCAGCAGATAGCGCCAAACGCGCATCGGCTGGACGACGACGATGTCGGGAAGCGGCGGCGGGGGTGGGGCGGCGCCTGGCGCGGGATAATGGAGTTCGATGCGCCGGATGAGGTCGGGGAGCCTGCGCAGGGTGCGGAAGTTCCGGATCAGCGCGTCGGCGACGGCGGCCTCGGGGCCCATTTCGCTTCGCAGCCATTCGCGGAGGAACGGCTCGCTCGTCTCCCACATGTTGATGTCGGGATCGAGGGCGGTAGCAACGCCTTCCTCCATCACCATCGTCTTCTGCAGAAGCAGCAGGTGGGGCTGCGTCGGCATGTCGAAATCGCGCGTGATGGTGAACAGGCCGTCCAGCATCTGGGCGACCGAAATCTCCTTGACCGGCAGGCCGCGGATCGGCTCGCCGACGGCGCGGAGGGCGGTGGCGAATTCCTCGACGCTGTGGTGAGGCGGGACATATTGCGCCTCGAAATGGATCTCGGCGACGCGCCGGTAATTGCCGGTGATGAGGCCGTAGAGGATCTCGCCTAGCCACACTCGCGCTTGGCGGTCGATCCGGCCCATGATGCCGAAATCGATGGCAGCGAGGCGGCCGTCGGGGAGAGCGAAGAGATTGCCCTGGTGGAGGTCGGCGTGGAAGAAGCCGTCGACCACCGCCTGGCGCAGGAAAGCGCGGACAAGGATCGCCGCGAGTTCCTTGAGGTCATGGCCGGCGTCGATGAGAGCCTGGCGGTTCGTGAGCTTGATGCCGTCGATCCATTCGAGCGTCATCACCCGCCGGGCCGTACGGGTCCAGTCGATCTGCGGAACGTAGAAGCCGCTCTCGGCCTCCATCCCCTCGCGAAGCTCCGAGGCGGAGGCCGCCTCGCGGCGAAGGTCGAGTTCGCGCAAGGTCCACTGGCGGAATGTCGCAACGACGAGGCGGGGGCGGAGCCGCGCCGCTTCCCCGCCCATCGCCTCGACCTGCGCGGCGGCCCACTCATAGGTGTCGATGGCGCGGGCGAAATCCTCCTCGATATTGGGGCGGAGCACCTTCACCGCGACATGGCGGCCGTCGGTGGTGACGGCACGGTGGACCTGGGCGATCGAGGCGGCGCCGATCGGCTCGGGGTCGATCTCCAGGAAGAGCTGATCGACGGGCTTTTCCAGCGCCTGCTCGATCGAGGCATTGATCTGCTCGAAGGGGGCTGGCGGCAGTCGGTCCTGGAGGAGCTGAAGGTCGTGCGCGGCTTCCTCGCCGACGAGATCGGGCCGGGTCGCCAGCGCCTGGCCGAACTTGATGGCGGCCGGACCGAGCTCCTGGAACGCCTCGCCATAGGTCGGCACCTTCGGCACGCGCGCGCCGAAGCGGGCGATCCGGGCGAGCCGACGGACGGGGGCGGGCGTGTTGATGTCGTGCTCGATGCCGCGCAGCGCGCCGTGGCGCGCCAGCACCCGACCCCATTTGAGGAGCCGCCAGATATGGATGGCGGGAGAGGTCATGACGATGTGCCCCGGCGAAAGCCGGGGCGCGACACGCTGGAGCGCATCACGTCTTCCAGCCGCTATGGATGGCGACTGCACCGCCGAGAATCGGATCCACGGTCACCTGGGCAAAGCCGGCCGCCTCGATCATCCGCTTGAAGGTCGGCATGTCGGGGAAGCGGCGGATGGACTCGACGAGGTAGCGATAACTGTCCTCGTCGCGCGCCACCGCCTTGCCGATCTTCGGCACGACGTCGTGGCTGTAGCGGTCGTAGAGTTGCTTGAACCCGGGCCAGGTGGTCGTCGAGAATTCGAGGCACAGGAAGCGGCCGCCGATGCGGAGCACACGGTACGCCTCGGCCAACGCCTTGTCGATATGCGTCACGTTCCGAATGCCGAAGGCAATGGTATAGGCATCGAACGTCTGATCGGGGAAGCTCAGCGCCTCGGCATTCTCCTCGGCCCAGAGCAGGCCTTCAATGCCGCGTCGTTTCACGCGTTCGCGGCCGACGGCGAGCATCTCGGGATTGATGTCCGCGACCGTCACCTGCGCGCCCCGCTCGGCGATGCGAAAGGCGATGTCGCCGGTGCCGCCGGCCATGTCGAGGATGTGTTGGCCGGCCCTGGGCTTCAGCTTGGCCACGAACTGATTCTTCCAGATGCGGTGCATGCCGGCCGACATGAAATCGTTCATCAGGTCGTAGCGCGAGGCGACGTTCGAGAAGACGCCGCGCACCCGCCGCGTCTTTTCCTCCGGGGGAACGTCCTCGTAACCGAAAGAAAACTTGTCCATGGCGCGAGCCTCTAGCAGGGGTTGTGCATGATGTGCAGCCACGATCTCATGCCGAAACGACATGCCTGAGCTTCCGGAAGTCGAAACCACGGTCCGAGGACTTGTTCCCGTTCTGGAAGGGCGGCGGCTGGTGTCGATCGAAGCGCGAAGGGCGGACCTGCGCTACGCCTTCCCGCCGGACCTTCGCCAGCGACTGACCGGTGCCCAGGTGACGGGGCTAGGGCGGCGCGCAAAATATGGCCTCATCGATACCGATCGCGGCGACACGATGATCTTCCACCTCGGCATGTCGGGCAAATGGAGGATCGACCCACAGGAGATCGGCGCGCACGACCACCTCCTGCTTGAGACCGACGAGGGGAGGCGGCTCGCCCTCAACGACCCGCGCCGCTTCGGATCGATCGATCTCGTGCCGACGGAGAGGTTGGCGAGATTCCCAGCCTTCGCCAAAATGGGCCCGGAGCCGCTGAGCGACGCCTTTTCGGCGTCCTATCTGTCAAGGGCCCTCGAGGGTCGAATCGCGCCGATCAAGGCACTCCTCCTCGATCAGCGCATCGTGGCGGGGCTCGGCAACATCTATGTTTGCGAGGCGCTCCACATGGCGAAGATCGCGCCGAGCCGCGCCGCGGGGCGAATATCGAAGACCCGACTTGTCGCATTGGTGGACGCGGTGAAAGCGGTGCTGGTCTCTGCGATCGACGCGGGCGGTTCGTCCCTTCGCGATTATGCCCGGCCCAACGGGGATCTCGGCTATTTCTCGAGCCAGTGGCGCGTCTACGGAAGGGAAGGGGACGCCTGTTCGTGCGGCGCGATGATTCGCCGGCGGACCGACAGCGGCCGCTCGACCTTCTATTGCGCCCGATGCCAGCGCTAGGCGGTTGACCATCCGCCTCTGGATGCGTAGAGAGCGCGCCTGACCGGTGCGGCCCGATTCCGCGCCGTTTTCATTTTACCGATATGAGGCACTGACGATGGCGAATACGCCGCAAGCAAAGAAACGCATCCGCCGCAACAATCGCCGGGCGGAGGTGAACGGCGCGCGCGTCAGCCGCATCCGCACCTTCGTCAAGCAGGTCGAGGCCGCCCTCGCCGCCGGCGACAAGGATCAGGCCAAGGCCGCCTTCCAGAAGGTGCAGCCTGAGCTGGCTCGCGGCGTCGCCAAGGGCGTCGTCCACAAGAACACCGCGGCGCGGAAGATTTCTCGCCTGTCAAAGCGGGTCGCGGCGCTCGGCTGAGCTCTTTTCCCGGACTGAAACATGATAGCCCGCCGATCCTGGATCGGCGGGTTTTTTCATGTCCAAGCGAACGAAGATCGAACCCCTAGGATTCCCCGCGATTCGCGTTTTTTCGTTACAGTCGGGTTACAATTTGAAGACCTTGAAAAGCCGCGAAAATCGGCGGTTTTCCGCGCCAGCCGCTCTTTTGCGTGTCAACAGCCTTTATTTCACCTGCGTTAAATTTTCACCGTTGATCGGGCGCTGATCCATTTCCTACAACGTCCATTCCGACGGACGAATCCCGACGGAGCAAGACGGCATAACGGCGTACCGAGTCGGCGGCACAGGGTGTCAGCCGTGGGGGGAGTTCGTTTGCCATTGAAAAGCCGCCACGAGCGGCAGAGACGGAGGGGGTGCTCGCGTGAAACAGACGCCGGCCAGCGGGGCAGCTTTTGCAAACCAGAAGGACGTCGCCGATCCGGTCGCGGCCGCATGGGAGCAAATCCGGGCCGGCCTTCGCCGCGATTGCGGCGCGCGGACGTTCGACGGCTGGCTTCGGCCGATCGCATTGGCCGGATTCGATCCGGATTGCGGAACCGTGAGGCTGGAACTCCCCTCCCAGTTCATGGCCGACTGGGTGCAAACCCATTTCGCGGAGCGACTCCTGCTCGCCTGGCGGTCGCTCCTGCCCGCCGTCCGCCATGTCAGCATCGGCGTCGGCGCCGCTGCCCAGCGCACCGCCGCACTCGCTGAAATCCCGGCCGCGCCGGAGCCGACTTCCGAAGCCGATGAAGGGGACGGGCTCTATTCGGCATCGCTGGAATCCCGCTATCGGTTCGACACCTTCGTCGTCGGCAAGGCCAACGAAGTCGCCTTCAACGCCGCCCGCACCCTCGCCACGGCAGAGAATGTCGCCTTCAATCCGCTGTTCCTTCACGGCGGCACCGGTCGCGGCAAGACGCACCTGCTGCATGCCATCGGGCATGAGTTTCGCGCGCGCCGGCCGGGCGCCAAGGTCGTCTACATGTCGGCCGAGAAGTTCATGGTCGAATTCGTTGCGGCCCTGCGCGCCAACGAGACGATCCAGTTCAAGCAGCAGCTCCGCTCCGCCGACCTGCTGATGATCGACGACGTCCAGTTCATCGCCGGCAAGGAATCGACCCAGGAAGAATTCTTCCACACGATGAACGAGATCATCTCGGCCGGACGGCGGCTGGTGATCAGCTCCGATCGCGCACCTCAGGATCTGGACGGCATCGAGCCGCGCATCCTCTCGCGCCTCTCCTGGGGTCTCGTCGCCGACATCAACGCGGCCGACCTCGAGCTTCGCCTCAACATCATCATCAAGAAGCTGGAATCGCTTCCGGGCGTCGCGGTGCCGCAGGAAGTGGTGATGTTCCTCGCCAAGAGGATCAGCTCCAACGTCCGCGAGCTGGAGGGCGCGCTCAACCGGATCGCCGCCTATGCGATGATGAGCGGCCGGACGATCGATCTCGATTTCTGCAACGAGGTGCTTGCCAATATCCTGCGCGCCCATCAGCGCCGCATCTCGATCGACGAGATCCAGACCCGCGTGTCCGATCATTATCGTATCCGCAAGGCGGAGATGACTTCGGCTCGCCGCGCCCGCGAGGTCGCCCGGCCGCGCCAGGTGGCGATGTACTTATCCAAACAGTTGACACCTCGGTCGCTGCCCGAAATTGGACGGCGCTTCGGCGGGCGCGATCACACGACCGTGATCCACGCCGTCCGCCAGATCGAGAAATTGCGGCAGAGCGATGCCGAGCTCGACGCCGATATCCGCCTTCTGACGCGCCAGTTGGAAAGTTAGGGCGGGGGGCCCAATGGGAAGGGGAGGGACGGTCGCCCGTTCCTCCCCTTCTTTTTGTCAGGAAGAAAATAGCCCTCGTCATTGCGAGGAGCGAAGTGACGAAGCAACCCAGTTCTGCGCCGGTCTGGATTGCTTCGCTTCGCTCGCAATGACGATGGCGGTCAGCGGTCTTGGGGCGGCGGAACGGTGATCTTCACCGTTTCGCCCGAACGGCCCGGGAAGCCCGTGAACATCGCCTCGACGAGGTTCGGGACGAGCACAGGCAGTTCGTTCGTGCGGGAGCGCGCCTGGGCCGTTCCCTCGAACACCGACTGGCCGTCGGCGGTGCGCCTTATGTCCATGTCCACGAAGCTCGTATAGACGGTATAGGTGTCCACGTCATAGGCGAGCGGCCGATACCAGAAGGGGTCGTGCCACCCATAATAGAAGGGATGGGCACGATGGCCGAAATAGCCCCAGCGCGAATAGAAGGGATCGTAGAAGCCGCCATAGCCGAAGCGGCTTGATGGGTAGGTGCGAACCGCCGTGCGGCCATTGTCGACGCCGTAATCGAGCGTCACGAGCAGCGTGGCGGCATCGGGTGAGGGCGCCTCGCTATAGCCCTCGGCAAGGAGATTACGACGAACCAGGTCGGCATATTGCGAGAACTCCAGCCCGCCCCGGTCCTCCGGATTGGCGGCCTGGATGACGAAGCTCTGCCCTTGCGGCGCCGGCATTGCCTGGAAGCGCGAGACCTGGGCGGGAAAGCCGGTCGCGCAGGCGCTCAGCGTCAGCAGCGCCACGGGCGCGGCGAGGGCGAGGAATTTCTTGGAAAGCGACATTGAAGGGGCGCCTTTCGGAACAAGGATTACACTTTACACAAGCGCTTGCCTTATCACCACGCCGCTGAACGGTTGCTGAAGGGCGACAAGCGGTGTCAGCGTTTGTTGGGCAATCCCAATGCCTTATAGGCGCCGTCCAGAGTCGGTTGCGCCAGTGATGCCGCGCGGGTCGACCCCTGTTCCAGTATCCTATCGATCTCTTGCGGATGAGCCATCAGCTCGTCCAGCCGCGCCTTGATCGGACGCAGCGTCTCGACCGTCAGCTCCGCCAGCGCCGGCTTGAAGGCGCCGAAGCCCTGGCCGGCAAATTCCTGGAGGACGTCCTTCATGTCGCGCCCGGCGAGAGCCGCATAGATGCCGACGAGGTTGCGCGCCTCGGGCCGGGCTTCGAGTCCATCGACGGTATCCGGAAGCGGCTCCGGGTCGGTCTTCGCCTTGCGGATCTTCTGGGCGACCGTGTCGCTGTCGTCGATGAGATTGATCCGGCTCATGTCCGAGGGATCGGACTTGGACATTTTCGCCGAGCCGTCGCGAAGCGACATGATCCGCGCCGCGGTATCGCCGATCAGCGGCTCGGGCAGCGTGAAGAGATCGACGCCATAGTCGGTGTTGAATTTCGTCGCGATGTCGCGGGCCAGCTCCAGATGTTGCTTCTGGTCCTCGCCGACCGGAACGTGGGTCGCCTGGTAGAGGAGGACGTCGGCCGCTTGCAGCACCGGATAGGCGTAGAGACCGACGCTCGCGCCCTCGCGGTTCTTGCCCGATTTCTCCTTGAATTGCGTCATCCGGTTGAGCCAGCCGACCCTTGCCGTGCAGTTGAGGAGCCAGGCGAGCTCGGCGTGTGCGGGAATGCGCGCCTGATTGAACAGAATGGCCTTGTCGGGATCGATGCCGCAGGCGATCAGGGTCGCCGCCGCCTCGCGGATGGTCGCGGCGAGCTGCGCCGGCTCGTTATAGACGGTGATCGCGTGGAGATCGGCGAGGAAGATCAGGCACTCGGACTCGTGCTGCATCTCGGTCCAGCGCTTGATGGCGCCAAGATAGTTGCCGAGATGCGGATTGCCTGTCGGCTGGATACCAGAAACGACGCGCATCAGGCGGTCGCCTTTCGACGCTTGAACATGGCAATTTTCTCCTTGTCGATGGCGCCGATCATCAAGGCGACTCCGAAATAGACCAGGGCGCCGGTGCCGATCAGGGCGCCTATGGCGAGCGTGCGCTCCGGGATCGAGCCCGAGAACCAGGGCCACAGCCATTGGCGCAGCGGCCACAGCGCGGCCACCATCGCCGCCGTGGCGGCGACCTGGCGAAGCAGCCGGCCGCCGAGCACAGGATCGATCCTATAATGGTCGCGCCGGACCAGTATCGCATAAAGAACGAGGCTGTTGAGCCAGGCGCCGGCCGCCGTCGCGCCGGCGAGGCCGACAATGCCGAACCGCTCGATGAAGACGAGGTTGAACAGGATGAAGACGAGCAGCGCCGCCACCGCGGCCCAAACCGGCGTTCTCGTATCCTTGCGGGCGAAATAGGCGGGGGTGAGGACCTTGATCAGCACATAGGCGGGCAGACCGGCGACCAGCGCCACCACGACGCTGGCGGTGATGCTGGCATCGAGCGCGCTGAAGCGGCCGCCGAGGAAGAAGGCGTTGACGAAGGGGCCCGCACACACCGCGAGCGCGGCGGCGGCGGGAAGGGTCAACAGCATCGCCAACTCGATGGCATTGGATTGGATCCGGTCCGCACCCTTGCGATCCTCGGTCCCGATATAGCGCGAGAGCATGGGAAGGATGGCGGTGCCGAGCGCAATGCCGATGATGCCGAGTGGAAGCTGGTTCAGCCGGTCGGCGAAGTTCAGGTAGCTCAGGGAGCCGTTCGGCAGCCGCGTCACGAAGAAGAGCTGGACGAACTGGTTCACCTGGTAAACGCCCGCGCCGAACACGGCGGGAAGGATGATGATGCCGAGCTCCTTCACCTCGGGCGTAAGCTTCGGACGCCGGATGCGGAGGCGAACGCCGGCCCGGTGCGTCCAGACCCACAGCCAGAGGAGCTGAAGGATCCCGCCGCCTGCGACCGCGAACGCCAATATGTAGGCGACGAGCGCGTCGTTGCCCGTCTCGCCGCGCATCTGATCGCCGAGGAGCAGGCCCACGATCAGCGCCAGGTTGAGCAGGATCGGAAAGGACGCGCCGGGCGCAAAGCGCGACAGCGAGTTGAGGATGCCGGTCAGCAGGGAAACCAGGCTGATGAGCAGGATGTAGGGAAAGGTGATCCGCGTCAGCGCGACGGTGAGATCGAACTTGCCGGGAATCTCCTGATATTCGCTCGCCATCACCCAGATGACGCCCGGCATGGCGATTTCGAACAGGGCGGTGAAGATGATCAGCAGCGGCACGAACACCGACAACACGTCGCTGCTGAATTCCTCGGCCGATGCCTGGCCGTCTTCGCTATGGAGCCGGCGGCTGAACATCGGCACGAAGGCCGCGGAAAAGGCGCCTTCCGCGAAAAGCCGGCGGAAGATGTTGGGAAGCTGGAGCGCGAGCAGGAACGCATCCGACGCGACGCCGGGACCCAGGATGCGGGCCAGCATCATGTCGCGGACAAAACCCGCGACGCGGCTCACCATCGTCAGCCCGCCGATCGTCCCGGTGGCTTTGATAAGGCTCATGGCGCCTCAGCCCCCGCTTCGGTTGGGTTCAGGCCTGACCGACGACGTCCCCGGACAAACCCCCGACCGTATCCGACTGCAGTTGCGCCGCACGCTGCATGTAGAGCGCGCCGAAATCGATCGGATCGAGCATCAATGGCGGGAAACCGCCGTCCACGGCGGCGTCCGAGATGATGCGGCGGGCGAAGGGGAAGAGAAGGCGCGGCGCCTCGGCCAGCAGGAAGGGTTGCAGCTGCTCCTCGGGGATGTTGCGGAGGTGGAAAAGGCCGGCATAGACCAGTTCCACCTGGAAGGCGCTGCGCTCCTCCGCCTGGGCAGTGACCTCGATCTTGAGGACCACCTCGTGAACGTCCTCGCCCACTTTCTGGGTGCCGATATTGAACTGGACGTCGATCTTGGGCTGGCCCTGCCACTGGTAGACCGCCGGAGCATTGGGGTTCTCGAAGGAGAGATCCTTCACATATTGGGAGACGATGCCGACCTGCGGGGTCTTGTCGCCGCCATTTGCAGCCTGATCCTGCCCGCCCACAACGCCTTCTTGTCCGGCCATTTTTTTGTTACCTTTACGGATATGAGGAAGCGCCGGACTCGAAGGCCTCGGCCGTTGGCGCGCGGGTAGCAGGCGCGGGGCGTCCGTGCAACATGGGGCTGTTGGCGAAGACGGTCGGACGCGGCATTTGAATCGCGGACCCTTCGGCCCTATGTAGGCGTTGATTTACTGGAGAGACATGAGTGACGGTGGAGATTGTCCTGCTGGCGTTGGTGGCCTTGTTCGTGGGCCTGCGCCTCTATGCCGTCCTCGGTCGCCGCACCGGCCATGAGCAGCAGCCGGTGACGCGGCCTGAAACGGTGCCCGGCACCGACCAGCCCGCTCCCGTCACGGATATCTCGCCGGATCGCAACCGGGCGAGCGGCCTCGTCTATGAGGAGTCTGCGGCCGGCGGCATTCGCGCCATCGTTGCCGCCGATCCCTCATTCGACGTCGCCCGCTTCCTCGAGGGCGCGCAGGCAGCCTATCGCATGATTCTCGAGGCCTTCTGGAAAGGCGACCAGGACACTCTCGTCGAGCTCGTCGGTGATGATGTCCGCGCGTCCTTCGCCGAAGCTATCGCCGAGCGGGAGGCGGCGGGTTACAGGCTCGACAATCGCCTGATCACGATCGAGCGGGCGATGATCGAGGAAGCCCGGCTCGACGGCCGCGCGGCCAGCCTCACGGTCCGCTTCGATGCCGACATCGCGGCGGTGACGCGCAACCAGGAAGGCGAGGTGATCGCCGGTTCAATGAGCGACGCCGTCGAGACGCACGACATCTGGACCTTCCGGCGTACATTGGGTTCGGACGATCCCAACTGGCTGCTCGTCGAGACCGACGAAGCTTAAGGGCCACTTCGCGGCGCCCGTGGCGCCCGCAATTCCAGCTTCTCCTTTCCTCGACCGGAACCCCGCGGTTATAGTCGCCCGGTGCGGGATTCGGGCTTCATAGACAAGTTCAGGCGGAAGGCGCGTTTTTCGGCCTTGGGCGCGGCCCTGCTCGCGCTCGCCAGTTGCGCGCCGACCGTCATTCCGCCGTCCCGGCAGCCCGCTCCGCCAGCGCCGCCGCCGGCCGATACCGCCCTTTCCGCGGGCGTGAGCGCCGGCCCCGCCCTTTCCGGGCTCGGCATCACGCCGACTTCGGCCGGCAACGCCCTCGTCGCCTTCCGGATCAGCTGCCCGTCGCTGATGAAGCGGAGCGACGCGTCCGGCCTCACCCGGCCGGAAGACTGGTCGGCGGCCTGCGCCGCGGCGGAGCAGTGGCCGACGGCCCAGGCCGAGGCTTTCTTCCAGGGCTATTTCGAGGCTGCGGAGGTCGGCGCCGGGGAAGCCTTCGCCACCGGTTATTTCGAGCCGCAGATCCTCGGTTCGCGTGAGCGCAGGCCGGGCTACGATGTGCCCATCTATGCCAAGCCCGATGATCTTCTCGACGCCAATCCCTTCACCGGAGAGACGGGGCGCGGCCGAGTCGATGGCGACGACTATGTGCTTTATTATGAGCGCGCCGAGATATTGGACGGCGCTCTCGCCGGGCGGGGGCTGGAGATCGCCTGGGCGGCCGATCCGATCGACCTCTTCTTCCTCCATATTCAGGGTTCCGGCCGGCTGCTGCTGCCCGACGGCGGCGTGATGCGGATCGGCTATGCCGGCCAGAATGGCCGCGAATATGTCGCCATCGGCCGTATGATGAAGGAACGGGGGCTTCTCGGCCCGGGCCAGACGAGCATGCAGGGTATCGTCGCCTGGCTGCGGGAGCATCCCGAGGAAGGCCGCGCCATCATGCGCGAGAACAAGAGCTATATCTTCTTCCGCGAACTGACCGGTCCAGGCCCGATCGGAGCGATGGGGCATCCGGTGACGCCGCGGGCGACCGTCGCCGCGGACCCGAAATTCGTGCCGCTCGGCGCGCCCGTCTTTCTGGCGGTCGACAAGCCGGAGGCGTCGGGCCTGTGGATCGCTCAGGATACGGGCGGCGCGATTAAGGGCGCCAATCGCTTCGACACTTTCTGGGGCGCGGGCGAAGAGGCGAAGCGCATTGCCGGCGGCATGCAGGCAAATGGCGAGGCCTATGTGCTGCTCCCCAAGGGAACGGTGGCGCGACTGAACACAGAATATGCGGCGTCTCAACGCTGACGAGCGGGCGCTGTGGGAGAAGGTGGTCGCGAGCGTTCGTCCCATCCATTCTCACGGCGCGGCCACCTCGGCGGAGGATGAACCGCCGTCGGCCGCGTCGCCGCCGGCGCAATCGGCTCCTCGCCAGCGGCCGCGGCCCGCTCCCCCGGCCCGGCCGTCCACAACAGGACCGGGCGTCACCCTCGACAACTCGTGGGACCGGCGTCTCGGCCGCGGGCTGGTGCAGCCCGACATCACCGTCGATCTCCACGGCCACAACCTCGCCACCGCCTATCATCTGCTCGACCTGAAGCTCGAGCAGGCGCTGGCAATGGGCGCGCGAGTGATGCTGCTGATCACGGGCAAGCCGCCGTCGGAGCCTGTTCGGCCGGTGGCCCGCGGCGCGATCCGTGCGGCGGTGGGCGATTGGCTGGGGGCCTCGCGCCATGCCGGCGACATTGCCGCTGTCCGCAATGCGCATCCCCGCCACGGCGGCGCCGGCGCGCTCTACATCATCCTTCGCCGCCGCAAGGTCCGATAGACGGAACGTTAAGGCTCGCTCACTAAGCTGGTGGATGCGCCATCCACTATTTCGGATGCGCAACGGACCGGGGCGGATTGTGTGGGGGGCGATGAAGGACAGGCTGGAGCGAATCAGTAACTTCATGGTCTCGCTGTTCGCGGGAATCGCCTCCTTTGTGTTTACGCTGGTCGCCGTCATCATGCTGCGCGACCTCGACGAACAGATTGCGGCGTCGCTCACCATGGGGCTGTTCGCGCTGCTCATCGTCTGGGTGGCGTCGGAACGGCCCAACAGTGGGCATGCCCGCGCCGTCAGCGCGCTGATCGACCGCCTGCTTGCCGTCGACAAGGGCGATCTCACCTCTCCCGCGCCGGCGGTGGTCCGCCATGAGATGCCAGCCCTTGCCTCCGCGGTCGACAATCTGTTCGCCCAGGTGCGCTCCAACCTCGACAACGTCCATGTGATGGCCCTCTACGATCCCGTCACCGCGCTCCCCAACCGCATTCATTTCAAGGGCGAGGCCGACCGCATCCTCAAGACGCGTGGACCTGGTGAGCGGGTTGCCCTGCTGTTCATCGACTTGGACGGCTTCAAGGAAGTGAACGACAATCTCGGCCACGCCCTGGGGGATCATGTTCTGACGATGGTCGCCAATCGGCTGCGCGAGGTGGTGAAGGCCGAAGCGCGCCCGGCGCACGAGCCGCAGCCGCTCCTCGCTCGGCTCGCGGGCGACGAGTTCACCTTGCTCCTGCCCGCCGTGGAGGACGCGCAGGAGGCCGAACGGATCGCCGGCCTGGCTCTCGCTGCCATCGGCCAGCCCTATAGCGCCGCCGAGCACTCCGTCGACATGGGCGCCTCGATCGGAGTCGCCATCTGCCCGCGCCACGGCGAGGATCTCACCAGCCTGATGAAGGCGGCGGATACCGCCATGTACGACGCCAAGGCCAAGGGACGTTCCCGGGTCTCGCTCTATCGCCCCGAAATGGCGGCGGCCGTCGAGCAGAAGATCATGACGGAAAAGGCCCTGCGACAGGCCCTCGCGCGCGGCGAGTTCGAGCTTGCCTTCCAGCCGCAGATCTGCGCGCGCACGGGCTCGGTGCTGGCGGCCGAGGCGCTGCTGCGCTGGAACCACCCGACCGAGGGCATGCGGCTTCCCGGCAGCTTCATCGCCGTCGCCGAGGAAAGCAGCCTCATGGTCGACATCGGCGACTGGGTGATCGATGCCGCCGCGGCGACGCTTCAGCGCTGGCGCGCGGCCGGCATGACTCAGCGGCTGACCTTCAACGTCAGCCCCCGTCAGCTGGAGCGCCCGGACTTCTTCAAGCGCCTGCGCGAAACCCTCGCCCACACCTGCGCTCCCCCTTGGCTGCTCGAGCTTGAGTTCACCGAGAGCCTCGCCATGAAATGCGACGAAGCCGCGCTTTGCGAACTGGCGGCGCTGCGCGAGGAAGGCGCCTCCGTCGCCATCGACGATTTCGGCTCCGGCTATTCGAACCTGTCGCGTCTCAACGACATGCCGTTGGACCGCATCAAGCTGGATCAGGGGTTGGTCCAGGGGGTCGACGTATCGGACGGGGCCCGTACGATCGTCTCGGCTGTCATCCATCTCATCCACGGCCTCGGCTGCGAGGCCGTAGCCGAAGGGGTGGAGCGGACCGAGCAGCGCGACGTGCTGCGGGCGATCGGCTGCGACCTCCTCCAGGGCTTCGCCTTCGCCGAGCCGATGGGCGAGGCGGAATTCGTCGCCTGGATCGGTGATCACATGCTGCCGCCGGCGCGGCTGCCGAGGATCGCCTAGCCGGCGCCCAAGGCCGACTCGATCATCCGCCTGTAAATGGCGCGGAGGGTCCTCAGATCGTCGACCGCGACGGCCTCATCCAGCTTGTGCATCGTCGCGTTCGGAAGGCCGAATTCGATCAAGGGACAAAGCCGGGTGAGGAAGCGCGCGTCGGACGTGCCGCCGCTGGTCGAAAGGACCGGCGTCAGGCCGGTTTCAGCGCGGATGGCGTCGGTCATCATGTCGGAGAGCGGCCCCGGCTCGTTCAGGAAAGCCTCGCCCGAGATCTTCGCCTCGAACCGCGCGCCGGGCGCATGCGCCTCGACGATGTCGCGCACGCGTTCGACCAGTTCGGGTCCGCGCTGCCGGTCATTGAAGCGGATGTTGAGACGCGCATGGGCCTCGCCCGGGATGACGTTGCAGGCGGGATTGTCGACCCTGAGGTCGGTGATTTCGAGGTTGGACGGCTGGAACCACTCGGTGCCGTCATCCAGCGGCATGGCTTCGAGCGTGGCGAGGATGCGGGCGAGGCGCGCGATCGGGTTGTCGGCGAGATGCGGGTAGGCGACGTGACCTTGGGTGCCGGGGACGTCGATCCAGATGTTCACCGAGCCACGGCGGCCGATCTTCGCCATGTCGCCGAGACGATGCTCCGACGTCGGCTCGCCGATCAGGATCATGTCGGGGCGGATCGAGCGTTCCGCCATCCATTCCATGATTGCGGCGGTGCCGAAGACGGCGGGGCCTTCCTCGTCGCCGGTGATGATGAAGCTTAGCGTCCCTCGGTGGGTCGGCACGTCCGCCGCCGCCGCGACGAAGGCGGCGATGGCGCCCTTCATGTCCACTGCGCCCCGACCGTAGAGGAGGTCGCCGCGTATCTGGGGCGTAAAGGCGTCGGACGTCCAGCCGTTGCCCGCGGGAACGACGTCGATGTGACCGGCGAAAGCGAAATGGGGCGAGCCGCTGCCGCGCGAGGCGAAGAGATTCTCGACCGGTCCGTCCGGCGCGCTGCCGGAGAGGAAGCGATGTACCTCGAAACCGAGTTCCTGCAGCGCCTCACCCAATATGGTGAGAGCGCCCGCTTCCTGCGGCGTGATGCTGGGGCAGGCGATGAGGCGGGAGGCGAGGTCAACGGGGTCGATTGCAGCGGTCATGCACGCGGCCTAGCAAGGGGACCACGCCTTGCCCAGCGGAGTAATGCGATGCCGAAGATCGACCTCGACTCGATCGAACTCACCAACCGGACCGGCTATCCGGCGCCGTTCGCGCAAGACGTGGCCGGCCGCTGGTATCGACGCCTCGCGCCGGCCGCGGGGCTTACCGATTTCGGCGCAAGCCACGTGACGCTGAGGCCCGGCGCGATGTCGAGCCAGCGGCACTGGCACGAGGGCGAGGACGAGCTCGTCATCCTCCTTGCCGGGGAGGCCGTGCTGGTCGAGGAGGATGGCGAGACCGTGATGCGGCCCGGCGACGTCGCCGCCTTTCCAAAGGCGAGGGCGAACGGCCATCATCTGGTCAACCGCAGCGACAGGGACTGCGTCTTCGTCGCCGTCGGCAAGGCGGCGAGGAGCGATTGCCACTATCCCGACATCGATCTGCATCTCGATGCCAAGAGCGGCGGCTACACGCATAAGGACGGGAAGCCCTACGTCGCCGGAACCTCATAATTTTCGATGATCCAAGGCTCGTCCTGGGCCGCCTGGATCCATTCCCGCATCCAGGGATGGTCGAGGATCGCTGCCATATAGGCGGCGGCGAAGCGGGGCACCGGGATGGAATAGGTGGCGAAGCGGGTGACGACGGGCGCGAACATGATGTCGACGGCGCCGAAGGTCCCGAACAGATACGGGCCACCCCTGCCGTGCAGTGCCCGTGCCTGAGCCCATAGCTCCATGATCCGGACGATCTCGGCCCGAACATCCTCAGACAGCTCCGTCGGCGGGAACTGCTTTCGAACATTCATCGCATAGTCGCGCCGGAGATTCTGGTAGCTGGAATGCATTTCGGCGGCCATCGACCGGGCCATCCCGCGGGCAGCGTCGTCGGTCGGCCAGTAGCGGTCACGGCCGGTCTTGTCGGCGAGCCATTCAATGATGGCGAGGCTGTCCCAGATGACGGTCTTGTCGTCCCACAGGATCGGCACCTTGCCGCCCGACGGCGCGAACTCGTCGCCCTCGCGTCGGCGATTCCATTCCTCGTCGAACATGGGAACGGTGATTTCCTCGAAGGGCAGGCCGGACTGCTTGACCGCCAGCCAGCCCCTCAACGACCAGGAGGAATAAGCCTTGTTGCCGATGATGAGCTTGAGCATCTTTCCTCCAATCGTCATCCGGAACTTGACGCGGGATCCATGAACACAGGTTGAGCCGGTTCGACCGGCGATGTTCATGGACGCTGAATCAGCCCAACATGACGGCCGCTCGTCAGCCTATCGCCTCCACGACCGCGCGTCTCAACCGATCAATGCCCAGCCCGGTTTCGCTCGAGGTGGTGACGATCTCCGGATGAGCCGCCGGATGCTTGCGCGCTTCCTCGGCCGTCCGCTTCTCGACCTCCTGAAGCTCGCTCGCCTTCACCTTGTCCGCCTTGGTGAGGACGAGGTGATAGCTGACCGCCGCATCGTCGAGCATCTTCATGACCTCGCGGTCGATGTCCTTGAGCCCATGGCGGCTGTCGACGAGGACCAGCGCCCGCTTCAGCACCTGCCGCCCGCGAAGATAGTCGTTGACGAGAAAGCGCCATTTTCGCGCCACCTCTTTCGGGGCCTTGGCGAAGCCGTAGCCGGGCATATCCACCAGTCGGAAGCGCAGCGGCTGGCCGACATCGAAGAAATTGAGCTCCTGCGTCCGCCCGGGCGTGTTGGACGTGCGGGCGAGATCGCGGCGGTTGGTGAGCTTGTTGAGCAGCGACGACTTGCCGACGTTGGAGCGGCCGGCGAAGGCGATCTCCTCCACTTCCGGTTCGGGCAGGAACTGGAGCGAGGGCGCCGATTTCAGGAAAGCGATCGGCCCGGAAAAAAGCTTCCGGGCCGTCTCGTCGAGGTCGTCCGTCGCCTCGCTCATTTCGCCTCGGCCGCTTCCTTCATCTGCGGATGGCGGCTGTAGAGCCACTTCTGCTGCGCGATGGTGAGGATGTTCGACACCGTCCAGTAGAGCTGCAGGCCCGCCGCGAAGGGCGCCATGATGAACATGAACACCCAGGGCATGATGGAGAAGACCTGCTTCTGCACCGGGTCCATCGGCTGCGGATTGAGCTTGAAC
Organism: Sphingosinicella humi; assembly: GCF_003129465.1. Lineage (NCBI taxonomy): Bacteria > Pseudomonadati > Pseudomonadota > Alphaproteobacteria > Sphingomonadales > Sphingomicrobiaceae > Allosphingosinicella > Allosphingosinicella humi. The sequence continues at coordinate 2,230,378 of NZ_QFFF01000001.1, forward strand.
TGTAGCCACATGGTGATGCCGAGCAGGATCGGCAGGATGCCGAGCGCGAGGAAGGCCGGCGGCGTGAAGTCGAGATAGCCGAACAGGTTGACCGGGGTCATCGGATCGGGCGCGGAGAGGTCCTTGATCCACAGGATGAAGGGCTCGTGCCGCATCTCGACCGCCAGCATCAGCACCTTGTAGAGCGCGTAGAAGATCGGGATCTGAAGCAGGATGGGGAGGCAGCCCGCCATCGGGTTCACCTTCTCCTCTTGATAAAGCTTCAGCATCTCCTGCTGCATGCGCGGCTTGTCGTCCTTCCAGCGCTCCTGGATGGCCTTCATCTTGGGCTGCACGATGCGCATCGCGGCCATCGACTTGAACTGCTTCTGGGCGATCGGGAAGAGCAGCAGGCGGACGATGAGCGTGAGACAGATGATCGCCAGGCCGAAATTGCCGAGCGCGTGGAACAGCCAGTTCAGCAGGGCGAAGATCGGCTTCATGAACCATTCGAACCAGCCCCAGTCGATGGCCTTGTCGAATTTCGCGATGCCCAGATCGTCCTCATAATGGGCGAGCAACTCCACCTCCTTGGCGCCGGCGAACAGCCGTGACTGGTGCGTCGCCGCCTGGCCCGGGGCGATGATCGTGGGCTCGACGGTGTAATTGGCCTGGAATCCGCCATTGGCGCCGCGCCGGAAGGCGGCGGAGATGTCGGCGGGCTGAGGCGGTACCAGTGCCGTCAGCCAATATTTGTCGGAGAAGCCGAGCCAGCCGCCGGTGCTGGAGAAGCGCTGGTCGCCTTCCTCGGCAATGTCCTCATAGCTCCAGTCGTAATTGGCGGCGTCGTTGAATACGCCGATGGGCCCGACATGCATCGTCCAGCTGTCGGGATCCTCGGACTCCTCCGCCCGGCTGATGAGGGCGTAGGGACGCGCCGCAACGGCGCCGGTGCCGCTGTTGCTCACCCTCTGGTCGGCGGTGAACATATAGCCGTCATCGACCGAGAGGCGGATGTCGAAACGCTGCCCCTGGCCATTGTCCCAGCTCAACGTCACGGGATTGCCGGGGGCGAGGCGGGTGCTGCTCGCCGTCCAGACGGTGTCGGGGCCGGGGAGCGTCATGCCTTCGCCGGTCCAGCCGAAGCTCGCGAAATAGGCCTGGGACGTGCCGGACGGGGAGAGCAGGCGGATGAACGGCGAATCCTCGGCCAGGCTCTGGCGGTAATCGGTGAGGACGAGATCGTCGACCCGGGCGCCGCGAAGATTGATCGAGCCCCTGAGACGCGGGCTTTCGATCGCCACGCGCGGCGTTTCCGCCAGCACCACGGCGCGGTCGCGGATGGCGGCCGGGGCGTCCGCGGCGGGATCCTCGCCTGGCTGCGGGATCGGCACCTGCTTGCCTTCGACGATCTTGGTGGACGGCTCGCTCGCCGTCGGGAAGTAACGATCCGAAATGAAGCTCCAGCCCAGGAGCACGATCGCCGAAAGGACGATCGCCAGGATCATGTTGCGGTTGTCGCTCACTTACTTCCCCTCAAGGTACTGGGTCATAGCCGGATCCCCCCCAGGGATGGCATCGGGACAGGCGCTTGGCGGCCATCCAGCCGCCGCGCAGCGCCCCATAGCGTTCAATGGCGGTGATTGCATAGGCCGAGCAGCTGGGCGTGTATCGGCACGAAGGCGGCAGGATCAGCGACGGCCCAAGCTGCCACCCTCGCGCGATCAGGATGAGGAACTTGCCGATCATTGGCTCGCCCCAGTTTCAGCCCCACCCGTTCGGGCCGAGCTTGTCGAAGCCCTCTCCTTCTCCTCTTCAGCGCCAGAAGTGGAAGCGAGCCCTCCGACAGGCTCAGGGCGAACGGGAGAGGGGGCAATTTTCTTCAGGGCTTTTCTGAGCTCAGCCCGAAGCAGGCCGAAATCCCGCTCGATACCGCCGGCCCGACCGATCAGGATATGATCCGCCCCGGCGATTCCCTCTGTCGGCAACAGCTCCCGGGCGAGGGCGCGAAAACGGCGCTTCATCCGGTTGCGGACGACAGCGCCGCCGATCTTCTTGGTGACGGTGATGCCGAGCCGCATGGCGGAATCGCCATCTTCGCGCTCGCGCACCAGCAGGACAAATCCCGGCATGGGCGCGCGGCGGCCGCGATTCGCCGCGAGGAAATCCGCGCGGCGGCTGATCGTCCGGATGTCGCCCGGAGCGCTTACGCCGACAGGGTCTTGCGGCCGCGGGCGCGGCGGGCGGCCAGGACCTTGCGGCCGCCGACGGTCGCCTTGCGGGCGCGGAAGCCGTGACGCCGCTTGCGCACGAGTTTGCTCGGCTGGAAGGTGCGCTTCATCGCTCATACCTCGAAAGAAATTAAAAGGGCCGCCGGTTAGGTGGCGGCCTCGTTGGGGGCGCGGATATGCAAAAGTGGGGCGCAAGTCAATCATCGAGCGCGCGCAATTGCCGCTCCTTGCGCAGCCTTTCACGGCGTCGGGCGCTCGGCCGGCGCAATCCCCAGTCCGCCCAGGCGCCTTTCTTGGGGTGCCGCCGTTTGAACTGCACATAGCGCCGCTTCGCCCATTCGCTATATTTGAGCACCAGCGCCAGTCCGGTCGCGAAGACGATGACGCCTCCTGGTCCAGGCACGACGCCCACCAGCGGTGCCGACACGATCAAAAGCAGGCCCAGCACGAACAGGCTCGTGCGGACCGCAGGCACCTTGCCGAGCGCTATCCATTTGCGGCGCAGCTTCATGGCCGCTCATGTGGGTGGGGCCGGTTCCCGGCTCAAGGCAGACGAAAGCAAAGGATCGACAATGACAGACGACAAGGCGTTCATCGAGGAAGCGATCCAACTGGCGCGCGAGAATGTGGCAAAGGGGGGACGCCCCTTCGGTGCGGTCGTTGTGAAGGACGGCGCCGTGATCGCATCGGGCGTCAACGAAATGCTGGCGAGCGGCGACCCGACCTCGCATGCGGAGCTGAACGCCGTGCGCGCCGCCGCCCACGCGCTTGCGTCGCCGCGCCTGGACGGGTGCCGCGTCTATGCGAGCGGTCATCCGTGCCCGATGTGCCTCGCCGCCATGTACATGACCGGCATCCGCGACGTCGCCTACGCCTACTCCAACGAGGAGGGGGAGCCTTATGGATTGTCGACTTCGACCATCTACGAGGACCTGGGAAGGCCGTTGCCGGAGATGCCTCTCAATCTGGTTCATGTGCCGGTGCCATCGGAGCCGGGTGAGGGGCTGTACGACGATTGGGCCCGCATCCGGCGCGAAGCCGGCTGACTCGACTCGGCGGCGGTGTGACGCCAGAGTGTAGGCCGTCAGGGGGGAGTTCGCATGGTCGCGCATGTCGCCACGGTGGCGTTTCTGGGGCTCGAGGCGCGCGCCGTCGAGGTGCAGGTCCAGATTGCGAGCGGCCTGCCGAAATTCGTCGTCGTAGGTCTCCCGGACAAGGCGGTCGCCGAGAGCCGGGAGCGGGTGCATGCGGCGCTCGCCGCCATCGGCCTCTCGCTTACGCCCAAGCGCATCACCGTCAACCTGTCGCCGGCCGATCTCCCTAAGGAGGGGTCGCATTACGATCTTCCGATCGCGCTCGGCCTGCTCGCGGCCATGGGCGCGGTCGATGCCGAGATGCTGGCCGGCTATGTCGTCATTGGCGAGCTCGGGCTCGACGGCCGGCTGGCGCCGTCGCCGGGAGTGCTGCTCGCGGCGATGCACGCCTCGTCGCGCAGCCTCGGGCTCATCTGCCCGGCGGCGCAAGGATCCGAAGCCGCCTGGGCGGGCGACATCGAGGTGCTCGCCGCGCCCGACCTCATCGCGCTTCTCAACCATTTCCGCGGAAGCGCGGCTTTATCGCCGCCCACGCCGGGCGAGGCCGATCCGCCGGGGTTCGGCCCCGACCTCGCTCAGGTGAAGGGGCAGGAGACCGCCAAGCGGGCGTTGGAGATCGCCGCGGCAGGTGGTCACAATCTCCTCATATTGTGTATTCAAGACCCCTCTAGACATCTGAGTCTGAGCACCTCAGGATGGGCAAGGGGTTCATATGAAACGAATCGTTGGGGTTTGGGTGTTCGCGGCGGGGTTGGCTGCGTGCCAGTCCTCAGATTCGCCGCGTAGCGCATCGGAGGCGCGGCCATCGACGCCAGCCGACACTGTCGCTGTTAGCGAGCCGCCAGTCCCTTCTGTCGATGTGCTTCTGGGGACGACGCCGTTGCCTACCTCCGACTGGATAGACGGAAAAGCTCGGATGGGATTGGCGTATTGCACCTCCGACACCGGGGCTGCCGTTGTAGATGCCAGTTGTGGTTGGCCCCCGGAGGCGCGATGGGCGAGTGCCACGACAACGGCGACCGCCGCATTTGCAGACGCGGATGTCGCGGCTCCATTTCTCCCTTGGCCCCCTCCCCAACCGAGTAGCATGGACAGCCTTACGGGTCGGGTGAGCCTGAAGGGGCGGCTGGGTGACGTTGCTCAGCGATTGCGCTCCAAACTCGATGGGAAAGGCTATGACAAAGTCCTCTATTTTGGAGTGGAGGGCGGGTTCGCAATGGCCACCGAACTTGAGCGATTTGCCGCTGACGGGAGCCCTGTCGCGGAGAAGCGGTTTTCGACGGGTAAGATAGGGGGATGGCTTGGTGCCTTCGACTACTTCAAAAGGCTTGTCTGGGGAGAGGATGGGCGCTTCCGAGTTTTTGTGTTCGTCGTGACCAATCGAGCTTTTACGCCTGCTTCGTACGCCGCGACTGAAACCGATTTGGGTCGCTGGCGGTCCACCGGAAGCTTGATACTGCCCCCTCGGGTGTCGACCACGCCTGTTCCGTCGGGTACGACCGTCACTCTCCTGGTGTACGAATTTCAGGCCGATAAGGGTCGGGAGGGGAGGCTGGTCGCCGAGAACGAGCGACTTCCGTTCGCAATTCACGCGAAATCCCTTGGATTTGCATCATGACGCGTGAGGAAGCCCTCCAGCGGGTACTGTATGTGTGGCTCGGTGTCGCACCACTTCTTGGATTGCTGATTTTGGCCCAGGCCGTAGCAGGGAAATATGGCGACGACGCTTCCTCGGCTTGGAGCTGGTATCTGGCGCTTATAGTCCCTCCAGTATCCATTCTAGTGACTGCGGCCTTGGTGGACCCTAAAGCTAGCTGGAGAAACGCCGCAGCTCATGCCTTTAAGTATCGATTGGCATTTTGGGGAAGCGGGGCGCTCCTCTTCATTGCGTTCACCTTGTTACTGGCGGAGCCGGGTATGGAGGCAGCGCCCTACCAATTGTTTGAGCAATCGGCGATATTGCTCACGGTCCTTCAAGGTATAGTTCTAGCAGCCATCGGAGCTGTGGTGTTCGACCGCCGTTGAGCGGGGGCTGTACGCTTCTTTCTGTTTCGATGTCTTTCTGGCACACCCGCGATAGCTATGCTCCGCACAACCCGCAGCCTAACCCGCTGAAACATAAACATCTATTCGAAGCTGCCGAGGCGGGTCAACGACCGGAAAAGCCATATTATCCAGATGGCGATGCCTAGCTCGCGCCTCTATACCGCATGTGCAAATTGTACACCTGTATCCTCGGAGAGTCCCATTTCAGCTCCTGATATTCAGCGCCTCAGATGGCGCCAAGCATCCCTCGGCGTTTCAATCATTAAGCTAGATAGGCGATTTCAACCGCGAGACACCCTGAGTGAGAACACAGTTGCTCGATACAAAGCGGCGATGCTGCGTGGTGATGCGTTCCCGCCAATCTCTGTAGCCCGTATCGGAAGGGAGCTGTTCGTTGTTGATGGCTTTCATCGTTTGGAAGCCGCCCGGGCAGCGGGACTTGAGACCGTTGAGGCTCGCGTAGCAAACATGCAGGAGGATACCGCAGTAGCCGTTGCAATCGAGGCTAATGCTACCCACGGGCTCTCATTGAGCCGAAGCGACAAGCGTCGATGCTTCGCCCTGTATGTCGAAGCGGGAAGGCATTTACGCCTGGACGGCACCGTTAAATCTCTTCGACAAATCCGACGAGAACTCGCCAACATAGCTTGGCCGAATACAATTTCCCGTTGGTTGCGCGATGCCAATATCCAGCCAACGATTGAAGATGATGGTCCGGTCGTCTCCTGGGTAGACAATGATATTACACAGGGCGAGGGTCTCGACAACGAGCGGCTCTCTGAACTCCAGGCATTCGTGGACTCCGCAGACTACCTGTATCAGCAGCTCGAAGATGCAGAGAGTCGACTGGTCGCGCGTGAGTGGATTAAGAGGCTGTGGTCCCGAGTAGAGGCCCACGATGCCCTGGAGATTTGAATGTAACTCGACGCAAATGGCGGGCAATTAACATCCCCAGAATGCCAGGGGGCAGGGGAGAATGTTAGCGCGCGAGGCGCATTGGGGGGAGGAATGCATGTGAAAGCAATCTTTATAATTGGCTGCCTTGGGGCACTTGCAGCTTGCGCGAACAACGATGGGCCGACTGAGGATGAACTCTTGTCGCAAATTGCCCGCCTGGAAAACGAAAACGCGGAGTTGGCGCGGCAGCTTGAGGATGCGCAAACAACCATCGAGGACGCTCAAGCGAGCTTATCGGAAGTCGAAGCTGCTGTTGCCTCCGTACAGAATGCTCATTCTGAATTAGACCATATAGCTGCACGCTTCGACTACGACGATTGGAGGTATGTAGTTCCTGATTTGGACGAGGCAGTTAGCGAGTTGGAATCCGCAGAATCTCAGGTGTCCCAAAGCCTATCAGAGACAGCCTCGGTCCTTGAGAATTGACGCTAGAGCCAGCGTTCACAGCTAGGTCCATGCCTCACAGAACCCTGAGCACCTGAGTTGCCGTCCAGTTTCCTCCCCGTCGCGTCCGAATGCCTTTTTCGTTCAATGAACGTGCCAACGCCGACGCGCTAACGATACCTTCGGCCTTTAACGTCTGAAAGACAGGAGCAATCCTCTGGCGGAATTCCTCAGCCGCCTTCCGCTTGGCTTCCCGCCCCTGCGCTGGGTCCACCTTCACACCCCGGAAGCCACCTAGCTTCACGCCCCGTGCCTTCGCCGCCGCAAGAGCTGCCTTGGTCCGCTGAGAGGTAAGTCCTGCCTCCAGCTCAGCTACAGCCGCCATCTGAGTCAGAATGAAGCGCCCCATCGCTCCCTCGACTTGCGGCAGGTCCCCGAATGCCACGTCCACTCCGCTGTCAATCAAGGTGAGGAGGAATTTAGTGTCTCGCGATAGACGGTCTAGCTTCGCTACAAGGAGCGTTGCCCGCGTGAGTTTCGCGTGGGCCAGCGCCTTAGCCAACTCCGGTCTATCGCCTCGCCTCCCACTCTCTACTTCCACGTATGTAGGAGAAAGCAGCGAGTCCCCCGGTTTCAGGAATTGCCGGATAGCTTCCTCCTGAGCCTCTAGGCCCAATCCTGAGCGACCTTGCTTGGCCGTGGAGACGCGGACGTATGGAACATAGGCGGTCATAGCTGAGGCCTTTACATACCAGTGAACGGACGTTGACTAGTATGTAACATGCTAATGCCTACCTGTGAATCCCCTTTTGTGCGGAAGCTGGTGGGCTCACGGTGCATATGTCGGCCGGTCGTTAGGTATGATGGGGGCGAGTGAGCTTGGCCGGGGAGGGGCGGTTCCATTTTCGGCGGGTCGCCTTTGCTTTCGGCTGGGACTCCTACGGGTCCCATTTCCTCCGCGTCTCGGGTCCCCCTGGCATTGCAATTAGACGTTTCAAAAAAGCCGTTAAAGCCTCGGCCACGGTTGTTGTTGTTCCCATCGTTGCGTCACAGTAAGGTTTCGGAAAATTCAGGGGGAGAGAGGGGATGGGGGCTGTTGTCAGTGCATTTCACGCGACTTTCGTTTTGGCCGCGACGTGGCTTGTCTTGTTGCCCATTGGGGTCCTGAGAGCCTTTATCATTTGCGACATGTGGGCTTGGTTTGTCGTTCCGTTGGGCCTGCCTCAAATTGGCGTCTTACATGCCTTCGGGTTGTCGCTATTCATCGGCTTGTTTATGGACCCGTCACTCTCAGCAATGCTTGCGCGTGAGGACAAAGAAGCATCGCTACAGGTATTCGCTCAAAGCGTATTCGGCTGGCTGTTCACATGGGCGGCGGGCGCGGCTATCGCCGTGATGCTGTGACGGGGGTTGCCTCAGTGAAATACCGGGAGTTCTATAACAGCTTACTGCGCACCATCTACGAGGCCGCGGAAGTGCATGGGCCTGAGTATTTCACCATCGGAGAGATGGCAAAGGTGGCTGAATTGCCGCTGCGCGACAATTGGATTGCCCGCTTTTCAGATGAGACCGCTACGAACGGTCACGCCCAGGTATCGGGGCACATGGGACCGCGCGAGACATGGAAGGTCCGTATTCGGGCTCCCGGCTCAGCATTCGTCGAAGAACATATCGAACGGGATAGAGGATGGGGGTTCGCCGTCCCTAGCGGCGATGAAGCGCAGCCTCCCCGCGAGTTGGGAAGCGTAGCGAATAGTCGCTCCGCCTCGTCCGCCCGCGCATCGCTCCCGCACGAAAGCCAGGAATTGCTTGTCTCCGCATTAAAAGAAGCTGAGGACGCGCTAGATAGTCTTCGTATGGGCAACAGTGAGAAGTCCCAGGCGCGAGCCTATATAGTTGCGGCACTCAGCTTGGCCGAATCACCTGAGCCGCCGGCCGACTTGATATGGGAAATCGTCAATCGGGCGAGCCAAATCTCGGGCATCGCTGCTCTTTTCGTCTCCATCGTCGCTCTATTCGTGCAATGAGTCCTTTAACCGGACCGAGAAGAAATATCTTGTTCACACAATGAAGTGATGACAGGTATTAGGTCGGAAACTTTCTTTTGCCAGTGTAGAACACCGGCGAGTGCTCCGGCGACGCTGTGAAGTCCGATTAGGACCCTCACTTTATAGCGGTCCGTTTCAGTCCCGAAGTGGGTTAGTATTTGTTCCCGGTCCACGGTGGAGAAGGCGCCACAGGTTCCATCCCAATTCGGGTGAGCTACTTCGCAAAGTTGCTCATACTGGCCGAGTAGGCCGGGAGCGTCTTTGTCGGCGCCTTTTAACATGGCCATCACATTGACGGCTTGGGGCATCGCCTCATCATTCCTGCTGCCCAGTAATAGCTGCATGACTGTCTCATCAAAATTTGCCTCCAGTCCTCCCTCTACTTGTCGTTGAAGGAGTCTATGGAGGTGGCCCATGGCGGCTGCTACTTCTACTAAAGCCCTCGCAAGGACGTTTCCCGCGATAGCGTCGCCTCGCGCTAATGAGGCATATCCGGACCGGGAGAGCTCGTTCGCTCGCCACAGGAGACCCTGTCGGTAGCAGGCGACTTTGTAGGGAGTTTTCGCTGTGAAGGAGATTTCGGCTGGGTCGACCGCAGGCATCAAGAGCTTCGCTAGGGTATCGCGCTGCTCGGCTATTTCATTTAGCAGCTCCTCAATACGCTTTTCTCGCGCAACTTCCTCCATTCTCCCTCCGATGCTCTAGAGACTAGTTAGGTGGCTCTCGTTGGGCCACATAAACGGGACCTCGCACGTCCCGCCGTGAGTCCACTCAAAAACCAGTTCTCCGTGCGGATAGTTGATAACTACGCGCGAAAAGACGCTCCGCATGGCGTGATTAGCTGCCTCACGGTCCAGCGACGCTGCCTCCAAGGCCTCCAGAAGCCTCTCCACCCTTTGCCCGACAAGAGGGCCCGACGCGGCCGAACGCCTGTCCAGCAAGTCATCCCTAGCGGCTGTAAGCTCCACTAGCTCCGCCTCTAGAGTCTTGAGCTTTGAAGCGAGGGCAGGGGAGTGAGAAAACGTAAGGTTGCCCACCGCCGTTTTGATTTGGTCCCTAAGCACGTCTAGTTGAGCTTCCACGCTCGCGAGTGCGTCGTCCAGCTCTCCAGTTCCGCCCCCCGCCGGAGTGTCCCTGAGACGCGAAGGCAGACGCTCTATGATGGCTTGCTCTACCCACTCGTAGCGGACGGATTTGTAGCTACACCCAGCTCCGGCCTTCGCCCGCGCACAGACGAAAGACGGAACACTCCGCTTGCCCTTGTTCACGCGAGTGGCGGTCCCCCCGCACGTGGGGCAGGTTGCAAGACCAGCTAAGATATTACTGATTGCGCTCCTCGCGTGGCGTCCGCGCGTGGGCGCTCTTTGGCTCGCCTGGAGAGCTTGAACCTCTTTCCAAAGAGCCTCCGGAACAGCGGCGGGAAAGTAGCCCTGCACCGGCTCCAGGGGCTTCCGAACCTTCCGATTGTCCTCATACTCCAGTGTTTGGGGCTGGAACGTCCCAATGACGGCCGGATTGCTGAGTATCTTGGCAATGTATGACCTGTGCCAATGCTTCCCGCGCCCCCATGGCGCGAGACCTTCACGGTTGAACGTCTCCGCTATCTTGTGTTGCCCCAAGCCTTCTATGGTCAGCTCGAATATCCGCCGCACTAGTTTTGCGCGTTCGGGTATAAGACGAAGAACGTTGCTTTGCCGGTCCAGCGTTATCCAAGCCGGGACGCGGCTGGTTAGCGGTCGCTCCGCCAGATTGGCCCTCTTGTTCTCCCAAGCCTGTTTGAGGCGCCGCGCCTTGGTCACGCTCTCCTCATTGGCGCGCATGAACACCATTATGGAGACCAGGAGGTCTATCGGGTCATCAAGTGACTCCGGGGAATACTCGCGTCCATCGTTCAGCGTCACGATAGAGATTCCGGCTTCCAGAATGTCCTCCAGTATTCTCCTCGCCAAGCGGGGAGTGAGACGACTGAGCCGGTCCAATTGCTCGATTAGTAAGAGCGACCCTTTCGGAACCAAGCCGGTATGGACGGCTTCAAGAAAGTAGGCGAGGCGGCCCCCCGCAGCGTTCTGCCCTCGAAATGCCGAAACCCCTAAGTCGTGAAAGGTGAGGGTTTCGTCCAATTCTAGATTGTGTCGCCGCGCGTAATCTCGTGCCATCGACATTTGTCGGCGGAGGCTGTCTCCCTTCATTTGCTCCGGCGTTGAGAAACGCAGGTAGGAGTAGGCCTTTCTGAACGCACGGGAGGGATTGCTGGACATGTAAGGGCTCTTAGAAGTTAGAGGGTCCTAAGTCCATAACGTGCTGATGAGCGGCCCGCCTGGCGCCGGCAAGTCGCTGCTCGCCGCTTGCCTCCCCGGCATATTGCCTGAGCTGACGCCGTCCGAAGCGCTCGAAGTGTCGATGGTCGCGAGCGTCGCCGGTTCGCTCGTGGACGGTCGGCTGATGCGCAAGCGTCCCTTTCGTGCCCCGCATCATTCGGCGTCGATGGCGGCCCTCGTCGGCGGCGGTCTCAAGGTCCGCCCAGGCGAGGTCAGCCTTGCCCATCTCGGCGTGCTCTTCCTCGACGAGCTTCCCGAGTTTCAGCGCTCGGTGCTCGATTCGCTTCGTCAGCCGCTGGAGACCGGCACCGTCAGCGTCGCCCGCGCCAACAGCCATGTCACCTTTCCGGCGCGCGTCCAGCTCATCGCTGCGATGAATCCCTGTCGCTGCGGTCATCTCGGCGATCCCGCGCTCGCCTGCTCCCGCGCGCCGCGCTGTGCCGCCGATTATCAGGCGAAGGTGTCCGGCCCGCTTCTAGATCGCATCGATCTTCACTGTGATGTCGCCGCCGTCTCCGCCGCCTACCTGGTCCTGCCACCGCCCGCGGAAGGGTCGGCGGAAGTCGCCGCTCGCGTAAAGGCCGCGCGCGACGCCCAGACCAACCGCTACAATGGCAGCGGCGTCCGCACCAATGCCGAGGCCGACGGCGACCTGCTCGACGAGGTCGCGTCGCCCGACGAGCCGGGGCGGAAGCTCCTGGCGCAGGCGGCCGAGGCGATGCGGCTCTCGGCCCGTGGCTTCCACCGCGTCCTCCGCGTCGCCCGGACCGTGGCCGATCTCGCCGGCAGCGAGCGCGTCACCCGCGTCCATGTCGCCGAGGCCCTGAGCTATCGGCGGCAGGCGCCGCGCAATTGACGGTCGCCGCGATCCATTGGATGCAGTGCCATCAATGAATCGCCCGTAATCGGGCGAGGGGAGGGAGTTCATAATGGATCGTCGGTCATTCATCCTGTCGGCAAGCACCGTTTCCGCCATCGCGCTGATGGGCGGCGGCGTCGCGCGCGCGGCGTTCGCTCAAGGCGGAACGCAGGCATCGCCGGCCGAAGCGAAACTCGCCTCGGTGATGGATCGCATGTTCTACAATTTCATCGATACGACGCCGGAATTCGCCACCGTGCTCGGCCTCGACAAGGGCCCGCGCGCCGCGCTGAAGTCGAAGCTTTCCGATTATTCCAAGGCCGAGGCTGCGCGGCAGCTGGCGGTGGCCAAGGGCTTCCAGACGGAGCTGAAGGCGATCGACCGCGGCAGCCTGTCGGAGGCGAGCCGGCTCCATTATGATTGCGTCACCTATCTCGGAAACAACATCGTCGAAGGCGGCGAGCGGTTTCCCTATGGCAATAACGGCATTGGCTACACGCCCTTCGTCATCAGTCAGCAGGACGGCGCCTATCAGGGCGTTCCGGATTTCCTCGATTCGCAGCACGCGATCCGCGACAAGGCGGATGCGGACGCCTATCTGGCCCGCCTCTCCGCTTTCTCCACGGTGCTGGACCAGAATAGCGAGAGAGCGCGTGCCGATGCGGCACTCGGCGCCATTGCCCCCTCCTTCTGTCTCGACACGGCGCTCGACCAGCTGAAGGCGCTGCGCAACCAGCCGGCGGCCGAGACGGTGCTCGTCGCCTCCATCGCCCGCCGGGCCAAGGAGGCGAATGTCGCCGGCGATCACGCCGCCCAGGCCGAGAAGATCGTCAGCGAAAAGGTCTTCGCGGCGCTCGACCGTCAGATCGCGCTGGTCGAGGAGATGCGCGCGAAGGCCACCGACGACGCGGGCGTCTGGAGGCTTCCCGACGGCGCGGAATATTATGCGGCGTCGGTGCGCGCCTCGACGACGACTAGCATGACTCCCGAGGAGGTCCATCAGCTTGGCGTCGACCAGGTGGCGGATATCAGCGGACGCATCGACACGATCCTCAAGGAGCAGGGCATGTCGTCGGGCACTGTCGGCGAGCGGATGGTCGCGCTCAACAAGGACCCGAAGCAGCTCTATCCCAACACCGACGAGGGCAGGGCGGCCCTGCTCGCCAGCCTCAACGAGCAGATGAAGGAGCTCGACGCCATGCTTCCGCGGGCGTTCGCGACGCTGCCCAAGGCCGATATCGAGGTCGTGCGCGTGCCCGAGTTCATCCAGGACGGCGCCTCCAACGGCTATTACAACAGCGCCGCGCTCGATGGGTCGCGCCCGGCTTATTATTATATCAACCTCAAGGACACGCACGACTGGCCGAAATACACGCTGCCGTCCCTGACCTATCACGAGGCGTCGCCCGGCCATCACCTTCAGATCAGCCTGGCCATGGAAAGCCCGGCGACGCCAATGCTGCTGAAGCTCAGCCCGTTTGGCGCCTATACCGAAGGGTGGGGCCTTTATGCCGAAACCCTGGCCGACGAGATGGGCGCCTATGAGGGCGATCCGCTCGGCCGCGTCGGCATGCTCCAGTCGCTGCTGTTCCGGGCCGCGCGCCTGGTGGTCGACACCGGCATCCACCACAAGCGCTGGGGCCGTGATCAGGCGGTCGATTACATGGTCTCGACCATCGGCTTCCCGCGCCCGCGCACGATCCGCGAGATCGACCGCTACTGCGTCTCGCCCGGCCAGGCGACGAGCTACAAGGTCGGTCACACGATGTGGACGAAAGTGCGCGGGAAAGCCGAAGCGGCGCTTGGGCCACGCTTCGACATCCGGCAATATCACCAGATCCTGCTCAAGGGCGCGATGCCGCTGACCGTGCTCGAGCGCGAGGTCGACGATTGGGTGCGGACGCAGATAGCCTGAGGATCGCAGCCGGAGGGATCGGATCGAATGGAGTTTCGGGGGGCTGTGTTAGCGGTTGCTCCCCACCGGCCGCTCCACTAGAGGGCGGCCTTGCGTGCCCCTGTGGCGGAATTGGTAGACGCGCTCGACTCAAAATCGAGTTCCGAAAGGAGTGCCCGTTCGACTCGGGCCAGGGGCACCAATTCCCGTTTTCCTACAGCCCGGCTTTGGGGCATGATGCCTCCATGGTTCTCAGCCCCGTCTTCGCTATTGTCTCCGGCACCCGCACCGGTGCTGAAAATATTGGCCTTTCGGCCGAAGCCGGAGCGTTGGCATGAACAAGCCTGAGCGGCCTATCGCTGGCGAGGACGCCCTGCACGACGTGACCGAGGCCGCCTATCGCCGCGACCGGTTGCTGGCCGCGCTCGCTCTCATGGCCGGTTGTGGCCTTGCGCTGGCGCTTCCTTTCGCGCTTCGGGCGGGCGCGGAATTCTTCCTCCCAGTGACCGCGGCCCTTGTGATCGCGATCGCCCTGGTGCCGCTGCTCGAATGGTTCGAACGACGGCGAATCCCTTCCGCTTTGTCCGCGCTCATCTGCGTTCTTCTCTTCATCGCCGCCGCCAATATCGCGGTCGCCTCGATCGTTCTTCCGGCGACGGAATGGGTGATGCTCCTGCCGGATCGCATCGGGCGCATTCGGGAGACGCTCGCCCCGATCCTCGACGTCTATGCGAGCCTGGAGCGCTTCATGGACGACATCGTCCGCGAGTTCGGCAGCCGCGCCGGCGCCGAGCAGCGAGTGACGGTGGAAACGCCCAATTCGATGCTCGACCTCATCGCCACGTCGGCGCCCTATGCGGCCATCCAGATGTTCTTCGCCCTTCTCGTCATCTTCTTCTTCCTGGCCGGATGGACGCGGATGCGGAAGCGGACGATCGTCACCCGGGCGAGCTTCGACGGCGCGATGACGACGGCGCGGGTGATCCAGCAGGTCGTGGACGCGACGTCCACCTATCTCGGCACCATCACGCTGGTGAACGTCTCGATGGGGCTGGTGGTGGCGCTGGTCCTGTGGATGCTCGAGATGCCGACGCCGCTGATGTGGGGCGGCATCGTCGCGGTGCTGAACTACATTCCCTATCTGGGGCCGATCGCCTCGACGCTGCTGCTGGCGCTCGGCGGTCTGATGGCGTTCGCCGATCCTTTTTACGCCTTCCTGCCCGCGATCAGTTTCGCCGTCATCCATCTGATCGAGGCCAACATCATCACGCCCTCCGTCGTTGGGCGGCGGCTCACGATCAACCCGCTGCTGATCCTGGTCGCCTTGAGCTTCTGGGCCTGGGTCTGGGGCACGACCGGTGCCTTGCTGGCCGTCCCGCTGCTCATCATCCTGAAGACGGTGCTCGACGCCGCCGGCAAGCCGGACATCGCCGGATTCCTGTTCGAGGAGGGGACGTTGACCGGCAGTCACCACGAGGATGTCGACGAGGATGTCGGGCCCCTCAAAAATAGGCGGTAGCCTTGCTTGACAGCCATGGGGCGCTCGCCTAGTTCGCGCCCCACACCAGAACGCGGGTGTAGCTCAGTTGGTTAGAGCGCCGGCCTGTCACGCCGGAGGTCGCGGGTTCGAGCCCCGTCACTCGCGCCATTTCCTTGATCATCATCTCCCAGCCCTTCAGCTGCGGCCTCATCGCGGCTGGCGCTCGACCTTATCTGTTGCAATAAAGCGGCGCCGTTCGGCCGAAGCGTAGCGGCGGGCACGAAAATCGTGTAATTACCTCATTTGGGGGATGCGTAGTCCGGCTGACCCCGTCTAGACACACTTCCGGACTAGTTGAGCTAAGGATTGATAATAATGAAGAAAATAATCGCAGCGGTCAGCGCGGCCGCTCTTCTTGCTTCCGCTCCGGCGGTTGCGCAGGCCGCGACCGCTCCGGCTCCGGCCACGGAATCGGTCGGCAGCAAGGGCGCGAACGCTCAGTTCGCGGAGATGGGACCCGCTGCCTGGATCGTCGGCGCGATCGTGGTCGGCCTGGCCATTTGGGGCATTGTCGAGCTCGTTGACGACGACAATGACGAGCCGGTCAGCCCGTAACGGCTAACGCCTTTCCGACAAGGAGGGGTTATTTAGGGAGCGCCTGCCATCGGTGGGCGCTCCTTTTCGTTGGCCAAGGCGGCGCCTCAGGCCGGCATCAAGCGCGCCACTTTCCCGTTTCCATCCATCTAAGAAGCGGCTTCAGCGGCAGGATCCAAACGATTCCCGCCACCGTGTAGTAGAGCGCGTGCACTGGCCAGGGCAGACCGTCCAGCAGTCCTGCCAGGCTCACCACGATGATCGACCAAACCAGGATCAGCAGCAGGATCAGGAACATCCCGAAGGGTTTGCGCCAGCTTGGGTTGGTCATTCGCAATCTATCCATTCGGTGGGCGTGGCGATCGCATCGAGGCGCATGTCCCACGGATCGGCCGGAATGGGCCTGTCGCTGATCTGCATATCCCAGGCAAGGCCGATCGCCAGGATCGGGGAGGCCTCCTTGAGGTGGGATAGCGCGCGGTCATAATGGCCCTTGCCGTGGCCGATCCGGACGCCACCACGATCTGCCATCACGAGCGGCACCAGCACGATGTCCGGAGCGACCGCCGGGCG
Source organism: Sphingosinicella humi (assembly GCF_003129465.1). Lineage (NCBI taxonomy): Bacteria > Pseudomonadati > Pseudomonadota > Alphaproteobacteria > Sphingomonadales > Sphingomicrobiaceae > Allosphingosinicella > Allosphingosinicella humi. Next base: position 2,246,835 of record NZ_QFFF01000001.1, read on the forward strand.
GTCGGCCGAGGGCTGCAACACGCCCCAGGGCGCCGGCTCTACGGCGGGGCCCTGGCGGAAGGTCATTCGGGAATCGCGCCCGGCGAACCAGGGAAAGGCCGCGGCCTGGCCGTTCCCCAGCGCTTCCAGGACCGGATAGGGACTGATCTCGTCCTTCAGCGGGTGGTAGCCGGCGACGATCCGTGCGCCGATGAGCCGCGGCAGCACGATCGGAACGAGCTTCGCCTCCAGCTCCGCCCGGAGCGAGGCGTTCAGCGATCGCGCGAACGCCCGCCGCTCGGCAAGGGCATGGGTGCGCATATCGCTCTTGGAAGGTGACGGGACCGCCATGGCCGTTTGCTGGAATATCCTCTGACGCCAGAACGTCAGGTGGGAGCCATGTACGTCGGACCAGGGTCCGGGCAGGGACAGCCCCCGAGGATGTCTTATCGCCTCAGGGATGTTCTCGAAAGCTCGTACCGGGCAGTACCCGTCGCGCTTCTATTTAGGAGTTGTGAGCGTCCGCCTCAAGCCGGGAGGCGAGGGTTTCCATCCGCTCCGCCAGCCGCTCCAGCGCATCGGCGATGGCGGGGTCGGGCTCCGCCTCAATGGGGCCGCCGCCGCCTTCGCGCCGTTCCTTAAGTTCGTCGGCGAGGAGCAGGGACGCGTAAAGGAGCTGCCGGGATTCGCCGAGACTGCCGAGCGCGCCGGTCGCATCGCGCGCCTTGCGATCGACGATGGCGGCGACGGAGCGCAGGCGCTCTTCCTCGCCGTCGCGGCAGGCGACGGCATATTTGCGCGTGGCGATCTCGACCTCGACGGACGCCATCCTATCCTCCCTGACTCGCCAGCAGGCGGTCTATCTGTCCGATGGCGCCTTCGACCTTGTTGCGTAGCGCCTGATGGGTTTGGCGAAGCTCGATCAGCTCGCCACCGTCGCTTCGTGCGCCCTGCGCCGCCGCCTGGGAGGCGGCTTCGATGCGGCCCAGCGCCCGCTCGATCCTCTCGATTGCCGTCATCGCCCGTTCGTCCGCCATGACGCCAGCAATAGCATGACCTTTCGCCGCGGCAAACGCCTCAGGGGTGCTGGAGTTGACGAGCGCGCCCCCGCCTCTAAAGGAACCTGCAGTGGGAGCGCCACGAGTCGCCTAGCGCCGCCGTCTCCATCTTAAAAGGAAGCTCATGCCCGCCGAACCGAGATTGCTCGCCAATGCCATTCGCGCACTGGCCATGGATGCCGTGCAGGCGGCGAACAGCGGCCATCCCGGGATGCCGATGGGCATGGCGGACGTCGCGACCGTGCTCTTCACGGAATATCTGAAGTACGATCCGCAAGCCCCTGATTGGCATGACCGGGACCGCTTCGTCCTGTCGGCCGGCCATGGCTCGATGCTGATCTACGCGCTGCTCCATCTGACCGGCTACGAGAAGCCGACGATGGAGGACATCCGCAACTTCCGCCAGATGAGTTCGCCCTGCGCGGGCCATCCCGAGAATTTCATGCTGCCGGGCGTGGAGGCGACCACGGGGCCGCTCGGGCAGGGATTCGCGATGGCCGTCGGCATAGCGATCGCGGAGCGGCACCTCAATGCGACGTTCGGCGACGATCTGGTCGATCACCGCACCTGGGCGATCGCCGGCGACGGCTGCCTGATGGAAGGCATCAACCACGAGGCGGTGGGTCTCGCCGGGCACCTGAAGCTCGGCCGGCTCAACGTCCTGTGGGACAATAACAAGATTACCATCGACGGATCGATCGATCTGTCGTCGTCGGAGGATATCCTTGCCCGCTACCGCGCGTCGGGCTGGCATACCGTCTCCTGCGACGGGCATGATTTCGCCGATATTCGCCGGGCCATCGACGAGGCACTCGCCGATCCGCGGCCGTCGCTGATCGATTGCCGCACCATCATCGGTTACGGCGCGCCCAACAAGCAGGGCACCTCGGCCACCCACGGCGCGGCGCTCGGCCCGGACGAGGTCGCCGCCGCGCGCGAACATCTGGTCTGGGCGCACGAGCCGTTCGAGCTTCCCGCCGACGTCCTCGACGCCTGGCGCGAGGCGGGACGGCGCAGCGCCGGCGCCCATGGCGAGTGGCGCGGCCGCCTTGCAGGCAGCGCGGAGCGTGACGAGTTCGTCCGCCGCATGGAAGGGCGTCTGCCGGAAGGCTTCTCGCTCGACGCCTATCTCGGCGACCTCATCGCCAATCCGCAGAAGGTCGCGACGCGCAAGGCGTCCGAGATGGCGCTCGGCGCGATCAACGACCTGCTGCCGGAGACGATCGGCGGCTCGGCCGACCTCACCGGCTCCAACAACACCAAGACCAAGGCGACCCAGCCTCTGACGGCCGACGATTATTCGGGCCGCTACATCTATTACGGCATCCGCGAGTTCGGCATGGCCGCGGCGATGAACGGCATGGCGCTGCATGGTGGCATCATTCCCTATGGCGGGACCTTCCTGGTCTTCTCCGATTATTGCCGTCCGGCGATCCGGCTCTCGGCGCTGCAGAATGTGCGCTCCATCTACGTGATGACGCACGATTCGATCGGCCTCGGCGAGGACGGCCCGACCCATCAGCCGGTCGAGCATGTGATGAGCCTGCGCATGATCCCGAACCTCGCCGTCTTCCGCCCCGCGGACGCGGTCGAGACGGCGGAATGCTGGGCGCTGTCGCTGGAGAAGCAGGACGGGCCGTCGCTCCTCTGCCTCACCCGCCAGAACCTGCCGCAGGTCCGCAGCGATGCGAGCGAGAATCTCTGCGCGAAGGGCGCCTATCGCCTGCGGGCGGCGAGCGCGGCCCGCAAAGTCGTGCTGCTCGCCACCGGATCGGAAGTCGAGACCGCGCTGGCCGCCGCCGCCGCACTCGAAGGGCAGGGGATCGGCGCCGACGTCGTCTCGATGCCGGCCTGGCATCTTTTCGACGCGCAGGACGCCGCCTACCGGGCGGACATCCTCGGCGGTGCGGACGTGCTGCGCGTGTCGATCGAAGCCGGCACCACGCTCGGCTGGGAACGCTATACCGGTTCGCACGGCCTCAATATCGGCCTCGACCGCTTCGGCGCCTCCGCGCCGGCGGAAGACCTTTTCAAGCGCTTCGGCTTCACCGCCGAAGCCATCGTGCCGCAGATCGTCGCGGCGCTTCAGCAAGGAGATCAATGACATGGCGACCAGAGTTGCAATCAACGGTTTCGGGCGGATCGGCCGCCTCGTGGCGCGCGCGATCCTCGAGCGGCCGGATTGCGGGCTTGAGCTGGTCGCCATCAACGACCTCGCCGACGCCAAGTCGAACGCAATGCTCTTCAAGCGCGACAGCGTCCACGGCCCCTATCCGGGCGAGGTGAAGGCCGACGGCAACGACCTCATCATCGACGGCAAGCGCATCAAGGTTACTGCCGAGCGCGACCCGGCCAAGCTGCCGCACGCCGAGAACCAGATCGACATCGCGATCGAATCGACGGGCTTCTTCACCGATCGCGCGTCGGCCCAGAAGCATATCGATGCCGGCGCCAAGCGCGTGCTCATCTCGGCCCCCGCCAAGGGCGTCGACCTCACCGTCGTCTACGGCGTCAATCATGACAAGCTGACCGCCGAGCACACGATCGTCTCGAACGCGTCCTGCACCACCAACTGCCTGGCGCCGGTCGCCAAGGTCATGCACGAGGCGATCGGCATCGAGCGCGGCCTGATGACCACGATCCACGCCTACACCAACGACCAGAAGATTCTCGACCAGATCCATCCGGACATGCGCCGCGCCCGCGCCGCCGCCATGTCGATGATCCCGACGACCACGGGCGCCGCCCGCGCCGTCGCCGAGGTGCTTCCGGAGCTGAAGGGCAAGCTGGACGGATCGGCGATCCGCGTCCCGACGCCGAACGTCAGCCTCGTCGACCTCACCTTCACGCCGTCGCGCGACACGACGCTCGAGGAAGTGAACGGAGCGTTGAAGGCGGCCTCCGAAAGCGGTCCGCTGAAGGGCATCCTCGCCTTCACCGACGAGCCTTTGGTCTCGATCGACCTCAACCACAATCCGGCCTCGTCGACCGTGGACAGCCTCGAGACGGCGGTGCTGGAGGGCAAGCTCGTCCGCGTCGTCTCCTGGTACGACAACGAGTGGGGCTTCTCGAACCGCATGGTCGACACGGCCGCTGCGATCGCGAAGCTGATCTGATCTGCGTCATCCCGGCGAAAGCCGGGACCCAAGGACACGGCGTGTTTCGAGTAAGCCCGTGTTCTTGGGTTCCGGCTTTCGCCGGAATGACATGAGGAAGCGAATGGCGAACTTCAAAACCCTCGACGATCTAGGCGATATCGCCGGCAAGCGTGCTCTGGTGCGCGTGGACCTGAACGTCCCGATGGCGGACGGCGCGGTGACCGACGATACGCGGCTGCTCGCCACGTTGCCGACGGTGACCGAGCTCGCTGATCGCGGCGTGATCGTGTTGCTGCTGGCGCATTTCGGCAGGCCGAAGGGTGTGCAGCGGCCGGATATGTCGCTGTCGCTGGTGACGCGGGCTTATGGCGACGTGCTTGGCCGGCCGGTGCGCTTCGTCGAGGATTGCCAGGGCGACGGCGCCAAGGCGGCCGTGGCGACGATGAACCCGGGCGATGTCGCCATCCTCGACAATACCCGCTTCCACCCGGGCGAGGAGAAGAACGATCCGGCGCTCGCCGCGGCGATGGCCGAGCTCGGCGATTTCTACGTCAACGACGCCTTCTCGGCCGCCCACCGCGCCCATGCCTCGACCGAGGGCCTCGCCCATCTGCTTCCGGCCTATGCCGGGCGCGCGATGGAGAAGGAGCTGAAGGCGCTCGAAGCGGCGCTTGGCAACCCCGAGCGGCCGGTCGCGGCCGTCGTTGGCGGGGCCAAGGTCTCGACCAAACTCGACGTGCTGAAGAACCTGGTCGCCAAGGTCGATCACCTGATCATCGGTGGCGGCATGGCCAACACCTTCCTGGCCGCGCGCGGCGTCGATGTCGGCAAGTCGCTGTGCGAGCACGACCTCAAGGATACGGCGCTCGCCATCCTCGACGCGGCCGACGCCGCCAATTGCACCGTGCACCTGCCCTATGACGTGGTGGTCGCGAAGGAATTCGCGGCCAATCCGCCGAGCCTGCGCACCTGCAACGTCCATGAAGTCGCGGCCGACGAGATGATCCTCGACGTCGGCCCGGCTGCCGTGGAGGCTCTGGCGGATGCGCTGAAGACCTGCCGCACGCTCGTCTGGAACGGCCCGCTCGGCGCCTTCGAGACGCCGCCTTTCGACCGCGCGACCGTCCAGCTCGCCCAGACCGCGGCCGCGTTGACCCAGGGCGGATCGCTCGTCTCGGTGGCCGGCGGCGGCGACACGGTGGCGGCGCTCAATTATGCCGGGGTGGCGGACGACTTCACCTTCGTCTCGACGGCGGGCGGAGCCTTCCTCGAGTGGATGGAGGGCAAGGAACTGCCGGGGGTGAAAGCACTGGAGCGGGCATGATCACGATCCAGGCCATCGACCATGTCGTGCTGCGCGTCGTCGACCTGGAGAGGGTGGCCAATTTCTACATCGACGTGCTCGGCGCCCGTTGGGAAAAGAAGCAGGAAGCGATCGGACTTTACCAACTTCGGACCGGCTCCGCGCTGGTCGATCTCGTGCCGGTCGACGGAAAGCTCGGCGCCATGGGCGGCGCTGCGCCGGGGGCTGAAGGCCGCAACGTCGACCATATCTGCTTCCGCGTCATGCCGTGGGATGGGGAGGCGATCCTGGCCGAGCTCAAATCCCACGGTATCGAGGCCGAGATAGTCTCGCGCTACGGCGCGGAGGGCGACGGCCCATCCATTTACCTTTCGGATCCGGAGGGAAATAATCTGGAGCTGAAAGGTCCACCCTGGGCACCCGTGCCCACCCGCTGATTCTAACTGAGGATATTTCGATGCAGAATTCCGAGATGTTGTCGAAAATTGGGAACGGCAAAGGCTTCATCGCCGCGCTGGACCAGAGCGGCGGTTCTACGCCCAAGGCGCTGAAGGGCTACGGCATCGAAGAGGGTGCCTGGTCTAATGAGGAAGAGATGTTCGGCCTCATCCACCAGATGCGCTCGCGCATCATCACCTCGCCCGCCTTCAGCGGCGACAAGGTGATCGGTGCCATCCTGTTCGAGCGCACCATGGACGGCCAGGTTGATGGCAAGCCGGTGCCTGAGGTGCTGAAGGAACGCGGCGTCGTTCCCTTCATCAAGATCGACAAGGGCCTCGAAGCCGAGGCGAACGGCGTCCAGATGATGAAGCCGATGCCGGAGCTCGACGCGCTGCTGACCCGCGCCAAGAGCCTGGGCGTTTTCGGCACCAAGGAGCGTTCGGTCATCAACCTCGCCAACCGCGAGGGCATCGCCGCCGTCGTCCGCCAGCAGTTCGAGGTGGGGCGGCAGGTGCTCGCCGCCGGCCTCGTCCCGATCATCGAGCCCGAGGTCAACATCAAGAGCCCGGAGCGTACCGAGGCCGATCAAATCCTGCTGGAAGAGCTGACCAAGGCGCTCGACGCGCTGCCCGGCGACGACAAGGTGATGCTGAAGCTGTCGATCCCGGTCCAGGCCAACCTGTTCAAGCCGCTCGTCGATCACCCGCGCGTGCTGCGGGTCGTGGCGCTTTCTGGCGGCTACTCGCGCGCGGACGCCTGCCGCGAGCTGGCGAAGAATGACGGCATGATCGCCAGCTTCTCGCGCGCCCTGCTCGAGGATCTCCGCCACCAGATGAGCGACGAGGAGTTCGATCGTTCGCTTGGGCAGGCGATCGACGAGATCCATCAGGCCTCGACGGCAAAGGAATAACGCTGTCCTTCGTCCATCGCTTCCTGGCCCGGCAGTTCGCTTGCCCGAGCGGCTGGGCCGGGCATTGGTGGATGGGCCCATGGCTCAACCGCATCGGCCGGAAGATGAACCGGGTGACCCTGGAGCAGCTCGACCTCCAGCCGCATGATAGCGTGCTGGAGGTCGGGTTCGGCGGCGGCGAACTGCTGGCGATGATCCTCGCCGCCACCTCGGGCGAGGTTCACGGCGTCGACATCTCCAAGCCGATGGTGGCCCGCGCCCGCCGACGCTTTCGCCGCCATGAGCGCCTGCACCTCCATCGGGCATCCGCCGAGGCCCTGCCGCTGCCCGACGCAGCCTTCGACAAGGCGTGCAGCGTCAACAACATCTACTTCTGGTCCGATCCCGCCGCGGTGATGGCGGAGTTCGCACGGGTGCTCCGGCCCGGCGGTCGCCTCGCCATTTGTTTCGAGCCGGCCTACGAGCTTCGCAAATGGCCCGGGCACGAACATGGCTTCAGGCTCTATGAAGGCCATGATGTGCAGCGGCTGTTCGCCGAGGCGGGGTTCGGGAAGGTCAGGGGCCGCTGGGGCAGCGGCCGCAAGCCTGACCGCTTTCTCTGCTTGAGCGCGGCCCGGCTTGGTGCTGAGAGGGACGCATGACCGACGAAGACGATCTGCTGCTGGATCCCGAATTCGCCGCGCGCTTCGAAGGCGGGGCACGTGCGCCGTGCCAGCTCTACCTGATCTCGCCGCTCGAGGTGGGCGGCGACTTTCCGGATCGGCTCTCCGCCGCCCTGGACGGAGGCCCAGTCGCCGCCTTCCAGTTCCGGGTGAAGGACGTCGACCAGCATCAGGCGGCGCGTCTCGCCGAGCCGCTCCAGCGCATCTGCGCGGAGCATGACGTCGCCTTCATCGTCAACGACGACATGGCGCTGGCGAAGCGCCTGGGTGCCGACGGCGTCCACCTCGGCCAGAGCGACGGCGACCCGCGCGAGGCGAGGGCGCTGCTCGGCCCCTCGGCCCAGATCGGCGTCACCTGCCACGACAGCCGGCACCTGGCCATGGAAGCGGGGGAGGCGGGGGCCGACTATGTCGCGTTCGGCGCGTTCTTCCCCACCCGCACCAAGGAGACCATCCACCGCCCTGACCCGTCGATCCTCGGCTGGTGGTCGACCTTGTTCGAAATCCCCTGCGTCGCCATCGGCGGCATTACGCCGGAAAATGGGCGCATATTGGTCGAGGCGGGAGCGGACTTCCTGGCGGTTTGCGGTTCGGTGTGGGGGCATGCGAAGGGACCGGCGTCCGCAATCAAGCAATTCCAAGACATACTGACGCGCAAGTAGGAGTGTCCGTTCCTCCCGAGCGAAGTCGAGGGGCATATGTGATGACTCCGTGCCAGCGCCCCTCGACTTCGCTCGGGACGAACGAGTCTACGACTTGTTCACCCTGTGGCCTGCTTCACCATCGCGCGCAGCGTGAGTGCGTCGTGGATGGCGTGGGCGTCGATGTCGTTGTTGAAATAGCACCAGACTGAGCGGCCGCCTTTCGCCTGCTCCACGATCCAGTCGGTCCAGCCGAGCAGGCCCTCATCAGAATAGCGCCCCCAATATTTGCCCTCGCTGCCGTGGAAGCGGACATAGGTGATCGGCCCGATCGCCCAGCGCGGGGTCGCCGAGCCGGGCATGTCGTGGGCGCAGAAGGAGGCGCCGTGCCGGCCGAGCAGCCCCAGCACCTCCTCGGTAAGCCAGCTTTTCTCGCGAAACTCAAAAACGTTGATCACGTCCTTGGGCACCAAGCTGAGAAACTCGTCGAGCCGTTCGAGATTGGCGCGGAAGCGCGGCGGTAGCTGGTAGAGGATCGGGCCGAGGCGGTCGCCTAGGTGCCGAAAGGGCGTCATCATCCGCTCCAGCGGCTCGGCGCAGTCCTTCAGTTTCTTCGCCTGGGTCAGGAAACGGTTCGCTTTCACGGCATAGCAGAAGCCGTCCGGAGCCTGCTCGCGCCATTTGTCGAAAGTTTCCGCCGTCGGCAGGCGATAGAAGCTGTTGTTGATCTCGACCGTGTCGAAGGTCGCCGCATAATGTTCGAACCAGCGCTTCTGCGGCAGTCCTTCGGGATAGAAGCGGCCGCGCCAATGCTTGTAGTTCAACCCGAGCAGCCGATCCTGATCTCGCCACGCTTTGCCATAACTCCGGCCGAACGGCGGTTCGGGGAAAGAAGTTTCGCTTCCGACGTTGAACGCCGCAAACCAGGATGGAGTGATTGCGTGCGTGACAGAAAATTACTGGCGGCGCTGCTGTGCTCGCTGGCCGTAGTAGCCGCGGCTCCTTTGGCCGGCGCGGCGGTTGCCCAGAACGAAACAGGCGGGTCGCCGCAGCGCGAGGACGGCGGCATCGATGGCACGATTTTTCATGCCCAGGTCCTGCTCGATCGCGCCGGCTTCGCGCCCGGCGTCATCGACGGCAAGAAAGGCATGTCCTTCGAAGAGGCGGTGAAGGGCTTCCAGACGTCGCGGGGCCTCAAGGTGACGGGCGTGCTCGATACGCCCACACGGCGTGCGCTGCTCACCGACAAGGCGCCCTCCACCAGGCGCCTGCGCATCGACGAGAGCGATGCCCAGGGGCCGTTCGTCGGCTCCATTCCCGACGATCCGGCGGAGCAGGCGAAGATGGAGCGGCTCGGCTATCGTAATCTGCTCGAGAAGATCGCCGAGAAGTTCCACACGACGCCGGCCACCATCATCGCCCTCAACCGCCCGGACATGGTGCTCCGCGCCGGCACGGTGCTGCGCCTGCCCAACGTCCTTCCCAGCTCTCGCGACTATGGCGAGGTGCCGGCCGAGGCGGCGAAGATGCTGAGCGACCTCAACGTCAGCGGTGACCTGCCCAAGGCCGAGCGGATCGTCGTCGACAAGTCGGACGGCGTTCTCCGCCTCTATGGCGAAGGCGATCGGCTGCTCGCGCAGTTCCCCGCGACCATGGGCAGCACCCACGACCCGCTGCCGCTCGGCAATTGGAAGGTGACCAGCATCGCCTATAACCCGCCCTTCCATTATCAGCCCGAGCTGTTCTGGGACGTGGCCGACGACGAGGACGAGCAGCGTCTTCCGCCCGGCCCCAACGGCCCGGTCGGCGTCGTCTGGATCGATATTTCCAAAGAAAATTATGGCATCCACGGCACCAGCGCGCCGGAAACGATCCAGCGCGCGCAGAGCCATGGCTGCGTTCGCCTGACCAATTGGGACGCGGCGCGCGTCAGCCAGATGGCCAGCGACGGCATGCCCGTGATATTCCAGGCTTGATGAGGTTCAAGCTCTGGGCGAGCAATATCGCCACCGCCATCATCGTCTGCCTCCTCACCAGCGCTTTCTGGATCATCGCCTACAGCAATGCGGGGGACGGCGAGGATGTCGAGGCGGCCGGCGATACGGCAGTGGTCAAGACGGAGCGGGGCGGCGAGGTCGAGATTGCCGAAGGTCTGGTCGTCGGCCCCACGGGGCTCGCCATTCCGGTCGCCGGTGTAAAGCCGAACCAGCTCGTCGATACCTACACCCAGGCGAGGGCCGGCGGCGCTCGTGTCCATGATGCGATCGACATCATGGCAGACCAGGGCACCCCCGTGGTCGCGGCCGCGCCCGGAACCGTCGAGAAGCTATTCTTCAGCGACGGGGGCGGCGGCATCACCGTCTATGTGCGCTCTCCGGACAAGCGCTGGATGTATTATTATGCACACCTCGCCGGCTATGCGCCCGGCCTGAGGGAGGGCCAGCAGGTGAAGCGCGGCACGCCCATCGGCCGGGTCGGCAGCACCGGCAACGCCAATCCGGAAGGCCCGCACCTCCACTTCGCCATTCACCGCATGCAGCCGGGCGACGGCTGGTGGGAGGGCTCGGCCATCAATCCCTATCCGTTGTTGGCCGGGGAAGGTTGAAATGGCGCTGGCAAACAATTGAATAAGTGGAACGCTCTCGCTAAAGCCCGCCTTCCGGCTCTTTTTCAAAATCGTGAGACATCCATGAAGATCAGCGGCGTGGACATTCGTCCCGGCAACATCATCGAATATGAAGGCGGCATCTGGCGCGCCGTGAAGATCCAGCACACCCAGCCCGGCAAGGGCGGCGCCTATATGCAGGTGGAGCTGAAGAACCTCATCGACGGCCGCAAGAACAACGTTCGCTTCCGCTCGGCCGAGACGGTGGAGCGCGTGCGCCTCGACACCAAGGATTTCCAATATCTCTATGCCGAGGGCGACCAACTCGTCTTCATGGACAAGGACACCTACGAACAGGTGCACCTGCCCAAGGACCTGATCGGCGAGCCCGCGGCCTTCCTCCAGGATGGCATGGACGTGATCATGGAGCTTCACGAGGAGCGGCCCATCTCGGTCCAGCTCCCCGACCAGATCGAGGCGACGATCGTCGAGGCCGACGCCGTGGTGAAGGGGCAGACCGCCTCCTCCAGCTACAAGCCCGCGATCCTCGACAATGGCGTCCGCGTGATGGTCCCGCCGCACATCACCAGCGGAACCCGCATCGTCGTCGACGTTTACGAACAGACCTACGTCCGCCGCGCGGACTAAGCAGTCGCAAAGATCGTTCGTCCTGAGCGAAGTCGAGGGGCGCACGTGACGAGTCAGTGCCAGCGCCCCTCGACTGCGCTCGGGACGAACGGAGAGTTTTGTTGGTTAGCCACTCTGGATTGATCACCGTCATGCAGCGCGCCGCCCGCAAGGCGGCGCCGCGCATCCGCCGCGATTTCGGCGAGGTCGAGCAGCTGCAGGTGAGCCGCAAGGGGCCCGCCGACTTCGTCTCCATGGCCGACAAGCGCGCCGAGCAGACGGTGATGGAAGAGCTCCGCCACGCCCGGCCGGATTGGGGCTTCTACATGGAGGAGGGCGGCACGATCGAGGGCGATCCGCGCAAGCCGCGCTGGATCGTCGACCCGATCGACGGCACGTCCAACTTCCTCCACGGCATCCCGCATTTTGCGATCTCCATCGCTGTTCAGGAGCCGAAGCTCGGCGGCGGCTGGGGCGAAGTGACCCAGGGACTCGTTTACCAGCCGCTCACCGACGAGAGCTTCTGGGCGGAGAAGGGCCGAGGAGCCTGGCTCAACGAGCGGCGCCTGCGCGTCTCCTCGCGCCGGGACCTTTCCGATGCGCTCATCGCCACCGGCATCCCCTATAAGGGCCATGGCGACATCGACCGCTTCGACAAGATCCTCGCCGCCGTCGCGCCGGAAGTGGCCGGCATCCGCCGCTTCGGCTCCGCGGCCCTCGATCTCGCCTGGGTTGCCGCCGGCCGCTATGACGGTTTCTGGGAAGAGAATCTCGAGGAATGGGACGTCGCCGCGGGCATCCTGCTGGTCCGCGAGGCGGGCGGCTTCGTCACGGATTTCCGCGGCGGCGACAAGGTGATCGAGCGCGACGAGTTCCTGGCCGCGAACGACCAGCTCCATTCCAAGCTCCACAAGCTCATCGCGAAGGCAGTGCGCGCCTGATTCCGCTTCGTCGACAGTGAGGACTGGCTCAACGCCGCCGCTTCTCCTACCGTCACGGGCATGGCTCATGGCTACGACGCGGCGACCTTGCGCTTCTACGCAGATGAGGCGCCCGTCTATGTATCCAGCGGCCCCGGCGGCATTAGCCGCCACCTGATCGGATTTCTGGATCGGCTGGAGCCTGGTGCCTCAATTCTTGAGCTGGGTTGCGGCGGTGGTCGCGATGCCGAATGGATGCTGGCACAAGGTTTCGACGTCGACCCGACCGATGGGGTGCTGGAGATGGCGGCCAAGGCGGAGGCGCGTGTCGGTCGCCCCGTACGATTAATGCGGTTCGACGAGATTGATGTCATAGGGCGCTACGACGCGGTTTGGGCCAATGCCAGCCTGCTGCATGTCCCCCGATCCGGTCTGCCGGCCATACTCACTTCTGTCATGCGGGCGCTCAAACCCGGCGGTCTCCATTTCGCGAGCTACAAAGGTGGCGGAGCCGAAGGTCGCGACCGCTTCGGCCGCTATTTCAATTATCTGTCGCTCGACGACATGCTCAAAGCCTATCGCCGATCAGGCGATTGGCGGATCATCTCCACTGTTGAATATGAGGGCGGCGGATATGAAGGAGGCAACGGGCCTTGGGTTGCCATCACCGCTGCCGCTCCGGAATAAGAGCCCATGGGCTTCGCCGTCATCTATCGCTGGACCGTCGCCGAGGAGCATCATGCGGCGTTCCGTGCTCGCTGGCGTAAGGCCACTATTCATCTTCGGGAGCATGGCTCGCTCGGTTCCTTGCTCTCGCGCGACGAGTCAGGCGACTTCGTGGCGATCGCGCTTTGGCCAAGCGAGGCCGTCCGCCAAGCAGCCTTCGGCGCCGGCAGCCTAGAGGAGCCTTGGCCGCCGGTCGAACGGTTCGAGGAAACCCGGCTTGAGATCGAAGACGACCTGTGGGTGTCCTCCCCCTTCGCGTCATTCTGAACTTATTGCGGTACCCAAGTTAAGCTGTGGCTAGAGGCGGAGGTGACCCCGAACGCGTTTGCTGGTGACGATTTCGCCCCCGCCGCTGCGTGACATGAGGCGCTAAGCCTAAGTCTCCGTTCTTGCGAGCGATTCTCATTCTGCAAGCCTTGCCTCTTCGCGGCACGGGTCCTAGAAGCCGCGGCAACCCAAGACCTGGAGAATCTCGATGGCGTCCGTCGCCGCCGGTTATCTGCCTATCCTGTTGTTCCTCGGCGTGGCGCTGGTGCTGTCGTTCGCCTTCGTCGTGCTGCCGATGATCGCCTCGCGGTTCACCGGCACGCACAATCCCTATCCCGACAAGGTCGCCGAATATGAATGCGGCTTTCCCGCCTTCGAGGACAGCCGCTCGATGTTCGACGTGCGCTTCTACCTCGTCGCCATCCTCTTCATCATCTTCGACCTCGAGGCCGCTTTCCTCTTTCCCTGGGCGGTTTCTCTGGGTTCCATCGGCTTCGCCGGCTGGCTGGCGATGATGATCTTCCTCGCCGAGCTGACGGTCGGCCTCGCCTATGCCTGGAAGAAAGGAGCGCTCGAATGGGAGTGATCCTAGACCCGCGACATGAGAATCCGCATCCCGCCGACCTCCAGGCGCCGGATCCGGAATATTTCAACCAGCTCCAGGCGGAAGTCTCGGACAAGGGCTTCCTCGTCACCTCGACCGAGGAGCTGTTCCAGTGGGCGCGCACCGGTTCGCTGTGGTGGATGACCTTCGGCCTCGCCTGCTGCGCGGTCGAGATGATCCATGTGAACATGCCGCGCTATGACCTTGAAAGATTTGGCGCCGCGCCGCGCGCCTCTCCGCGTCAGTCGGACGTGATGATCGTCGCCGGCACGCTCTGCAACAAGATGGCGCCGGCGCTCCGTCGCGTCTACGACCAGATGTCGGAGCCGCGCTACGTCATCTCGATGGGGTCGTGCGCCAATGGCGGCGGCTATTATCATTACAGCTACAGCGTCGTGCGTGGCTGCGATCGCATCGTGCCGGTCGACATCTATGTCCCCGGCTGCCCGCCGACGGCCGAGGCCCTCCTCTACGGGATCATGCAGCTGCAGCGGAAGATTCGCCGCGTCGGCACGATAGAGCGCTGAGACGATGAACAATTCGGCACCAAGGATCGCGCCCCGCGAAGGGCTTATCGACGAGGTGAAGGCTGCGCTCGGCGAGGCTTTCCTGTCGGCCAGGGACGCGGTCGGCGAAGTCTCCATCGACGTGCGCCGCGAAGCGCTGGTCGAAGCGATGACGACCCTTCGCGACCGCTTCGATTATCAGCAGCTGATGGAAATCGCCGGCGTCGACTATCCGGGCCGCGAGGAGCGGTTCGAGGTCGTCTACCACCTGCTTTCGGTCACGAAGAACCACCGCCTTCGGGTGCGGGTCTCGACCGACGAGGAGAAGCCGGTTCCCTCCGTCACCGGCCTTTGGCCCGTCGCCGGCTGGCTGGAGCGTGAAGTGTTCGACATGTACGGCGTCCTCTTCGAGGGCAATCCGGACCTGCGCCGCATTCTCACCGATTACGGCTTCCGCGGCTTCCCGCAGCGCAAGGACTTCCCGCTCACCGGCTATGTCGAGCTGCGTTACTCCGAAGAGCAGAAAAGGGTCGTCTACGAGCCCGTTCGCCTCGCCCAGGACTTCCGCAATTTCGACTTCATGAGCCCGTGGGAAGGGGCCGAATATATTCTTCCGGGCGACGAGAAGGTTCAGCCGCAGCAGGCTGGCGCCCCGAGCCCGGTGAAGGCGGACGAGAAGGCCGCCGAGGTGAAGAAATGATGGTGCGCGGCATTACGCTATTGGGCGTCACCCCGGCTTCTGCCGGAATGACGGGAGAGGAGTCGTCACGTGACTGACACCCGCACCGAGATCTGGACCGAGAAGGAAGCGGCGACCGAGGGCGCGACTGCCTCCGAGATCGCGAACTACACGATCAACTTCGGCCCGCAGCATCCCGCCGCCCACGGCGTGCTCCGCCTCGTCCTCGAACTGGACGGCGAGATCGTGGAGCGTGTCGACCCGCATGTCGGCCTGCTTCACCGCGGCACCGAGAAGCTGTGCGAATACAAGACCTACCTCCAGGCGCTCCCTTATATGGACCGCCTCGATTACGTCTCGCCGATGAGCCAGGAGCACAGCTATGTGCTCGCCATCGAGAAGCTGCTCGACCTGGAGGTGCCGCTTCGCGCCCAGTATCTGCGTGTCCTGTTCGCCGAGCTGACCCGCATCTCCAATCACCTGCTCAACATCGGCTCCCACATCATGGACGTCGGCGCGATGACGCCGAACCTTTGGCTGTTCGAGCTGCGCGAGGATCTCGTCAATTTCTACGAGCGGGCGTCGGGCGCGCGCATGCACGCCGCCTGGTTCCGCCCGGGCGGCGTCCATCAGGACGTGCCGCTGAAGCTCCTCGCCGACATCGGCGATTGGCTCGACAACCGCCTGCCCCGCCTGTTCGAGGACAGCCTCTCGCTCGTCATCGACAACCGCATCTTCAAGCAGCGCAACGTCGACATCGCCGTTGTCTCCAAGGAGGATGCGCTCGCCTGGGGCTTCTCCGGCCCGATGATCCGCGCCGCCGGCCTGCCCTGGGACATCCGCAAGTCGCAGCCCTACGACGTCTACGATCGGATGGAATTCGACATCCCCGTCGGCACCAAGGGCGACTGCTACGACCGCATGATGGTCCGCTGCGAGGAAGTGCGTCAGTCGGCGCGCATCATGAAGCAGTGCCTTCAGCAGATGCCGGAAGGCCCGGTCCAGACGCTCGACCGCAAGGTCGCTCCGCCCAAGCGGGCCGAGATGAAGCAGTCGATGGAAGCGCTCATCCACCACTTCAAGCTCTATACCGAGGGCTTCCACGTGCCCGCCGGCGAAGTCTATGTCGCGACCGAAAGCCCCAAGGGCGAGTTCGGCATCTACCTGGTCTCGGACGGCAGCAACAAGCCGTACCGCGTCAAGATCCGCCCGACCGCCTTCAGCCACCTCCAGGCGATGGACTTCATGACCAAGGGCCACATGCTCGCCGACGTCACCGCCATCCTCGGCGCCATGGATATAGTCTTCGGGGAGTGCGACCGCTAATGGCCGACGTCAAGAGAATGCCCGCCACCGAGGAAATCCGCGCCCGCTGGGGCGGTTTCGCCTGGACGGCCGAGAATGAACGCCAAGCCAAGGTCGTGATCGGCCGCTATCCGCCGGGGCGGCAGCATAGCGCGATCATTCCGCTGCTCGACCTCGCCCAGCGGCAGGTGGGGGCGGAGAACGAGACGCAGGGTTGGCTGCCCATTCCGGTGATCGAATATGTCGCCCGCTATCTCGATATGCCCTATATGCGGGCCTACGAGGTCGCGACCTTCTATACCATGTTCAACCTGGCGCCGCTCGGCCGCCACCATATCCAGGTCTGCGGCACCACGCCCTGCATGCTGCGCGGCTCCGACGACGTGCTCGACGCCTGCTACAAGAAGGGCCTGAAGAAGGGCGCGACGACGCCGGACGGCCTCTTCACCCTGAGCGAGGTCGAGTGCCTCGGCGCCTGCGCCAACGCGCCGATGGTCCAGATCAACGACGACAATTACGAGGACCTGACGTTCGAGAGCATGACCGCGATCCTCGAAGCCCTGGCGCGCGGCGAGGCGCCCAAGCCCGGCCCGCAGATCGAGCGCCAGACGAGCTGCCCCCAAGGCGGCCCGACGACGCTGCCGGAGATGGTCGGCGAAAACCATGATTATCGGGGAGAATGGGCATGACCGTCGCTCCGCTCGCCGACAAGGACCGCATCTTCACCAACGTCTATGGGTTCCAGCCCTGGAACCTGAAGGCGGCGCAGAAGCGCGGGGACTGGGACGATACCAAGACGCTGATGGCCATCGGCCAGGACGAGATCATCGAAGCGGTCAAGGCCTCGGGCCTGCGCGGCCGCGGCGGCGCCGGCTTCCCGACCGGCATGAAGTGGAGCTTCATGCCCAAGGAGCCGAGCGAGGGCCGGCCGAATTTCCTGGTCATCAACGCCGACGAGTCCGAGCCCGGCTCCTGCAAGGACCGCGAGATCATCCGCCACGATCCGCACAAGCTGATCGAAGGCGCGCTGATCGCCGGCTACGCCATGCGGGCGCGGGCCGCCTATATCTACATACGCGGCGAATTCATCCGCGAGGCGGAGACGCTCTTCGCCGCCGTGCAGGAAGCCTATGATTACGGCCTCCTCGGCAAGAACGCCGCCAAGTCCGGCTACGATTTCGACGTCTTCGTCCACCGCGGCGCCGGCGCCTATATCTGCGGCGAGGAAACCGCCTTGCTGGAGAGCTTGGAAGGCAAGCCGGGCAAGCCGCGCCTGAAGCCGCCTTTCCCGGCCGGCGCGGGCCTCTATGGCTGCCCGACCACGGTCAACAACGTCGAATCCATTGCCGTCGTCCCGACCATCCTCCGCCGCGGCGCGACCTGGTTCGCCAGCTTCGGCCGCGAGAAGAACGAGGGCACCAAGCTCTTCCAGATCTCCGGTCATGTGAACAAGCCCTGCGTGGTCGAGGAGTGCATGGGCATTCCCTTCCGCGAGCTGATCGACCGTCATGCGGGCGGCATCCGTGGCGGCTGGGACAACCTGCTCGCCGTCATCCCCGGAGGCTCCTCGGTCCCGCTCGTGCCCGCGCACGAGATCATGGACGCGCCGATGGACTTTGACGGCCTGCGCGACTTGAAGTCCGGCCTGGGCACCGCCGCCGTCATCGTCATGGACAAGTCGACCGACATCGTCCGCGCGATCAGCCGCATCTCCTATTTCTACAAGCACGAGAGTTGCGGCCAGTGCACGCCCTGCCGCGAGGGCACGGGCTGGATGTGGCGCGTGATGGAGCGCCTGCGCGAAGGCAATGCCGAGATCGGCGAGATCGACACCCTCCTCGATGTCACCAAGCAGGTCGAAGGCCACACCATCTGCGCCCTCGGCGACGCCGCCGCCTGGCCGATCCAAGGCCTCATCCGCCATTTCCGGCCGGAGATCGAGCGGCGCATCAACGAGAAGAACGGCGCCTCCATGATGGAGGCCGCGGAGTGATGTTGATCTCGCTCGCCATGGCGCTCCTTATGAGCCAGGCTCAGCCGGGGACGATGCCCGTGGACGTCGAGGCAATTGACGAGGCGATCGATTGCGCGATTGATGCCAACGGCCCCGCAGTCGTGCATCTTGCAGGAAGCATCCCGAACTCGCCAGCCGAATTGGCGGCCTACGGAACTCTGGACGACGTTATTTCGGGATGTTTTCAAGATAGCGGACTGCCGGATACCCCGCGTACCCGCTCGCTATTCGCTGGACAGGCCGCGGAGCAATTGTACCGCAACCTTGGCTATCGCTTTAGCAGCCGGACTACTTACGAGAATTTGACGACGATCTCCTTGGCTCAGGCTATTGGAAGGCGAACTGAAGGTTGGCCACTCGCTGCGGCCATGGCGGAATGCATCGTTGCTCACTCTCCTAAGGATGTTGAAAAGCTGATGCGAACCCGCGCTGGATCGAAATCGGAAGACCGCGCGATCAAGGCGATCACAGCCGTTTTCCCAACCTGCGTTGATACAGGAAATCAGCTGAGTTTGGATCGCGCGGGGCTCCGCGCGGAGCTTGCGCGGGCCTTCTTTCGGTATCTTTCCCTTCCGACGGCTCTGCTTGAGGCCGCGGTGGAGACAAACTGAATTATGCCTAAGGTCAAAGTAGACGGCGTCGAGATAGAGGTTCCGCAGGGCGCGACCGTGCTGCAGGCTTGCGAGCTTGCCGGCAAGGAAATTCCACGCTTTTGCTATCATGAGCGGCTGTCGATCGCCGGCAACTGCCGCATGTGCCTCGTCGAGGTGAAGCCGGGCCCGCCCAAGCCGCAGGCGTCCTGCGCGCTGCCCGCCAGCGAGGGCCAGGAAATCTTCACCATGACTCCGGGCGTCAAGAAGGCGCGCGAGGGGGTGATGGAGTTCCTGCTCATCAACCACCCGCTCGATTGCCCGATCTGCGACCAGGGCGGCGAGTGCGACCTCCAGGACCAGGCCATGGCCTATGGCCGCGGCCATTCGCGCTTCCAGGAGAATAAGCGCGCGGTCACCGAGAAATATATGGGCCCCGTGGTCAAGACGATCATGACGCGGTGCATTCAGTGCACGCGCTGTGTGCGGTTCGCCCAGGAAGTCGCCGGGGTCGAGGAGATCGGGATCATCGGGCGCGGCGAGAATGAGGAGATCACCTCCTATCTCGAAGGCACCCTCACCAGCGAGCTTTCGGGCAACGTCGTCGATCTCTGCCCGGTCGGCGCGCTCGTCTCCAAGCCGTACAGCTTCGAGGCGCGGCCCTGGGAGCTGCGCAAGATCCCGGCCATCGACGTGATGGACGCGGTCGGCACCAACATCCGCCTCGACGCCCGCATGCGCGAGGTGATGCGCGCGCTGCCGCGGATCAACGAGGACGTCAACGAGGAGTGGGCGCACGACAAGACCCGCCACGCCGTCGACGGTCTCTTGCGCAACCGGCTCGACCGGCCGTGGGTGCGCAAGGGCGGCAAGCTCCAGCCCGCGACCTGGGAAGAGGCGTTCGCCGTCATCGCCAAGCAGATGAAGGGCGCGAAGGGCGACCAGGTCGCCGCCATCGCCGGCGATCTCCAGGATCTCGAAAGCGTCTACGCGACGCAGGCGCTGCTCGGCGCCTATGGCTCCAACCTGCACGAATGCCGTCAGGACGGCGCCCTCTACGACGTGTCGAGCCCTACCGCCTATCGGCTCAACTCCACCATCGCCGGACTGGAGGAGGCGAGGGCGATCCTCCTCGTCGGCACCAATCCGCGCTGGGAAGCGCCCCTGGTCAACACGCGCATCCGCAAGGCGATCAAGCGCGGCGCCAAGGTCTTTGCCATCGGGCCGGAGGTGGACCTCACCTATCCGGTGACTTGGCTGGGCAACGACCTGTCGCTCCTCGCCAAGCTGCCCAAGGAAATCTCGGAAGGCTTCAAGGGCGCGGCCAATCCGGCGGTCATCGTCGGCATGGGGGCCCTGGTGCATGAAGGCGCTTATGAAGGGGCGCGCGCCGCTGCGGCTTCGCTGGGCGCCACCTTCAACCTGCTCCACACCGCCGCTTCCCGCGTCGGTGCGCTCGACCTCAATTTCGTCACCAATGGCGGCGTCAGCGCCATTCGCGAGCGGGCAGGGGCGCTGAAGGCGCTGTTCCTGCTGGGCGTGGACGAGATGGACCTTTCCGCCTTCGCGGATACCTTCACCGTCTATATCGGCAGCCATGGCGATGCCGGCGTCAAGGTGGCCGACGTCATTCTCCCGGCCGCGACCTATTCCGAAAAGCACGGCACTTACGTGAACACGGAAGGGCGGGTGCAGCTCTCCGAGCCGGCGGTGAACCCGCCGGGCGAGGCCCGTGAGGATTGGACGATCCTTCGCGCGCTGTCCGACGTCCTCGGCAAGACGCTGCCGTTCGACAACCTCCGGCAGCTTCGTGCCGCCATCGGCGCCACAAGGCCGCATCTGACGGTGTCCGGGCTGACCGCGTTCGATCCGCTGCCCGCGCCGGGGAAGGCGCCGAAGCTGTCGGGCGAGATCGTCTATCCGATTGCGGACTTCTACCTCACCAACCCGATCGCCCGCTCCTCGCCCACGCTCCAGCGTTGCTCGGCCGAGATCCTCCACGGCGTGCAGTATGAAGAGGCGGCGGAGTGAGGATTTTGAGCCGCAATAACCTCGTTCGTCCCGAGCGTAGTCGAGGGGCGTATGTGATGACTCAGTGCCAGCGCCCCTCGACTTCGCTCGGGACGAACGGCTCTGATGTCCGGAGCAATTGCAAATGACCGAATGGTTCCAGGGCACGCTCGGATACGGCTTCGGCTGGTTCGTCGCGACGCTCATCCTTATCCTGATGATCGCGCTGCCGCTGATGCTGGCGGTCGCCATGATCATCTATGCCGATCGCAAGATCTGGGCGGCGATGGCGCTGCGCCGGGGCCCGAACGTCGTCGGCCCATGGGGTCTGCTGCAGAGCTTCGCCGACGGCCTGAAGGTCTTCCTCCAGGAGACGATCATTCCCTCGGCGGCGAACCGGGGGCTCTTCCTCCTGGCCCCGATCATTACCTTCACCGTCGCGCTGATCGGCTGGGCGGTGATCCCGTTCGGGCCGGGCATGGTGCTCGCCGACATCAATGTCGGCCTGCTCTACATTCTCGCCGCCTCGTCGCTTGGCGTCTACGGCGTGATCATCGCCGGCTGGTCGTCCAACTCCAAATATCCCTTCTACTCGGCGATGCGCGCTGCCGCGCAGATGGTGAGCTACGAAGTCTCCATCGGCTTCATTCTCATCTCCGTCATCCTCTGGGCCGGGACGTTCAACCTCTCCGGCATCATCGAGGCGCAGCGCAGCCACGTCTTCTTCCTGAACGGCTTCGGCTTCAATCCGCTGCTGTTCCCGATGGCGGTGATCTTCCTGATCTCCGCCATGGCGGAGACGGCACGCACGCCCTTCGACCTTACCGAGGCGGAGAGCGAACTCGTCGCCGGATACCAGACCGAATATAGCTCGATGAGCTTCGCCCTCTACTGGCTGGGCGAATATGCCAACGTCCTCTTGATGTGCGCGCTCAACGCCATCCTCTTCTGGGGCGGCTGGCTGCCCCCGATCGACTGGGCGCCGCTCTATCTCGTGCCGGGCATCCTGTGGTTCTTCCTCAAGATCTTCGTCTTCTTCTTCATCTTCTCCTGGGTGAAGGCGACCGTGCCGCGCTTCCGCTACGACCAGCTGATGCGGCTCGGCTGGAAGGTCTTCCTGCCGATCTCGCTCACCTGGGTGTTCCTGGTATCCGGCTATCTAATGCTGACCAAGGAACCGTGCCCGGCGCCCGGCACCGTCATCTCGCGGGATAATGCCGGCCTCTACATGCCGTCCTGCTCCTCCAGGACGCTGACCACCAACCAGGGCCTCGACGCGGCCGGAGCCACTTCATGATCGCGCATTGGATCAAATCCTTCACCCTCTGGGAGTTCGTGAAGGCGCATTGGCTGACCCTGAGATATTTCTTCAGGCCCAAGGCGACGATCAACTACCCTTACGAGAAGAACCCGATCTCGCCCCGCTTCCGCGGCGAGCATGCGCTGCGCCGTTATCCCAACGGCGAGGAGCGCTGCATCGCGTGCAAGCTGTGCGAGGCGGTGTGCCCGGCGCTGGCGATCACGATCGAGGCCGAACCGCGCGAGGACGGCAGCCGCCGCACCACGCGCTACGACATCGACATGACCAAGTGCATCTACTGCGGCTTCTGCCAGGAAGCCTGCCCGGTGGATGCCATCGTCGAGGGGCCGAACTTCGAATTTTCGACCGAAACGCGCGAGGAGCTGCTCTACGACAAGGCGAAGCTGCTCGCCAACGGCGACAAGTGGGAGCGGGCGATTGCGGCGAACCTTGCCGCCGATGCGCCCTACCGTTAATGGCCCTGGCGTCCCGATTCCGTTCGGTCCGAGCGAAGTCGAGGACCGCCTGCGCCCAACGTCTCTCGACTTCGCTCGAGACGAACGAGAACTGAGACAGAGACCTTGATCCAGACGCTAGTCTTCTATCTGTTTGCGACCATCGTCATCGCCGCGGGCGTGATGACGATCGCGAGCCGGAATCCGGTGCACAGCGTGCTCTGGCTGATCCTCGCCTTCTTCAACGCGGCGGGGCTGATGCTGCTGGTCGGCGCCGAGTTCATCGCGATGCTGCTCGTCATCGTCTATGTCGGCGCGGTCGCCGTACTCTTCCTGTTCGTCGTGATGATGCTCGACATCGATTTCGCCGAGCTTCGCGCCGGGTTCGCCAAATATCTGCCGTTCGGCACGCTGCTGGCCCTCGTCCTTCTTGCCGAGATCATCTTCGCCGTCGCGGCGTGGAACGCGGGTGGCATCGAGGTCTCCGCCAAGGCGGCGCCGACCGACCCGAACGTGCCCAATATCGAGTTGCTCGGCACCGTTCTCTACACCCGCTATCTCTACGTTTTCGAAGGTGCGGGCCTCGTCCTGCTGGTCGCGATGGTCGGCGCCATCGTTCTCACTCAGCGCACGCGCCGCGGCACCCGCCCGCAGAACATCTCGGCTCAGAACCGCCGCCGGCCCGAGGACGCGATACGCAATATCGAACAGCCCGTGGGGCAGGGGGTGGAGCTGTGATCGAGGCGCTCACCGTCACCCCGGACTTGATCCGGGGTCCAGGATCACCGGCGGGGAAAGCTGGTCTCGAGCAGTGTTCATGGATGCCGGATCAAGTCCGGCATGACGAGCCTGGCAGGGAGTCCCGCTCATGATCGGTCTCGGTCATTTCCTCGCGGTCGGCGCGATCCTGTTCGTGCTCGGCGTGTTCGGCATCTTCCTCAACCGAAAGAACGTCATCATCATCCTGATGGCGATCGAGCTCATCCTGCTCGCCGTGAACATCAACCTCGTCGCCTTCTCGGCCTATCTCGGCGACATGGTCGGCCAGGTGTTCGCCATGTTCGTGCTGACCGTGGCGGCGGGCGAGGCGGCGATCGGCCTCGCCATCCTCGTCATCTACTTCCGCGGCCGCGGCACGATCGCGGTCGACGACATTCATCAGATGAAGGGGTGATGATGATGAACCCCCACACGTCCTCAACGCCGTCATTGCGAGCGAAGCGAAGCAATCCAGATTCTGGATCGCCGCGTCGCTGCGCTCCTCGCGATGACGGCCGCTTCATCTGCGTGATTCCGGCATGATAAAACTCATCGTCTTCCTGCCGCTTCTGGCGGCGATCGTCGCTGGACTGGGCAATCGGGCGCTCGGCAACACGCTCGCCAAGCTCATCACGACGGGCGCGCTGTTCGTGTCGTGCGCGCTCTCCTGGCCGATCTTCATCGGCTTCTTGAGCGGCAGCCTCACCGAATATGTCGAGCCGGTCCTGACGTTCATTCGCTCCGGCGACCTGGTCGTCGACTGGGCGCTGCGGGTCGACGCGCTGACCGCGGTGATGCTGGTCGTCGTCACCACCGTCTCCAGCCTCGTCCACCTCTACAGCTGGGGCTACATGGCGGAGGACGACAGCCAGCCGCGCTTCTTCGCCTATCTCTCGCTGTTCACCTTCGCGATGCTGATGCTGGTGACCGCCGACAATCTCGTCCAGATGTTCTTCGGCTGGGAAGGCGTCGGCCTCGCTTCCTACCTTCTCATCGGCTTCTGGTACCACAAGCCTTCGGCCAACGCGGCGGCAATCAAGGCGTTCGTCGTCAACCGCGTCGGCGATTTCGGCTTCCTGCTCGGCATCCTCGGCACCTTCCTGGTGTTCGGCACGGTGTCGATCCCGGCGATCCTCGAGGCCGCGCCGGGCATGGCGGGGACGACGATCGGCTTCCTCGGCGCGCGCGTCGACACCATGACCCTGCTCTGCCTGCTGCTGTTCGTCGGCGCGATGGGCAAGTCGGCGCAGCTCGGCCTCCACACCTGGCTTCCGGACGCGATGGAGGGCCCGACCCCGGTCTCCGCCCTCATCCATGCGGCGACCATGGTCACCGCCGGCGTGTTCATGGTCTGCCGCCTCTCGCCGATGTTCGAGGCGAGCGACACCGCGCTTGCCGTCGTGACCTTCGTCGGCGCCGCCACCGCCCTGTTCGCGGCGACGGTCGGAACGGTCCAGAACGACATCAAGCGGGTCATCGCCTATTCGACCTGCTCGCAATTGGGCTACATGTTCTTCGCGGCCGGGGTCGGCGCCTATTCGGCGGCAATGTTTCACCTCTTCACCCACGCCTTCTTCAAGGCCCTGCTGTTCCTCGGCGCCGGCTCGGTCATCCACGCGATGCACCATGAGCAGGACATGCGCTTTTACGGCGGCCTCAGGAAATCCATCCCGCTCACCTTCTGGGCGATGATGGCCGGCACCCTCGCCATCACCGGCGTGGGCGTGCTGGGCGTGTTCGGCTTCGCCGGCTTCTATTCCAAGGACGCGATCATCGAGGCGGCGTTCGCCAGCGGCACGACGGTCGGCAGCCTCGCCTTCTTCATCGGCGTGTTCGCCGCCCTTCTCACCAGCTTCTACAGCTGGCGGCTCATGTTCCTCACCTTCTGGGGCGAGCCGCGCTGGGCCGCGTCAGAGCATATCCAGCACGCGCTCCATGGCGACGAGCATGATCACCCGGACGACGAAACGGCGGGCGCCGAGCCCCATGTCGGCGATCCGGGCGCGAAGGATATCCCCACCGGCACCGGCGGCTATCATCCGCACGAGAGCCCGTGGACGATGCTGCTTCCGCTGGGCGTCCTCGCCCTCGGCGCCATCTTCGCCGGCTTCCTCTTCCACGCGCCCTTCCTGGAGCCGGTGGAAGGCGCCGCGTTCTGGGCCGGCAGCCTGGTCTTCGATGCCCACTTCATGGAGGCGCTGCACCACGTCCCGCTGTGGGTGAAGCTCTCACCCGCCGTGGTGATGCTGCTGGGACTGCTGATCGCCTATTATGCCTATATCCGCGACACGTCGTTCCCCGCGCGCTTCGTCAGCCACTTCCGGATCCTCTACGCCTTCCTGCTGCACAAATGGTATTTCGACGAGATCTACCATTTCCTGTTCGTCCGTCCGGCCTTCTGGTTCGGCCGCCTGTTCTGGAAGAAGGGCGATGAGGGCACGATCGACCGCTTCGGCCCCGATGGCGCCGCGGCCCTGATCGTCGGCGGCAACAAGCTCACCGCCCGGCTCCAGTCCGGCTATGTCTATACCTATGCGCTGGTGATGCTCCTCGGCGTCGCCGCCGCCACCACCTGGGCGATGACCCGATGATCGTTAGAACCCACCAAGCCCGTTCGTCCCGAGCGCAGTCGAGGGGCGTTGGCACGACCGAGGGGCGCGCCTCGACTACGCTCGGCACGAATGAGGCTGGGGGCGTTTCGAAGTGAACCAGCTCGGCTTCCCCATCCTTTCGCTGATGCTCGCCGTGCCGATGGTGGCGGCGATCGCCTGCCTGTTCCTCAGCGCCAAAGGCGCCCGCTGGACGGCGCTGATCGCGACTTTCATCGATCTCACGCTCGGCATCCTGCTCTGGGCGAATTACGACATTGGCGGGGCGCAGTGGCAGTTCGTCGAGCATCTCGACCTGTTCGGCCGCTTCGCCTGGGCGCTGGGCATCGACGGCATCGCCCTGATGCTGATCATGCTGACCCTGTTCCTGATGCCGATCTGCATCGGCGCGAGCTGGGTATCGATCGAGAAGCGCGTGCCCGAATATATGGCCGTCTTCATGCTGATGGAGGTGCTGATGCTCGGCGTCTTCATGGCGCAGGACATCTTCCTCTTCTACATCTTCTTCGAGGGCGGCCTGATCCCGATGTATCTCATCATCGGCATCTGGGGCGGCAAGGACAGGATCTACGCCAGCTACAAATTCTTCCTCTACACCTTCCTCGGATCGGTGCTGATGCTGGTCGCGATGATGTGGATGGTGAACTTCGCCGGCACCCCCTACATCCCGACCCTGCTGGAGACGGATTTCCCGGTCGAGGCGCAAACCTGGCTGTGGCTCGCCTTCCTGGCCTCCTTCGCGGTCAAGCTGCCGATGTGGCCGGTCCACACCTGGCTTCCCGACGCCCACGTCCAGGCGCCGACGGCGGGCTCGGTGATCCTCGCCGGCGTGCTGCTGAAGCTCGGCGGCTACGGCTTCGTCCGCTTCTCGCTGCCGATGTTCCCGGAGGCCTCGGCCCAGTTCTTCTGGCTGGTCATGATCCTCTCGCTGATCGCGATCGTCTACACCAGCCTCGTCGCGCTGGTGCAGAAGGACATGAAGAAGCTGATCGCCTACTCGTCGGTCGCGCACATGGCCTTCGTCACGATCGGCCTGTTCGCGTTCAACCGGCAGGGGATGGAGGGCGCGCTGATCGTCATGCTCAGCCACGGCCTCGTCTCGGGCGCCTTGTTCCTCTGCGTCGGCGTCATCTACGATCGCCTGCACACGCGCGAGATCGAGCGCTATGGCGGCCTCTCCGACAATATGCCGGCCTATGCGCTGCTGTTCCTGCTCTTCACCATGGCCTCGATCGGCCTGCCGGGCACCAGCGGCTTCGTCGGCGAGTTCCTGAGCCTGATGGGCGCTTACGAGGCGAACAGCTGGGTGGCCTTCTTCGCCACGACCGGCATCATCCTCGGCGCCTGCTACATGCTCTATCTCTACTGGCGCATCGCCTATGGGAAACTCGACAAGCCCGACGTCGCCGCCATGCCGGACCTCAGCAAGCGGGAGTTCTTCATCCTCGCGCCGATCGCCGCCGTCGTGCTGTGGATGGGCGTCTATCCGGAAAGCTTCCTGGCGCCGATGCGCAACGACGTCGCCATCCTTCTCGACAGGATCGAGCGCGCCAACCCTCCGGGCGACGCGCAACTCGCCATGACTTCCGCCGCAGCCCCGACCGGTGACAGCGGCACCCACGATCCCGAAGCCGGAGCGCACTAATGGGTCACAGTCTCGCCCTGACGCTTCCCGAAATCATCCTCACCCTCGCCGCGCTGGCGCTGCTGATGGTCTCCGCCTATGCGGGCGACAAGTCGGCCCGGGCCGCGACCTGGCTCGCGCTGGCGGCCCTGCTCGGTGCCGCCCTGTTCGTGCCGGGCGTGTTCGATGAGGGAGGGGTAGGCTTCGACGGTCTGTTCATCGCCGACAGCTTCGCCGCCTTCGCCAAGATACTGGTCTATATCGCGGCTGCCGTGTCGCTGATCGCGGCCGCCGGCTGGTTCCGGCGCGACGGCGTCTACCGCGCCGAATATCCGGTGCTCATCCTGCTCTCCGCGGTCGGCATGGGCATGATGGTCTCCGCCGGCGACCTCCTCACCCTCTATGTCGGGCTGGAGCTGCTGAGCCTCGCCTCCTATGTCCTCGCCGCTTTCCAGCGGAAGGACACGCGCTCGGCCGAGGCGGGCCTCAAATATTTCGTGCTCGGCGCGCTTGCCAGCGGCATCCTGCTCTACGGCATCTCGCTGCTCTACGGCTTCACCGGATCGACCCTGTTCGACGCCATAGCCGTGGCGATCAGCCGTGGCGGCCTCTCGAATGGTGAGTTGTTCGGCATCGTCTTCGTCCTCGCGGGCATCGCCTTCAAGGTTAGCGCCGTCCCCTTCCACATGTGGACTCCCGACGTCTACGAGGGCGCCCCGACCCCGGTCGCCGCCTTCTTCGCCAGCGCTCCCAAGGTGGCCGCCGTCGCCCTGCTAGTCCGCGTCGTCATCGAGGCGATGGGCCCGGCGACCGACGCCTGGCGCCAGATCATCATCTTCATGGCCCTGGCCTCGACGATCCTCGGCGGTGTCGCCGCCATCAGCCAACCCAACATCAAGCGGCTGCTGGCCTATTCGTCGATCAACAATATCGGCTTCATCCTGATTGGCCTCGCCGCCGGGACCCGCGAGGGCGTGGCCTCGGTGCTCTTCTACCTCGCCGTCTATATCGCCATGACCCTGGGCGCCTTCCTCTGCGTGCAGCGGATGCGCGACGCCGAGGGCCGTCCGGTCGAGACGATCGCGTCTCTCTCCGGCCTGTCGCGCACCAACCCGGCGCTGGCCGCGGCCTTCGCGACCTTCATGTTCAGCCTGGCCGGCGTGCCGCCGCTGTTCGGCTTCTGGCCGAAATTCCTGGTCTTCACCGCCGCCGTCGAGGCGAACCTCACCTGGCTTGCCGCCGTCGGCATCGCCACCTCGGTGATTGGCGCCTTCTATTATCTGATGATCGTCAAGACGATGTACATGGACGAGCCGGCGCCCGCCTATGAGAAGAGCCGCGACCGCGCGGAGGGTGTGCTGATCGCCCTGGCGGCGCTGTTCGTGTCTCCGCTCGGCTATCTGGCGATCCCGATGATGGACGCAGCGACCCTGAACGCGGCGGGAGCGCTGTTCTAAGCCGTCATTGCGAGGAGCGGAGCGACGCGGCAATCCACCGCGCCGTCGCTGGGTTGCTTCGCTCCGCTCGCAATGACGACAGGAGGAAGCGTGGCTGACATCCGCACCGTCTCCGAAACCCGATCGACCAACGACGACGTGGCTGCGCTTGCTCGGGAAGGCGCGGCCGAAGGCCTGTGGCTCCGCGCCGAGCGCCAGACCGGCGGCCGCGGCCGGCAGGGGAGGGCGTGGCAATCGCCCGAAGGCAATCTCTACGTGAGCACCTTGGTGCGAGTGCGGGCGGGCGATCCTCCGGCGCCCACTCTCGCCCTAGTCGCCGCGGTTGCCTTACACGAGGTCGTTGCGGCCCTCACGCGTCACCCCGGCGAAAGCCGGGGCCCAAGCACACCGACGCCTGAGTTCTTGGGTCCCGGCTTCCGCCGGGATGACGTCGTGCAGATCAAGTGGCCCAACGACCTCCTCGTGGGGGGTACCAAATTGTCGGGCATTCTCCTCGAGCGCGCCGGCGACGCGGTGGTGATCGGCTTCGGCGTCAATCTTGCGCATCATCCCCAAGACCTCGACCGCCCCGCCATCAGCCTTGCCGCCTTGACCGGGACTGCCCCCGATTCCGCCACCTTCCTCGAAATGCTCGCCGAAAGCTTCGCCCGCTGGCTTCAGCGCTGGCGCTTCGAAGGCATAGGCCCCATCCGCAGCCGCTGGTTGTCCGCTGCGCATCCAATCGGCACCGCGCTCTCGACGTCCGAAGGGGACGGGTTGTTCGACGGGTTGGATGAAACCGGCGCTCTGCGTCTGAGGCTCGCGGACGGGTCCGTACGGGTCGTTCGGGCCGGCGATGTTTTCCTGATCTAATCGACCCTCGCCAATTCCGGCACGCGCCGCTAGGGATGCTTCACATGCTGCTCGCCATCGACGCCGGTAACACCAATGTCGTCTTCGCGCTGGTCAAGGATCGGGAGATCCGGGCGCGGTGGCGGATTGCGACGGATCCGCGGCGCACCGCCGACGAATATGCGGTGTGGCTGCATCAGCTGCTCGCCCTCGAAGGCTATGACAGCACCGACATCGCCGATGTGATCATCGCGACCGTGGTGCCGAGAGCGCTGCACAACCTTCAGGTCCTCGCTTCCAAATATTTCGGTGCCGAGGCGATCGTCGCGGGCGAGGCGCCGGCGGAATGGGGCGTCGAACTCGACGTGGTCGAGCCGAAGACGGTCGGCGCGGACCGCGCGCTCGACGCGATCGCGGCCCACGCTCTCCACGAGGGCGATCTCATCGTCATCGATTTCGGCACCGCCACGACCTTCGACGTGGTCGACTTTACCGGCGCCTACAAGGGCGGCATCATCGCACCCGGCATCAACCTCTCGCTCGAGGCCTTGGTCACAGCCGCCGCCAAGCTGCCCCGCATCGCCATCGAAGCGCCGGAGAGCGGCTCGGTCATCGGGCGCACGACCGAGGACCAGATGCATATCGGCATCTTCTGGGGCTATGTCGCGATGATGGAAGGGCTGGTCGCGCGGATGAAGGCGGAGATAGGGCGGCCGGTAAAGGTCATCTCGACCGGCGGGCTGGCGGTGCTCTTCGACAAGCACACCGAAATTTTCGACGCGGTCGAGCCCGATTTGACCATCCAGGGGCTGGGGCTGCTCTACGAACGAACGCGGGGTTGAACTTCGAGCGTTACCCGGCGAAAGCCGGGTCTAGTCTCGGCGCCCCATCTAGACCCCGGCGGTTCGTCGGGGGGCACGTCGCCAGGAACAGAATAGAGATTCCGGCTTCCGCCGGAATGACGAGCATTGGAACGACATGGTGAAACCCGGCAACGAACTTCTCTTCCTCGCGCTTGGCGGCTCGGGCGAGATCGGCATGAACGTCAATCTCTACGGCTGCCAGGGCAAGTGGGTGATGGTCGACCTCGGCATGACCTTCGCCGATCCCGCCTATCCCGGCATCGACCTGATCCTGCCGGACCTGGCCTTCATCGAAGAGCGCAAGGCCGACCTGCTCGGCATCGTCCTTACTCACGGGCATGAGGATCATATCGGCGCCATTCCCTATCTCGCCGCCGACCTCGGAGTCCCCCTCTACGCCACGCCCTTCACCGCCGGCCTGATCGCTGGAAAGCTGGAGGAAGAGGGGCTCACCGACGAGGTGAAGCTCAAGGTCGTCGACATGGAAGGCGACTTCCGGCTCGGCCCGTTCGGCTTCCGCTACATCCCGCTCGCCCATTCGATCCCGGAGGGCAATGCGCTCCTCATCGACACGCCCTACGGCCGTGTCTTTCACACCGGCGACTGGAAGCTGGACGATTCCCCGCAGCTCGGCGATCCCAGCACCGAGGCGGAATTGCGCGCCATCGGCGATGAAGGCGTGCTCGCCCTCGTCTGCGATTCCACCAACGTCTTCCAGGACCAGGCTTCGGGCTCCGAAGCGACGGTGCGCGAAGGTCTGGACGAGGTGATCTCCGCCGCCGAGGGAAGGGTGCTGGTCACCACCTTCGCCTCCAACGCAGCGCGGCTGAAGACATTGGGCCACGTCGCGCAGGACACCGGCCGCAAGGTCTGCGTTGCCGGGCGCTCGCTCGACCGTATCCTGCGCGTTTCGAAGAGCGTCGGCTATCTTACCGATTTTCCGGAGACGATCGACTTCGACGAGGCGATGCAGCTACCCCGCCGCGAGGTGATGATCATCGCCACCGGCGGTCAGGGCGAATATCGCGCCGCGCTCGCCCGCATCGCCTTCGACCAGCACAAGCTGAAGCTAGACGCCGGCGATCTCGTCGTCTTCTCATCGAAGCAGATCCCCGGCAACGAGATCGCCATCGGCCGCATCCAGAATGAGCTTGCCGCAAAGGGCATCGCCATGATCACCGACCGGCAGGCGGAGGTCCACGTCTCCGGCCATCCGGGCCGGCCGGAGCTCGCGTCCATGTATCAGTGGATCCGGCCCCAGATCATCGTGCCCGTCCATGGCGAGATGCGCCATATGGCCGAGCAGGCGCGGTTCGCGAGGATGTGCCAGGTCCCGCACGGCATCGTCCAGAAGAATGGCGACCTCGTGCGGCTGGCGCCGGAGGGCCCGGAAAAGCTCGGCGAGGAGCGGGTCGGCCGCCTCGTCCTCGACGGCGATGTCATCCTCGCCGCCGACGGCTCGACGATGAACGAGCGCCGCAAGATCGCCAACAACGGCGTCATCTCCGTCGCGCTGGCGATGGACGATAACGACCGCGTGGTAGGCGACGTCCAGATCAGCCTGGAAGGCGTGCCCGTCGAGGAGGATCGCGACGCGTTCCTGGAGGAAGCCTGCGATGCCGCTTCCGACGCCGCTCGGAAGAATAGCGGCAGCGAGTCGAAGCTTCGCGAAGGCATCCGCCTCGCGGTTCGCCGCTGCGCCACCGACTGGACCGGTAAGAAGCCGGTCGTCGACGTCCTGATCGTGAGGGTATGACCATGCAATGGGGCTCCATCGCCGCCGTCTATTTCCTGTTCCTGGTGCTGAGCTTCTTCGTCGTGCTGCCGTTCGGTGTCCGTACCAGCGAGGAGGAGGGACATGAGGTTCAACCCGGCCACGCCGACAGCGCGCCGCATCAATTCAGCTTCTGGCGGCCGCTGCTGCGCGCGGTGATCCTGTCGGTCATCCTCTTCGGCCTGTTCTACGCCAATTATGTCTATGGCTGGATCGGGATCGATGCCTTGGACTGGGCGCACTAATTCTCCTCCTCGGGGAGGGGCCGATGCCGAGCTTGGTGAGGGAATAGATCGCCGCGAGTTCCGCAGCGACCGACGTCGGAACAGCTGACGCCCCGTCGTCATCCCGGCGAAAGCCGGGATCCAAGAACACCGCTCTTTTCGGTGAAGGCGTAAATGCCGTCACCATTCCGACGATGATGGTGTTCGTGGGTCCCGGCTTTCGCCGGGATGACGTGCTTACCTTATCTCCCCGGGAGGACTTAGGTCCTGAAGCGCTCGATGGCCTGGGCGAGGGCGACGTAGAGCTTGCCCATGTCCGACGACAGGATCGTCACGCTCAGCGCCGAGCCGTCGGGGTCGACCAGCAGGCGCCGCAGCATCGCTTCGAAGTCGTGGATGTAGCGGTTGACCTGGTCGCGGAACTCGGGCTCGGCTTCATAATGCTGCGCGATCTCGCGCGCTTCGGTCGCGTCGAGCAGACGGACCGCCCGGCGGGTGAAGACACCGCGATCGCCCTTGAGATAGGCGGCCCAGGCACTGTCGGTGACCTCGTTGGACAATATCTTGGTGACGTCGATCGCCGTGGAGTTCAGCGATTCGATCAGCAGCGACACGCGGCGGGAAAGGGCCTCGCCCTCCTTCTCCTGCCGCTCGCGCCGAGCTTCGTCGATGCGGGCTTCGACCGCGGCGGCGCTCTCGCCGAGGGTCACCATCTGCCGCGTCAGCCGTTCCGAAGCCTGGCGCGCCGTCTCGACCGCCCGTTCGGCGACTTCGCCCAATTCGCCCATCTGCCGGCCGACCTCGTCGCCGATGGCCTCGCCGACGGCCTGGCGACTGGCTTCACCCAGCGCGGCCGCGCTTTCGGGAATGACGGCACTGATCGCCTCGCGCGCCTTCTCCGCCGCCTGGTTGGCGGTGTCGCGGACGCGGACCAGCGCGTCGACCAGCTCGCCGGTCGTCTCGCCGACGATCTTCGCGGCCGCCTCGTCAGCTTCGCCGACGGCCAAGGCGAGCGATTGTAGCCGCGCCTCGGCACTCGCGACGTCGTCATTGATGATGGCCAGCAGCGCCTCCAGCGCCTCGCGCTGCCGCGCGATGCTGTCCTCGGCATAGGTGAGCCTTGAGGCGGCATTGTCGGCCGTGGCCTCGATCGCGGCGATCTCCGGCACCATGGACGCCGCGGCATCGCGCGTGCGGCCGGCCTGGGCCTCGACCCGCGACAGGGCGGCGGGCAGCTGGCCGTCGAGCCGGTCGCCGATGGCCGCGAGCGAACGCGCCATTTCCTCGCTGCGATCGATCAGGGCGGCGGCGCGCTCGTGGCTGCCGCCCAACTCGGCGAACAGCTGCTGCACGCAGCTCCGCACCGTCTCGAACGACCCGGTCATCAGCGCGGCGCCGCTGCTGCCGGCTTCGGTCAGGCGAACGAAGCGCTGGTCGAGTTCGGTCAATTCCCGGGCGAGCGTGGTGACCAGCGTCTGGCTGGCCGCATCCTGGGCGGCGAGATGGCCGGCGAGCTCCTGCATCTTGTGGCCGATGCTGTCGAGCCGCTGCGCCACGCTGCGCGCCGCATCCTCGCCCGTCCGCTCGAACGCCGCGCGGCTCTGCTCGAGCAGCGCCAGCATCGCCTTGCCCTGCTCCTCGATGCCGGCTCGGGCTGCGTCCACGGATTCCGCGGCGCGCGCCATGGTGCCGTCGATCGCCGCCGCCATGCCGGCCGCCGCCTCGTCGATCCGCCCCGCCGCCGACGCGGTGTTGCTTTCGATCCGGGCGAGCTGGGCGGCGAGCCGCTGCGCCGATCCGCTCGCCACTTCGTCGGCCTCGCGTCCCCGCGCGATCAGGGCGGAGAGCTGGCTTTCGAGGCCGCCCGCCTGCTCCAGGGCGGCCATGCCGGTCGAGCGCATCGACTCGGCGAGGGATCGCGCCTGCTCCTCGGCGCGCGGCAGGTCCTGCAGCAGCACGCCGATATCGACTTTCGCCGCATTCGCCGCCGTCTCCAGCGCTTCGGCCTTGCGATCGAGGGTCGCGGTTTCCTTCGAGAGATAATGGGTCACCCGTCCCAACCGGTCCGACGCCTCGTCGCCCAGCTCCATCAGCTTTGCCGCCTCGCCGGCGAGCCGCGCCTGATTCTCTTCGAGTCGCCTGGCGACGATCTCCAGCACGGTCTCCAGGGCTTCGCTTTCGCTCCGCATGCGCACGACGGCACTGGCAAAGCGCTCTGTCTCGCGCCGCGAGGTGCGTCCGAAGGCGATCCACAAGGCGCAGAGGAGGACGAGCGGCGCGCTGCTGACGGCGATCCACTGCACGACCTCAGTCAGCGGGTAAGGGGCGCCCGACTGGACGAGCGACCAGGCGGAAACGCCGATCCACGCCAGCGCGAGCAGGGTAAGGCCGATGGGGAAGAGCCGGCCGGGGGAAGGTGTCTCGCCCGCCGGCTCGACGGGCTCGCCCGCCCATTCCATGCTCTCGGTGGTTTCGCTTTCCGGCTGCGGGCCATTCCACTGGCCCGGGTCGGTGTCGATGATGCCGTGCTCCGGCCGCGCCTCGGCGCGTTGTGCCCCCGTCGTCATGGCAGGACCTTATCATGTTTGGGGCGATGCGGAAGGGTAACCATGCAACCGGGCGTTAACGGCTGGCCGCTTAGATGGGGCGGATGGTCTATGATCCCGGAGCCCTCGACGCCTCGCTCGCCGCCGCGGTCGGCAGCGACGGCCAATTGATGGGCGAACTTCGCGCCGCCTTCGTCGAGAGTGCCGCCCGGCAGGTCGACCTCATGTGCCGCGCCCGCTGCGACGCCAATTGGGAGCTTGCCGCCTCGCGCCTGAAGAGCGTCGCCGCGAGCTTCGGCGCGCTGGGACTCATCGAACTGGCCGACGAAGCCCTGGCCGGGGCGCCCGGCGATCCGGTCGTCCTTCGAAAGCTCACGCAAGCCCTGGGCGATTTCAGCGCACCCTGAGCGGAAGCGCTTTGCAAGCGGCCGGGTGCCCGCTTATTCTTGTCCTTTCTTCATTCGGGGAGGGACTTCGGCCCTGTGACTCTGGCCGCTCTCATCTGCGCCTATCATGAAAGCAGCGAGCCCGGCGACGGGCTCCGCGCGACCTTGAAACTGGCCGGCCGCACCGTCGTCGAGCGCCAGGCGCGCCTCGCCGCGCTGGCGGGGGCGAAGCCGGTCGTGCTCGTCGTCGAGCGCCTGCCGCCGGAGCTCACCGCCGCCATCGACCGCATGCGCGTCGAGGGCATCGGAGTCGTCGTCGGCCGCAGCGCCTCCGAAGCGGCCGAAGCGATTCCGGCCGACGCCCGGCTGCTGCTGATGAGCGACGGGCTTGTCGTCGATGAAAGCCATATCGACCGCCTCCTCAAAGCCGAGGCCCCGGCGCTGCTGACCATGGCCGATCATCTCGGCGACGACCGTTTCGAACGGATCGACGCCGATTCTCGATGGGCGGGCCTGGCCTTGCTGGATGGAACCATATTCCGGCAGACGGCGGCGATGCTCCAGGATTGGGACCTGCAGTCGACCCTGCTCCGGCGGGCCGTGCAGGCGCACGCCCGGCAGATCGCCGTCAAGGAGACGGGCGAGGAGCATCTGCTGGTCGCCGAGCGCAATGCGGATCTCGAGGAAGCGGAAGCCCGGATCATCGAAAGCGTCGGCGCCGCGCGCGGAAGCTGGGCTTCGCGGCTCCTCGCGCCGATCGAGCGCGCTGCGACCGGCCTCCTCATGTCGGCGACCATCACGCCGGGCGCGATCTACTTCCTCGGCGCCGCGATGACGGGGCTCGGCGCCTATCTGTTCGCGCGCGACTGGATCTGGGCCGGCGCGCTGCTCCTGCTGCTGGCGACGCCGCTCGACGGTATCGCCGATCGGCTCGCGGCGCTCCGCCTGCTGCCGAGGCCCGGCCGCGTCTGGTGGCGTTTTCTCCTGCCGGTGCTGTCCGGCGTGGCGCTCGGCACGCTCAGCCTGTCGCTCAGTGAGACACGAGGATGGGGGTGTCTGGCCCTCGCGGCCACCGCTCTCGCTTTCCTCGTCGCGCTCGACCGGGAGGCGCGGGGGCGCGAGCTGCCGGGCCAGTCGGCGCTCGCCGAACGCAAGGGCATGACCTGGTTGATGCTGCCCTTCGGTCTGGCCGGATATTGGGCGATCGGCCTTGCCGCCCTGGCCGCCTATGCGGCCGGCTCCTTCTTCTGGGCGCAGCGGCACGTTCACGAGGCCGATCGGCAAGATTAGCGACAGTTTAACCTTGGCCGCGCTATGCGCAGGCGATGGCGGAGAGACGGTCCCAAGGGCAGGGCGGAGATGGCGATGCCGCGCGGCTGCTGCTGGCAGCGGCGCGCGAGCGCTTCTCCGTGGCCGCAACCGATCTCCTGCTGCCGTCTGAAGCCCGCCTCACCGAATGGCAGCGCCTCACCGCCGCCGCGCTGCTGATCCGCCTCGTCCGCACCATCGAAGACGCGCTCCGCGCTCGCCTCGCCGAGCATTTCGCCGACCATGACGGGCTACACGCCGCCTTCTCCTCCGCGCATGTCGCCATCGCCCAGCCCGTGCTGGAGCGAGCGCAGGTGCTGCGCGATGCGGAGCTCGGCACCGTTCTCGTCCGCCGCGTCGAGGAGCATCGCTTCTGGAAGGAGAATGCGCGCAGCGACGATGGGTCGGAGGAATATCTGCTCGACCTTGTCCGCGACCACGATGCGGGCATCGCTTCGGACGCCATGGCCCTGATGATCGCGAGGAGCCGCCGCTTCGACCAGTTCAACGAACCGGTGATGGGCGAGACGGAGCTGCCGGCCGAGATCCAGCACCGCCTGGTCTGGATGATCGCCGCCGCGCTGCGCCAATATATGGTCCAGCAGCACGGGCTCGCGTCCGGGCGCGCCGACGCCGCCATCGCGGCCGTCGCGGGCGAGCTCATCGCTTCCTATGACGAGGGGGCGAGCCTGGAGGCTTGCTCGGTGCGCCTGGCACGGCGCCTCGCCCGCGCCGGTCGCCTCGACGATGCGGTGCTTCAGCTCATTCTGGAGGACGGTCTGCTGCCGCTCTTCATCGCCGCCATCGGCGTGCGCGCCGGTCTCGATTATCCCGCCGCCTGGGAGGTGTTGTCGGACCCGCGCGGCAGAGGGCCCGCCCTCCTGCTTCGGGCCGCCGAGGTGGAGCGCGATCAGGCCGCAGGGATATTGCTCGTCCTCAACAGCCGGGGGCGCATGTTCTCCGGCGCCGAAGGCAATGCCGCGGCCCGGCAGCTCGACCTGTTCGAAGCCACCGACGAGGCCGCCGCGCGCGACGTGCTTCGCCTCTGGCAGGTCGATCCCGGCTATCGCGCCGCCGTGGCGCGCCTCTCGACCCGTGCCCGTTCCGTCGCGGAGGCCGCATGAGCGCGCAGCATCGCCCGGAAATGCCGCTTGTCGTCGGACGGGTCGATCGCGAAGGGCGGCTGGTGGCGGCCGATCCCGCGCTCGCCGGCCTGCACGCGCGGGCTGGAGGACGGGAAGGGGGCGCCCTCGCCATCCCGCAGGTCGCCTCGCTCGCCCGCCTGTCGCGCCGGCTTGGCATCGTCATTTCCCGCGCCGTCATCGCCGCTGATGGGGACCGCGACCTCGATCTTTGGGTGCGGGCGGAGCCGATCGAAGACGGCGTGACGCTCGCCATAGGCGGATGGACCGAACGCCCGGCCCGTGCCCCCGCCGACGTCGGCGAAGGCGAGCGCGAGGCCGATTTCCTCCGCGCCACGGCCGACTGGATGTGGGAGACCGACGAGGCGCTCCGCTTCACGAGCCTTACCGCGGCCGCCGCGGCGGCGATCGGCAAGACGCCCGCCGATCTCATCGGCAAGCAGCTTACCCGCCTGTTCCGTTTCCAGGAAGGCGAGGATGGCGCGCTTCCGATCCTTACCGCGCTTGCCGAAAAGCGCCGCTTCGACGACCAGTTTGCCGAGCTCCGCTCCGGCAGCCAGGCCCGATACCGGTTGAGCGGTGTGCCGTTGATCGACGGCGCCGGCCGTTTCGCGGGCTTTCGCGGCGCCGCGGCAAGCCTTCCCAAATGGCTGCCCTCGGCGCCCGCCAACGACGCCGCCCCGGCTCCGCCGCCGGTCAAGGAGTCTCCCGCTTTCGGGGAACGGCTCGACAAGGCGCTGCGCGACCCGCTCGACCATATCATCGCCGCCGCCGAGACGATCGGCGCGCAGCCCGATGGACCGCTCCGCCGCGACTATGCCGGCTATGCCGAAGACATTGCCGCCGCCGGGCGCCATCTTCTGGCGCTGGTCGACGATCTCGTGGATCTCCAGGCTATCGAAAGGCCGGATTTCGCGCCTGAAGCCGAACCCATCGACCTCGCCGATGTCGCTCGCCGGGCCGCGGGACTTCTCTCGGTCCGCGCCGGCGATTCAAACGTGACGATCGACCGACCGGCGGACGACGAGGCGCTGCCCGCCACCGGCGATTTCCGGCGCGCGCTCCAGATCGTCATGAACCTCCTCACCAACGCCCTTCGCTATTCGCCCGAAGGCGGGATGGTCTGGATACGCTGCGACCGCGAGGACGATCTCGCCGCCGTCGTCATCGCCGATCAGGGCAAGGGCATCGCCCCCGATGATCAGGCGCGCATCTTCGACAAGTTCGAGCGGGTCGACCCCACCGAGCCGGGCGGCACCGGCCTCGGCCTCTACATCGCGCGGCGCCTCGCGCGCTCGATGGGCGGCGACATTTCCGTCGACAGCGCGCCGGGGCAGGGCGCGCGCTTCACCTTCACTCTGCCGCTGCGGTAGGCGGAGGAACCTCGGCATCGGGCAAAGGTTACCCAGTCCATCCACGCGGCGGAGGAGAGGCCCGGATGGACATCAAGGAAAGGCGCGGTAACGGCGAGGGCGATGCGCTTCAGAGGGCACTGGTCGGCGCCACAGCGGTAGCCGCGGCGGCCGGCGCAGCCTTATTCATCGGCAGCAAATTGCGGTCGGGCCGCGGTGAGCCCTGGATCAGCGATGCCCCGCGCTCCACCCGACGCGGCCGCAATTCCCTGATCGGAAGAACGGTGACGATCGCAAAGCCGGCCCAGGAGATCTACGACTTCTGGCGCGATTTCTCCAACCTCGCCCAGGTGATGGAGAATGTCGAGCGGATCGACGTGATCGATCAGCGCCAGTCGCACTGGGTGGTGAAGGCGCCGGGCGGCTCAACGGTC
The DNA here is from genome assembly GCF_003129465.1 of Sphingosinicella humi. Lineage (NCBI taxonomy): Bacteria > Pseudomonadati > Pseudomonadota > Alphaproteobacteria > Sphingomonadales > Sphingomicrobiaceae > Allosphingosinicella > Allosphingosinicella humi. Next base: position 2,286,844 of record NZ_QFFF01000001.1, read on the forward strand.
GAATGGGATTCGGTCGTGACCGAGGATGAGCCCAGCCGCCTCATCGCCTGGGAGTCGACGAAAGGGTCAAACATTCGAAACTCCGGACGCGTCGAGTTTCTCGACGCGGCGCCGGGGCGCGGCACCATGGTGCGCCTCACCATGGTCTATGATCCGCCCGGCGGGACGGCAGGCCGGTTGGTCGCCAAGCTGCTCCAGCGCGAACCGGCCGAACAGGCGCGGCGGGATTTGCGGCGTCTGAAGCAGTTCCTCGAAACCGGCGAGATCACCAGCTCCACCAGCCCCTCCGGGCGCCGATCGGAGTCGCCCGCCAAGCAGTATATCTAGGAGAGAGATCCATGCGCGCGCTAACCTGGCAGGGCCGGCACGACGTCCGTGTCGAGACCGTCCCCGACCCTGAGATCGTCAATCCCCGCGACGCCATCATCAGGATCACCTCTACCGCCATCTGCGGCTCCGACCTTCATCTTTACGACGGCTATATCCCGACGATGCGGGCGGGCGACATTCTCGGCCACGAGAATATGGGCGAGGTGGTCGAAGTCGGCGCCAAGAGCCCGCTCAAGAAGGGCCAGCGCGTCGTCATCCCCTTCACCGTCTCCTGCGGCGACTGCTTCTTCTGCAAGAAGCAGCAATATTCCGCCTGCGACAACGCCAATCCCGCGACCACGTCCGACATGTCGGAGACCCTCTACGGCTATCCGATGGGCGCGGCGCTCGGCTACGCGCACCTCACCGGCGGCTATGCCGGCGGCCAGGCCGAATATCTGCGCGTCCCCTATTCGGATGTCGGCCCGATCGTCATCCCGGACGGGCTCGAGGACGACAAGGTCCTCTTCCTCTCCGACATCCTTCCCACCGGCTGGATGGCGGCGGAGAATGCCGAGATCGAGGAGGGCGATACAGTCGCCGTCTGGGGCTGCGGCCCGGTCGGCTTGTTCGCGATCCAGTCGGCGCTGATCATGGGCGCGCACAAGGTGATCGCCATCGATCATTACGCCGCGCGCCTGGATCTGGCGAAGCGGCTCGGCGCCGAGATACTCGACTATCGCGAAGTCGACGTCCGCGAAGCGCTGTTCGAGATGACCGGCGGCATCGGTCCGGACGCCTGCATCGACTGCGTCGGCATGGAAAGCCACGGTCTCGGCATCGACAATCTCGTCGACACGGCCAAGGCGCACACCTTCCTCGGCACCGATCGTCCCGCCGCGCTTCGCCAGGCGATCCTCGCCTGTCGCAAGGGAGGGCGCGTGTCCGTCCCCGGGGTTTACGGCGGCATGGCCGACAAATTCCCGATCGGCGCCTTCATGGAAAAGGGCCTGACGCTGAAAACCGGCCAGACCCACGTCCAGAAATATTCGCAAAAGCTGCTGGAGATGATCGGCGAGGACAAGATCGACACGACCTTCCTCATCTCCCACCACGCCAGCCTGGAGGAAGGGCCGTCGATGTACCGCCACTGGCACGACGATCAGGACGAATATACCAAGATCGTGCTGAAGCCTGGAATGGAGCGAGTGGCCGCCTGATGGCTATCGCGGCCGGTCCCCACTTTGGCACGAAACGAGGGTTGTCTGTCATTTCTGCCGGAGCCGCTCAGCATTAGATTCCTTCCATGGGCCGGACATCCAGCCGGCCGGAATGGAGGACCAGATGTTGTATCGGACCGGATTTCAGCAGCTTGCCTCGGGCACCTTCGCCTTGCTGCTCGCCATCGTCTTCGTCGGGGCCGCCGTCGCGCCGGCGGAAAGCGTCGAGGCCGCGTCGATCAGCCGCACCTGCCTCCTCGCCTGAGGGAGGTCGGCATGTCTTGTGAATGGCCGTTCCGCCGCTCGTCCGGCAGGGGTATGCTGGACGGGGGCGGGCGGCATCCGGATCGGAGGGTGCGATGAATGGCGAAGTGAAACGGGTCGGTGTCGTCCTGTTCGACGACACCGATCTGCTCGATTCCGTCGGACCGGTGCGCGTCTTCCACAGCGCGGCCTGCCAGCTTCAGCGGATCGGCGCGGCGAGCGAGCCGCTCTACGCGATCGATCTCCTGTCCCGCTTCGGCGGTATCGTCAAGAGCTCGATCGGCTTCGGGCTCGAAACCAAGCCGCTGCGGGAGCTCGACGTGGGGGATTACGACACCCTCCTCGTCTCCGGCGGCGGCGTCGATGACGCAAATTGCGACCCCGAGGTCGTCGCTTGGCTCCGGCGCAATCATGACAAGGTCAGGCGGCTGGGTTCCACCTGCACAGGCGCCTTCGTCCTCGCGGCTGCGGGGCTCCTCGACGGGCGACGCGCCGCCACCCACTGGGCCTATTGCGACCTGCTCCAGGCCAGCTTTCCCGAGATCGATGTCGATCGGGACTCCATCTTCGTCGAGGATCGCGGCTTGTGGACCTCGGCTGGCGTCACGTCGGGCATGGATATGGCGTTGGCGATGATCGAGGAGGATCACGGCCGCGATCTCGCCCTGCTCGTTGCCCGGATGATGGTGATCTTCCTGAAGCGGCCCGGCGGCCAGTCGCAGTTCAGCACGCCGCTGAAGAGCCAGTCGGTCGAAGGCCCGATGGCGCCGCTGCTCCACTGGATCGCCGAAAATCCCGCCGCGGACCTTCGCACCGCGATACTGTCCGAGCGCGCTCATATGAGCCTGCGCAACTTCTACCGCTCGTTCGAGGAAGCGACGGGCACGTCGCCGGCCGAATGGGTCGAGGAGGTGCGTATGCAGGTCGCCAAGCGCCTGCTGGAGCACACCGTCTATCATATCGATCAGATCGCCTTGAAGGCGGGCTTCATGACCTACGAGCGCATGCGCCGCGCTTTCGCCCGGCGCATGGGCGTCAGCCCCGCCGCCTATCGCGCCCGCTTCACCCGTCCGTCCCGATCGGCCGATCTCGCGCTGCTCGCCGGCGCCATCGGGACAAGCGAGCCGATCCTGCCGACCATGCAATAGCCGCCGGCCCCGCCGCTATGATATGGACGAGCGCCTTTAGAAGGAGGCGTGGGCGATGGACATTCGTGACGGCGTGCTGGAGGCGATCGGGAACACGCCCCTTATCCGCCTGAAGCGTGCGTCCGAGGCGACCGGCTGCGACATTCTCGGCAAGGCGGAGTTCCTGAACCCGGGCCAGTCGGTGAAGGATCGCGCGGCTCTTTTCATCATCCAGGACGCCCTGGCGCGCGGGGCGCTCAAGCCCGGCGGCGTGATCGTCGAAGGGACGGCGGGGAACACCGGCATCGGCCTCGCCATGGTGGCGAACGCGCTCGGCATGCGCACCGTCATCGTCATTCCCGAGACGCAAAGCCAGGAAAAGAAGGATACGCTCCGCGCAATGGGCGCCGAGCTGGTCGAGGTGCCCGCGGTCCCCTACGCCAACCCGAACAATTATGTGAAAGTGTCGGAGCGCATGGCCGCACGGATGGCGGAGACCGAACCGCAGGGCGCGGTCTGGGCCAACCAGTTCGACAATGTCGCCAACCGCCAGGCCCATGTCGAGACGACGGGGCCGGAGATCTGGGAGCAGACCGGCGGCCGCGTCGACGGCTTCATCTGCGCGGTGGGGACGGGCGGCACCCTGGCGGGCGTGGCGCAGGCTCTGCGCGAGCGGCGGCCGGACATCGTCATCGGCCTCGCCGACCCGATGGGCGCGGCGCTGTACAGCTATTACGCGACCGGCGTCCTCGAAAGCAGCGGCAACTCCATCACGGAGGGGATCGGGCAGGGGCGGATTACCCGCAACCTTGAGGGCCTGTCGGTCGACGTGCCCTTCCAGATCCCGGACGAGGAGGCGATACCCGCAGTCTTCGACCTGCTGGAGCATGAAGGGCTTTGCCTCGGCCCGTCGTCGGGCGTGAACGTCGCCGGCGCCATCCGGCTGGCGCGGCAGATGGGCCCGGGGCACACCATCGTCACCGTCCTTTGCGACTATGGCACGCGCTACCAGTCCCGGCTGTTCAACCCGGAGTTCCTGCGCTCCAAAGGGCTGCCCGTACCGCCCTGGATCGAGCGCGGACCCAGTGTCGAGCCGGCCTTCGTCTGAGGGTGTGGAGTGCCCGATTCCCGCGCCGGCTCGCCTGGCACGAATGGTTAACACATCGCGGATTTGCTATACGGGCGACTCCATCAAAGGAGGTCGACATGGCGCTTCGCATAGGTGATCCGGCTCCCGATTTCGTCGCCGACAGCACGCAGGGAAGGATCAATTTCCATGAGTGGATCGGCGATTCATGGGCGATGCTCTTCTCGCATCCGAAGGACTTCACGCCCATCTGCACGACCGAGCTTGGCTATCTCGCCAAGATGCAGCCGGAGTTCGAGCGGCGCAATTGCAAGATCATCGGCCTTTCGGTCGATCCCGTCGACGATCACCATCGCTGGCTGGCCGACATCACCCAGGTCACGGGCGCAACCGTGAACTATCCGATCATTGCCGATCACGACCTCGAGGTCGCCAAGCGCTACGACATGCTCCCCGCCGAGACGCCCGGCAGTGCCGAAGGACGGACGGCGGCCACCAACCAGACCGTCCGCACCGTTTTCCTGATCGGGCCGGACAAGCTCATCAAGGCGATGCTCGTCTACCCGATGAGCAGCGGCCGGAACTTCTTCGAAGTGCTGCGGCTGCTCGATTCCTGCCAACTGACGGCGGACTACAAGGTCGCGACTCCGGTCAACTGGTCGCAGGGCGAGGATGTGATCATCGTGCCGTCTGTTTCGGACGAGGAGGCGAAGGCGCTCTTCCCCGGCGGCTGGAAGGCGCTCACGTCCTATATGCGGCTTGTGCCGCAGCCGGGCGCATCGGACGTAACGCAGGAGGTGGAGCTTATAGAGAAGCCCGAGCGGGTATAAGGCAAGCGGAGCGCCCGTGCGGCGAGCGCTCCCTTCCACCAGGAGGCAGTGAGGGCATGATCTTCCACCAGATCGGAAATGGCGGTTGCCAGTCCTACCTGCTGGGCTGCCCCGACAAATGCACGGCCATCCTGATCGACCCGTCGCTGGCCCAGCTCGACCGTTATCGCGGCCTGCTGGCGCGGGAAGGCCTCACCCTTCGCTATGTCGTCGACACCCATACCCATGCCGATCATTTCTCGGCGGCGCGGCAGCTGAAGGAGGATTTCGGCGTCCCCGCCGTGATGCATCGGGAGAGCATGGCGCCCTACGCCGATCTCCGCCTCGACGACGGCGACATGCTGATCGTCGGCGACATCCGCCTGCAGGCGCTCCACACGCCCGGGCACACCAGCGATTCCCTGTGCCTGCTGGCCGGCGACCGGGTGTTCACGGGCGATACGCTGCATGTCGGCGGCACCGGCCGCACGGACCTTCCCACCGGCGATCCCGACGCCCTCTACGACAGCCTCTTCAACCGTCTCCTCACCCTCGATGCCGAGATTCATGTCTATCCCGGCCACGACTATTCGGGGCGACAGTCGAGCACGATCGGCCGCGAGATGGCCGAGAATCCGCGCCTTCAGAAGCGGGAACGCCAGGCCTTCATCGAGATGATGGATCGGCTGAACCTGTCAGCCCCCCAGCATATGACTGAAGCGCTGCGGACCAACATGGGCGGCGGCAAGACGGTCGACCAGTTGCTGGCCGAAGCGTCGGCCAGGGTGCCCTTCATGTCTCTGTCGGAGCTTCGCGCGCGCCTCGGCGAGCGCCGCAACGATTTCGTGATCCTCGACGTGCGGGAGCGCGCTTCCTACGACACCGCCCATATCCCCGGCGCCCGGAACCTGCCGCGTGGCCAATTGGAGCTCCGCGTCAACCACGACCTTCCCGATCCGACACTGCGCATCGTCACGGTCTGCGAATATGGCAAGGTCTCCACCTTGGCCGCGGCCACCCTGCGAGAGCTCGGCTTCCGCCGCGCCACGGCGCTGGATGGCGGCATGAAGGCCTGGCGCGAGCTGGACTACCCGGTGGAGGAGGGACATGGCTCGGCCTGGGTCGGCGAGCTGTCTCCAGAGATTTAAGAGGGTTCCGCCTCGAGGCAGGGCGCCGCGGCATCCGCGATCCGGGCTGTCAAAAGGCTGATCTGCTCTCGAATATCGGGCACGGCGACAATCTCCCAGAATCGTCCCCGGGTGATCGGCCCGATCGCGAAAACATTGTCATGGGGCGTCCCGTCGCCATCGGTGACACGGGAAAACGGATCGACATCGAGGCCGAGCCGCAGCCTGTCCGGCCGCGCCATGCCGCTGTCGATCATCTGGCGGAGCAGCGGGTCGGTCGTCGCGCCAATATCGGCAGCGAGGCCGGTGCAGTTGATGAGCGCCTCCACGCGTCTGTCGACGGACCGCCCGTCGCCCCGGTGCGCGATGCTGACATCGAGCGACGAACCGTCGTCATGTATATGAGCGATGCGGCCGGCGACGATTTCGAGGCTTCCTTTGAGGCTAAGATCGTCCAGCATCCCCGCCACGGCCGGCGCGATCCTGTGACGGTGCACGTCCCAATAGGGCCTCAGGTGGCGCAGGAAACGGCGCTGCTCCTCAATCGAAAAGCCTTGCCACAAGGCAGCACTGTGCGGTCGAAGGGCGTCGACGGCGGCGCGCCAGCCATGACTTTCCGCCCGGTTCCTGGTCTGCCGAAGGAGATCGCTCAACCGGGGCGCGGGCGCAGCCGCCAGTGGCGCGGGCGTGAACGCCTGATGCGCGAGCGGGGCCAGGCCCCGGCGCGACGTGGCGATGATGCGGCCGGCAAAACCCCTGGTCCTGAGCGACAGGCACATGTCGACCATGGTGAGGCCCGTGCCGAGCAGCATGACGTCGCCCTGCTTCTCGGCGATCTCTCGGAGCGCCTCTTGTCCATCTTCGCTCCAGGGATTTTCGACCAGGCGGCGGCTCTGGAGCGGAAAGGACGGGCGGTTGGTCGCGACGTTCCCGCTCGCCACTATTACGCAGTCGCAGTGAAGGTCGCTTCCGGAGGAAAGGGTGACCGTCAGTCCGCCGCTGTTCTTTTCGAGAGCGACGGCCTCATCGTGAAGGATCGTCAGCCGTTCGTCGGGCGACTGGGCCGCGAGCAGCTCGGCGAGGTAGCGGCCATATAGACGCCGCTCGGCATAGCTGTCCGCCGGCTGGCCCGTCGCACGCTCCAGCCAATCGGCGAAATGCGACGGTGCATCGGCGAAGGCGCTCATGTTCGCCGCCCGCACATTCAGAAGATGGGCGGGCTCCTGCGTCGAATAGGCGGCCCCGGCCGCAACCCGGTCGCGACGCTCGATCAGCGTCACACGGCAATGATTGTTTCGCAGCAGGTGAATCGCGGCCATCGTGCCGCTGAAGCCGCCGCCTATGACGGCGACGTGCACCAGGGATGGCAAGGGGCTACGCGGCCGCATCGCCTCAGGAAATAGGCGACGCAGTTCCAATGTCTACTAACAATGTAGATAAAGAAGCCGGCCGGGTCCGTTCCAACGCCCGGCCGATTTCGCGCTTACCGCCTGTCCACCGGCACATAATCCCGCTGGGTCGGGCCGGTGTAGAGCTGGCGGGGACGGCCGATCTTCTGGTCGGGATCGGAGATCATCTCGTTCCACTGCGCCACCCAGCCGACGGTGCGGGCGAGGGCGAAGAGGGCGGTGAACATCGAGGTCGGGAAGCCGATCGCCGAGAGGATCACGCCCGAATAGAAATCGACGTTCGGGTAGAGCTTCTTCTCGATGAAATATTCGTCGTTGAGGGCGATCTGCTCGAGCTCGCGGGCGACGTCGAAAATGGGGTCGTTGACGCCCATTTCCTTCAGCACCGCCTCCGCCGTCTTCTGCATCACCTTCGCGCGCGGATCGTAATTCTTGTAGACGCGATGGCCGAAGCCCATCAGGCGGAACGGATCGTCCTTGTCCTTGGCGCGGGCGATATATTCCGGGATCCGGTCGGGCGTGCCGATCTCGCGCAGCATGTTGAGCGCAGCCTCATTGGCGCCGCCATGGGCAGGGCCCCAGAGGCAGGCGATGCCGGCGGCGATGCAGGCAAAGGGATTGGCCCCCGAGGATCCGGCGAGGCGCACCGTCGAGGTCGACGCATTCTGCTCGTGATCGGCGTGGAGGATGAAGATCGTCCGCATCGCCTGCTCGACGACCGGGTTGACCTCGAACGGCTCGGCCGGAACGCCGAAGGTCATGCGCAGGAAATTGCCCGAATAGCCGAGGCTGTTGTCGGGATACATGAAGGGCTGGCCGACCGAATATTTATACGCCATCGCCGCGATGGTCGGCATCTTGGCGATCAGCCGGTGGCTCGCGATCATCCGCTGGTCGGGATCGGTGATGTCGGTGGAATCGTGATAGAAAGCCGACAGAGCCCCCACCACGCCGCACATGATCGCCATCGGATGGGCGTCGCGCCGAAAGCCGCGATAGAACTGGATGAGCTGCTCGTGCAGCATGGTGTGGCGCGAAATGGTGTAGGTGAACTGGTCGAGCTCTTTCCGCTTCGGCAGCTCGCCGCGCAGGAGAAGATAGGCGACCTCCATGAAGGTCGAATGCTCTGCCAGCTGGTCGATCGGATAGCCGCGATGGAGCAGGACGCCTTTGTCGCCGTCGATGTAGGTCAGCTTGGATTCGCAGCTGGCCGTCGAGGTGAAGCCGGGATCGAAGGTGAAGGCGCCGGTCTGGCCGTAGAGCTTGCGGATGTCGATGACGTCGGGACCTACCGACCCTGACAGCACGTCATAGTCGTGGCTCTTGTCGTGGACGGTGAGGCTGGCCTTGCTGTCCGCCATGCTTATTGCTCCTTGTTCGTCATCTTGTCCGCTATGCGCGCCAGGCTTTCGTCTCGGCCCAGCAGCACCAGCACGTCGAAAATTCCCGGCGAGGTCGCCCGCCCGGTGAGCGCCGCGCGAAGCGGCTGCGCCACCTGACCAAGCTTCACGCCGGCCGCCTCGGATACTCCCCTCACGGCCCGCTCCGTCGCCTCGGCCGTCCAATCCGGAAGCGCGGCGAGGGCCGCATGGACGAGGGCGAGCAGGTCCGGTGCCTGTCCCTCTAGCAACGCCGCGGCGCGTTCGTCCACGTCCAGAGGAACGGTTTTGAAAAGAAAGGCAGCGCCGTCGGCCAATTCGTTGAGATTCTTGGCGCGGGGCTTCAGCCCTTCCATCGCTTCGGCGAGGAGGGCCAGCTCGTCATCGCTGACCTCCCGCCCGAGCGCTTCCGCCAGTCTCGGCGCTGCCAGCCCCGCCAGGCGGCCATTCGCCGCTTCGCGGATATAGTGGCCGTTCAAATTCTCCAGCTTCTTCAAATCGAAGCGGGATGGGGAGCGGCCGACATGGTCGAGATCGAACCATTTGATCGCGTCTTCGCGGGAGATGATCTCCTCGTCGCCATGCCCCCAGCCGAGGCGCAGCAGATAGTTGGACAGCGCCTCCGGGAGCATGCCGAGCTCGTCGCGGTAGCTCTCGACGCCGGTGGCGCCGTGCCGCTTCGACATCTTGGCGCCGTCCTGGCCGTGGATCAGCGGCACATGGGCATAGATCGGCTCCGGCCAGCCCATGGCGCGGATGATGCCGAGCTGCCGGAAGGCGTTGTTCAAATGGTCGTCGCCGCGGATGACGTGGGTGACGCCCATGTCGTGATCGTCGACGACGACCGCGAGCATGTAGGTCGGCGTTCCATCCGAGCGGAGCAGGATGAAATCGTCGATCTCGCTGTTCTGCACGGCGACCCGGCCCTGCACCCGGTCCTCGATCACCGTCTCGCCCTCCCGCGGCGCCTTCAGGCGAATGACGAAGGGCGCATCCGGCGTCGGCGCATCGGCCGAACAATCGCGCCAGACGCTGTTCACCTTGAACGGCCGCCGCTCGGCCTGAGCTTTGGCCCGCTGGTCGGCAAGCTCTTCCTGGGTCATGTAGCAGCGATAGGCCTGCCCGCGCGCCAGCAGCTCCTGCGCCACTTCGGCGTGCCGGGCGGCGAATTGGGACTGGTAATATTCATGCCCGTGCCAATCGAGGCCGAGCCACTTCATGCCGTCGAGGATGGCGTCGATCGCCGCCTGGGTGGAGCGGGCCTGGTCGGTATCCTCGATCCTCAACAGGAACTTCCCGCCGTGATGGCGGGCGAATAGCCAGTTGAACAGGGCGGTGCGGGCGCCGCCGATATGCAGGAAGCCGGTCGGCGAAGGCGCGAAACGGGTTATGACCGGGCGGGATTCGGTGGTTGCGCTCAAGCGCCAATTCTCCAAGGATGCCGGCTATGCCGGCGGATGACAGGGGCGCCCGTAGCATAGCGGATGGGCCGCGACAAACGCGGCAATCCGTGCCCCTGCGTCATCCCGGCGAATGCCGGGACCCAAGACCATGAACGCCGAGGAAATAGGCGCTGAGGCCGGTGTTCCTGGATCCCGGATCAAGTTCGGGATGACGGTGCTCTTCTCGCGTCTTTCCGGCCGGCTCGAAGCCCGTTTCGACGCCGAACGCGACCAGCTGCCGCTGTGGCTGCCGGTCGGCTTCGGTCTGGGCGTCGCGGCCTGGTTCGCGCTCTCCGACGCCTATGCCTGGACGGCGTTCCTGCTCGCGGCCGGAGCGCTCCTGTTCGGAGCCCTTGGCCGCGCCGGCACCCGCTGGGGCAAGGCGCTCGCCATTTTCGCCTTCGCCGCCGCGCTCGGATGCGGCCATATCTGGTGGAAGGCGGAACGGATCGCGGCGCCGGTGCTCGATCATCCCCGAATGGCGGAATTCACCGGAACGATCGAGCGCTTCCAGCGCCTGCCGGCTCGAGACTCGGTGCGGCTGGTCGTCCGGTCCGCCGACACCGGCCTGCCGCCCCGGCTGCGTGTCAATGTCGACGCGGAGGATGCGGTTCCGGCTCTCCAGCCGGGCGCCACCGTCCGCATCCGCGCCTGGATGATGCCGCCGCCGCCGATGGCCGTGCCGGGCGCCTATGACTTCGCGCGCTACGCCTGGTTCAGCCGCATCGGCGGCACCGGCCGCGCCAGCGAGGTCGAGGTGATCGCTCCCGCAGGAGAACCGGGCTGGCGCGCGATGATCGCCGGGTGGCGCCAGTCGCTGGCGGACCATGTCCAGTCGCGGCTGTCGGGCGGCGAGGGCGGCATCGCCACGGCGCTCGCCACCGGCGACCAGGGCGCCATCTCTGAGGTGGATGCCGAGGCGATGCGCCGCTCCGGCCTGGCCCACCTCCTGTCGGTGAGCGGGCTTCACCTGACGGCGGTGGTCGGCGCGGTGATGCTGCTGACGCTGAAGCTGCTGGCGCTGAGCCCCATGCTCGCCCTCCGCTTCCGCCTCACCGTCGTGGCGGCGGGCGCGGGAGCGCTGGCGGGCATCGCCTATACCATAGTCACCGGCGCCGAGGTGCCCACCGTCCGCGCCTGCGTCGCCGCGATCCTCGTGCTGATCGGCGTGGCGCTCGGGCGCGAGGCCATCACTCTGCGTCTGGTCGCGGTCGGCGCCCTCATCGTGCTTCTCTTCTGGCCCGAGTCCCTCGCCGGCGCGAGTTTCCAGCTGAGCTTCGCGGCCATCACCGCCATCGTCGCCCTGCACGAGCATCCCAGGATCAAGGCGCTGCTCACCCGCCGGGACGAAGGCCTGGCGCAGAAGGTCGGCCGCTTCCTCCTCGCCCTCATCCTCACCGGCCTCGCCGTCGAGATCGCACTGGCGCCCATCGCGCTCTATCATTTCCACAAGGCGGGCTTCTACGGCGCGCTCGCCAATGTCGTCGCCATTCCGCTCACCACTTTCATCATCATGCCGCTCGAGGCGTTGGCGCTGCTGTTCGACCTTGTCGCCCTCGGCGCGCCCTTCTGGTGGCTGACCGGCCAGACCCTTTCCCTGCTGCTCGGCCTCGCGCACGCCGTTGCCGAGACGCCGGGGGCGGTGGCGCTGCTCCCGACCATGCCGATGCCCGCCTTCGCGCTGATGGTCGGGGGCGGGCTCTGGATCTGCCTCTGGAAGACGAAATGGCGCCGCTGGGGCCTCCTTCCCGTGGCGGCCGGAGCATTCTGGGCCCTCGGAACCCCCGCGCCCGACCTGGTCGTCACCGGCGACGGCCAACATCTCGCCCTCCGCACCGATCGCGGCGGCTTCGCCCTGCTCCGCACCCGCGCCGGGGATTATGTTCGCGACATGCTTTCAGAGACGTCGGGCTACGAGGGCGAACTTGCCGCCATCGAGGATTTGCCGACCGCCGCCTGCAGCGCCGACCTGTGCGCCGCCCATTTCACGCGCGACGGTCGCACCTGGCGGCTGCTGGCGACCCGCAGCCGCCGCTATGTCGACTATGAGCCGCTGGAACGCGCCTGCGCCGCGGCCGATATCGTCGTCAGCGATCGCAGCTTGCCGCGCACCTGCCTCCCCCGCTGGCTCAAAGCCGACCGCACATTGCTGGAGCGCACCGGCGGCCTTGCCATCACGCTGGGCGACCGGCCTCGCGTCGTCACGGTCCGCGACCGGGTAGGGCGCCATCCCTGGATGCGCTTCGACTGAGCGGAACCGCGCCATGCAGGCCGACGTTCGCGCAGGATGGCGGAGGACAAGCCGACATTCTGGACCGGCGGCCATGGTCGCCGGCGCATCGAGGATTACGGCCTCATCGGCGACAGCGAGACGGCGGCGCTGGTCAGCCGCACCGGCTCGATCGACTGGCTGTGCTGGCCGCGCTTCGACTCCGAAGCTTGCCTCGCCGCCTTGCTCGGCGACGAGGGCAACGGCTTCTGGCGCATTGCGCCCTGCGGCGAGATCCGCGGGACCCGCCGGCGCTATCGCGGCAACACGCTGATCCTTGAGACCTTGTTCGAGACGGATGAAGGCAAGGTCCTCCTGATCGACCTGATGCCCTTGAGAGGCCGCAATTCCGATATCGTTCGCGTGCTCGTCGGCCGGGAGGGGCGGGTGACGATCCGCTCGGTGCTCGACCTGCGCTTCGAATATGGCAAGCTCCGCCCGCTCATCCGGCGGGTCGAGGATGGCGAGATCTCAGCGATCGCCGGGCCGCACGGCATCGTCCTCAGGAGCGACCGGGAGCTCAGTGTCGAGGAAACCGCCATCGTCGGCGAATGCACGGTCGAGGAGGGCGATCGCGTCAATTTCGTGCTCACCTATTTCCCGTCGCACACCGACGTGCCGGAGCCGGTCGATGTCGCCGCGGCCGTGAAGGAGACGGAGGCCTTCTGGCAGGATTGGGCCGGACGGTGCACCTATAAGGGCCCCTATCGCGACGCGGTCGTGCGCTCGCTCGTCACGCTCAAGGCCCTCACCTATCGTCCCACGGGAGGAACGGTCGCCGCCGCAACGGCCTCGCTCCCCGAGTCCATGGGCGGGGAACGCAACTGGGATTATCGCTATTGCTGGCTGCGCGACGCCGCCTTCATGCTGCTCGCCTTCGTCCACGGCGGTTACCGGGAGGAAGCCGCGGCGTGGCGCGACTGGCTGATTCGCGCAGGAGCGGGCGAACCCGGCGACGCCAAGCCGCTCTACGCCCTCGACGGCGATCAAGGCATTCTCGAACGGCCGGCCCCCTGGCTCAAGGGCTTCAACGGGTCGCAGCCGGTGCGGTTCGGCAACGCGGCGCACGACCAACTCCAGCTCGACGTCTTCGGGGAGGTGATCGACTCTCTTCATCTAGCCCGCGGCCGCGGTCTTGAAGCCGATGGATATGAATGGGATCTCCAGCGCAAGCTTCTGGAGGCGCTTGAGAAATGCTGGCAAGGTCCGGACGCCGGAATCTGGGAAGTCCGCTCCAACCCACAGAATTTCATTCATTCGAAGGTGCTCGCCTGGGCGGCGTTCGACCGGGGCGTGCGGAGCTTCGAGGGGCATTGCGAGCACGGCGTGCTGGAACGCTGGGCCCGCGTGCGCGACGAAATACGCGACCAGGTGCTCGCCAGGGGCTTCGATAGGGAGAGGAACAGCTTCGTCCGCTCCTATGAATCGCGCGAACTGGACGCGAGCACGCTGCTGCTGCCGATCGTCGGCTTCATCGATGCCAACGATCCACGCGCGATCGGGACTACGCGCGCGATCGAAACGGAGCTGATGAAGGACGGGCTCGTCCAGCGCTACGATACCAGTCGCTCACCGGATGGTTTGCCGCCCGGCGAGGGAAGCTTCCTGGCCTGCAGCTTCTGGCTGGTCGACAATTATCACCTGCAGGGCCGGCGCGATGACGCCCATGCGCTGTTCGAGAGATTGCTGGGCCTTGCGAACGATCTGGGGCTGCTCTCCGAGCAATATAATGCCGCCAAGGGTTTCATGCTCGGCAACTTCCCCCAAGCGTTGTCGCACCTCGCGCTGGTGAACAGCGCCTATAATCTTTCGGAAGCAAAGGGCCCTGCCGAGGAGCGGCTGAGCAAGGCTAGCCCTCGTCCCGCCGGGCCAGCATGAAGCCCAGCCCGGCGCCCGCCGCGACCGCCGCGACCGCCCCCGCGACCGCGCCGCGATTGCGGTTGAGCCACATCTGCGTGCTGGTCGCATGGGCGACGTCGTCGAACCGGCCATGGGCGGCGAAGTCGCCGGGCACCGGCTCGAAGAGATTGTCTTTCCGGCCGGGCGACACCGGCGCAGGGGCGGATTGCCCGTCCACGCCGGTTTCGGCCAGATACTCGTCGAGCAGGGCAGAGGCGGCTTCATCGCCGAGGATCGCCTCGAGCGTGGTCGATCCGACCCAGACTTCCTTGCGGTTGGCGTGGGCCGCGAAATGGATGGCGCGCGCGGCGACCTCGGGCTGATAGATCTTGCCGACCGGCCTCGGCTTCTTGCCCATATGGGTCCGCGCCCACTCGAATTGCGGCGTGTTGAGCGCCGGCAGCTGGACCATGCACATCCTGACCTGGCTGCCGCGGTAGTCGAGCTCCGGACGGACGGAATCGAGGAAGCCCTGAACGGCGTGTTTGGCGCCGCAATAGGCCGACTGGAGCGGAATCCCGCGATAGGCGAGGGCGGAGCCGACCAGCACGATCATGCCGCTGTCGCGCGGCAGCATCCGTTTCAGCGCGGCCCGCGTGCCGTGGACCTGGCCCATATAGGTGACTTCGGTGACGCGCCGATATTCCTCCGGCGTCATCTCCATGAAGGGCGAGAAGATGCCGGCGAAAGCGTTGTTGATCCAGATATCGATCGGCCCCAGCTCGCGCTCGATCCGTTCCGCCGCCGCCTCCACGGCGTCGCAGTCGGTCACGTCGACCGAGATGCCGAGTGCCCGCCCGCCCATCGCCTCCACTTCGGCGCAGGCAGCATCGATCCGCTCTTTCCCTCGCGCCAGGACTACGACGTCAGCGCCGGCCTTGGCGAACTCGCGCACGGTCGCCCGCCCAACCCCGGCCGAGCCACCCGTCACCACCACTATTTCCCCCTGCTTATGCTCGGGCATGATGCTTTATCCCTGGTGCATGTCGTTGCACGAACGGGACGAGGGGCCAGCAAGTTCCGTGACGGCGGCTTACCTTGGCTCGCGTCAGGATGCCTGCCGCATCCCCTCACATGTTCGCCATCGCAATTGCTTCCCGGCCTCGCGGACATGAGTCCGTGGCCCGTGGCCGAATTCCAGATGCCAGTGCGGTCCCGTGCCCTGATAGCGGCCTCGGCCCGACTCCCAAATGAGCGACTGCACTTCGACCTGCGCCAGGCGTGCCGCCGCAAAGATCTGCTGCCGGGTCAGGCCGACGATGTCCCGAGCACGGTCGAGCACATGGGCGCTGTTGAGTACGCGGGTGACGCCTCTCCGAAAAAGCGCCCGCTGCAACGCCGCCGTGCGCCTGCCGCTCGTTATGCGACCTCCAAGCTGTTGAATGGCCCGGTCGATCGTGACGAGGCCCTTGCGCCGAACGGCAGCGCCGGAGCTCCTGGTGCCGACCTTGGAAGGGATAGAGAGACCGGCGGTGACCGGTATTTGGCTGCACAATTTCGTCGCTGTCGTATCGAAGACCGACTCAGATTGCAGCTCGCGATAGTTGTTCGGCGTGTCCGGCAAGCGGCCCGAACCCAGAAGAGAGCCTTCGCCATTATGCCGGCTCCATTCCAGTGCCGACATCTTCCAGGCAATACAGTCGAAGCGCACCCGAACTCTTTCCTCGTGCGCGGCGCCGCCGCCTTGTGGGAACCTCTGCCTCAGCCAAGCTACCGGCTGCCCGCGTTCGACTTTCAGACTGGCCGAATCGATATGCCAACCGTCGGCAGCACCGTCAGGCACGCACGCGTTCACCCAATTCGCGGCCCAGGCCGAACTGGTCACACCGGCCACCAATAGGGAAAGCAAAGCGGCGCGAACCACATGATCCTCCCAAGTGCCCAGCCATCGTGGCCGTCGCAGAGCAAATCTTACCAGAGCTTAGTCCAGCTTGCATCATCTGCCTACGAGCGAAGAAGTTGCCGTCGCAAAAGGCGAGTACCTGGCCGCCTTTCTCGTAAGATTCGTTACGGCTAAAAGGAATCTGCGCGATGACGCAAAACAGTTTGTCAGCCCCTCATCTATACGGCACAGCCTTCCTGGCTCGGCAGGTCGAGAAAAGTCGTCGACTCACCGCACCACTGCGTGTTTTACGGTAAGACTCACGTCAGCCTGAGATTTAGTTGGAGAGCGGGCAAAAGTAGTACGGGCAGCGAAACAAATTCATCTTTTGACTCGCCGAGTCGCAATCGCACGCCCTTGCTGGCGCGGAGCCCTTCTGGCTTGAGCTCCCGCCGTTTCGCTGGTGAATCCGGCTTATTAGAATGTCAGGTCTATGAACAAATTGAATGAAGGCGCCTTGAAGCAGGCCATTGCTGCAACCAAGAGCCACTACAAATATGCGGCTGCGTTCAGCGCGTTGCTGAATATTCTTTTCATATTTCCTGTGCTGTACATGCTTCAGGTCTATGATCGGGTTGTTCCGACTCAAGGCACCTTGACGCTCGTCTTGTTGACGATCGTCCTGATGTTCGCCCTGATGACCCTGTCCTTGCTCGATTATTCCCGGTCGAGGCTGCTCGTTCGAGCCAGTGCACGGCTGGATCAGGTGCTGGCGCGTCCCATCCTGTCCATGGCGCTGGGATCGTCGGATCGATCGGATATCGGGCTGCGCCAGGCGATGCGTGAATTCGACACCCTGCGCCAGACGGTGAGCGGCACCAGCATTCTGGCGCTCCTCGATGCCCCCTGGACGCCGATCTACATCCTGATCTGTTTCCTCATCCATCCGCTGCTCGGGCTGCTGGCGTTCGGGGGAGCGGCAGGCCTGATCTTCATCGCATGGCGCAATGAGCAGGCGACGCATCTGCCGCTCAAGGACGCGAATGATGCCGCCGCGCGCGCTTATGCCAGCCAGGACGCGAGCGCCGCATCGGCGGACACCATTCGCGCACTCGGCATGCGCGAGGCGATCGTGAACCGGCACCTGCGCGAGCGCGAGACGATGATGCGTCTGCAAACCGAGGCGAGCTTCAAGTCGAGCACGCATGTGGCGGCCTCGAAGTTCGTCCGGCTGGCGCTCCAATCCGGTGCGCTGGGCCTGGGAGCGCTGCTCGCGATCAATGACCAGATCTCTCCGGGCGCGATCTTCGCGGCGATGTTCCTGGTTGGCAGAGCCTTGGCCCCGATCGATCAGATGCTGGGCGCCTGGAGGAACATCGTCCAGATGAGAGACGCGCATCGCTCATTGTCGAAGCTCCTCCTCCTTCACGATTCAAAATCGGAACAGACGACGCTCCCCCCTCCCCAGGGCCGGATCGAAGTCGAGAATGTCAGCGTGTTCGGCAAATCCGAGGAACGGCCGATCCTGAGCGGCGTCCGCTTCGCGGTCGAACCGGGGGAAGTCGTCGGCATTGTCGGGCCCAGCGGGGCAGGCAAGTCGACCCTGGCGCGGGTCATCGCCGGCGCCCTCACTCCGGACCGCGGGACGGTGAGGTTTGGCGGCGCTGAACAGACGGACTGGGATCCGGAGATCCTGGCCCAGCATGTCGGCTATATGCCGCAGGAGCCGACGCTGTTCGCGGGCACGATCAAGGACAATATCGCGAGGTTCAGGTCCAATACCGCCTCTGGAGGTCGGTCGGTCGATGCCGCCGCCATTGAAGCGGCCAAGCTTACCGGGGCGCACGACGTCATTCTGCGCTTGTCCGGCGGCTATGACTATGAGCTCGATTGGGGCGGTCGCGGCTTGTCGACGGGCCAGGCGCAACGGATCGCCTTTGCGAGGGCGGTCTTCGGTTCGCCCGACTTCCTCGTGCTGGACGAGCCGAATTCCCACTTGGATGCGGACGGCGACCTGCAACTCATCACCACGCTGGGAGAGCTCAAGGCCAACGGCGTCACGATCCTCATCGTTACGCACAAGCTCAGCATATTGCCGATCGTCGACAAGCTCGTCGTGATGCAGGACGGGCGGGTCGAGATGTACGGCCCTCGCGACGACGTGATGGGTCGAATCGCGCCGCCGGAACCGAAACGGCCGGTGACGCACGTTCAGGCGGGCACCGAAGGAGACATCAGGTGAGGCAGGATCTCGTGCTTTCGGGCAAGCGGGCCGTTGCGAATGTGGGCGGGTTCCCTGTTGTCGGCCCAGACTATGGCGCGACGGGTGACCCGTCCCGCGAAATTCGCTTCGGCCTGATCATCGCCGCGATCTTCTTTATCGGCTTCCTCGGATGGGCGGCGATCGCGCCCATGGACGCCGCCGCTTATGCGGATGGCAAGCTGGTCGTGTCGGGACAGCGTCAAACGGTTCAGCATCGCGATGGCGGCATCGTCGGGGCACTCTACGTCACCGAGGGGCAGCAGGTCCGTCGCGGTCAGGTTCTGATGCAGCTCGCCGCCTCCGAGCTGCTCGCGCAGGAACGGTCCCTTACGTCGCAGTTCATCGGCCTCTTGGCACAAAAGGCCAGGCTCCAGGCCGAGCAGGCGGGCCGAAATGTCATTCCGATGCCCGCGGGGCTTGCCGGATTGAGCGGCGAGGATGCTTCGATCGCGCAAGAAGCGTTGAGGCTGCAGCAAATGCAATTGCAGACGCGCTCGTCCCTTCTGGAGGCGCAGCGGGCGGCGTTCGGGCAGCGCACGGCGCAGATAGCGCACGAGGCGGACGGTTATCGAAGCCAGTTGGAATCCGCCGCGGAACAGGAACGCCTCCTCACCGAGGAGCTTCGTGGTCTCAAGGAACTGGCCGCCAAGGGTTTCGTATCCCGCAACCGCATTCGCGCCCTCGAGCGGGCCCGAGCGGAATTGCGCGGACAGCGCGGGCAGTATCGCGCCTCGATCGCCGGATCGGGCGAGGCGGTGGGCGAAGCCCGTGTCCGCATACTCGAGCTCGAGCGCGAGCATCAGGAGCGCGTCGCTGCCGAGTTGCGTGAGGTCGAAACGACGCTGCGCGACGTGCAGCCGAGGCTGACCTCCGCGCGCGACCAGTTGAGACGCACAGCGATCAAGGCCCCGGTCGGCGGTGCCGTTGTCGGACTTAGCGTCTTTACCGTGGGCGGCGTGGTTGCGCCTGGCCAGAAGCTGTTGGATGTCGTGCCGAGGAACGCGCCGATGCTGGTCGAGGCCCGAGTGGCGCCGAAGGATGCGGACGACCTCGCACCCGGGCAAACTGGCCTCGTGCGCTTTCCCGGCCTTCACGAGCGGAACCTGCCCAATCTCGAAGGACGGATAACCCGTATCTCCGCGGACGCGCTCGTCGACGAGCGCACCGGCGAGAGCTATTTCACGGTCGACGTGGAGGTCCCGCTGGAGGAGCTGAAAGGCCTGCGGGGCGAAGGCGACGGTAAGCTGGCCTTGAGAGCCGGTATGCCCGCTCAGGTTCTCATCCCGCTGAGGAAGCGGACGGCGCTCCAATATGCGTTTGAACCGCTCTTCGCGGGCATGTGGAGGTCGCTCCGGGAGCAGTAAGGCAGCAGGGAGGCGACGGTGGTCTATCTATTCATGGGCATGTTGCTGCTCACCGTCGCCGCCATTGCCGGCGCCCATTTCGGGCTGATGTGGTTGTTCAGGGAAGACGGCGAAGCGAGCGACCGACCGGTACTCCGCCCAGCCTCACGTGACGCGGGAATCTGGCGTGCCTTCGTGCTGTGGCGGCGGGGTAAACCGCCCCTGATCGCCGACCGAGCCAACCCCAAGCGCTAGGGAGCGGAAGAAAGGCTCAGTCGGGATAGGCGTGATCTGCAAGAGCGCCTTGACGCGGCTCTCGGGCGCTGGCGCGGTCGGCGGCCCTCATCATTCGGCGGTCTAGCCGTCTCCATTGGGCATATTGTTCCATCCACATATCGGCAGGGCGCGGCGGGCCGTAATAGGCGCCGGCAGCCTCGATCGCCTTGACCAGCCTTGCCTGGCGGACCTGCCCCGACGGCAGGATCGCACCGTCGGCGGCCATGGCGGCCAACAGCCGCGATCCCCAGCCTTCTGCCAGCAGACGACGAATATGATCCCCGCGGCATCGCTCCGAACCGGGCTCGTCGAGCATGATGCCGATCGGGCGATGGCCGTAACGAAAGCGGGCGCATCTCGGGCGAAGGGTGTCCAGCACCTCCGCGGCGGCGTCGACTCCCTCCCGCAGATCGATCGTGATCTCGCTCTTCACCCCCGGTGCGGCGAGGCCCTTGGTGAACTCGCGCCAGGCGGCGAACGAACCCAGCTCCTCCGCAACGCCTCGAAGATACCAGTAACGGTTGAGCGCGGAGTAAAGCATCAGATAAGCAGACCTCAGGCCGCGCCGCTCAAGCGGGCCGAGGAGCCGGGCGATGAGCGTGGCCGGCCCGTCGCCACGGTGCTTAGCCATAAACAGGCCGCGGTCGGCCAGCCGCTGCAGACGGCGCGAGCGCATGCGGAACTGCCACGCTTTCAATCTGATCTTAATATGTGGATGTTTCCGCCCCATTCGTATGTCCGACCGGCCCTCCTCGAAGGCTCGCCGAAACGACCCTTCAAGCGACATGGTCAAATGCTCGTGATGATAACCAAGAGCGCCGGGCGCAAAGGCGAAGCGCACGCCTCTGCGCATCAGACGCACGCCGAGCTCATAATCCTCCCGCGCGTAGCGGAATTGCGCGTCCAGGCCCCCGATGCTGCGCCACAGCTCGGCGGATATTGAGAGATTGCCGGTCAGCAGGTCGCGATAGCTGAACCGGTGTCCAGGTCTTGCGATCTCCTCGAAATGCTTGGTCCACCAATGGCGAACGCGCAGTCGGAACAGGCTTTTCGAGGCGTAGGGATAGGGAGGGTAGGGCCCAATGACGACGTTCTCGGACTCGCCCTGATGGGCCTCTACATGAGCGGCCACAAACTCAGGCTCCGGCAGGACGTCGTCGTCGAGGAATATCAGCAATTGCCCCTGTGCCGCCGCGGCGCCGATGTTACGACCCTCGGCGGGGCCGACGCCATCTGCCTCAAGCACCCTCAGGAGAAAGTCGGGACGATAGGAGGCCAGCATCTCCAACGTGTCGTCGACGCACCCGTCGGCGACTACGACGACTTCGAACGACTGCTGCGCGAAGTCCTGCCTGCCGAGCGCATCGAGCACACGCTGCAGCAGCGCGCAGCGATTATGGCTCGGGATGATGATGCTGATCCCGGCAGTCGCGTCACTGGCCATGGGCCGCTCTCCGCCGGGCGCGCATGTACAATAGGGGGCCGGCTATCCCGCCACGAAGCTGGGCAAGCTGCATGCGCGCAGCCGTGGCGCCCGGCCGCCTCAGCAGCGAGCGCGCGAGGGCGCGAATCTGGCGGCGCGTCCATTTCGCGACATGCACTCCCGCCGCCCAGTTCCCTTCGAAGAGCATTGCCTTGGTGAGAATGGCGAAGGCCGCAGCTTCGTAACCGTAAACCTGCCGCTCGAGCTCGGTCATCGTGCGCCTGTGCCGGTGCCAGTTCAGCGCCTCCGGGTCGTAGGCAATGCGATAGCCGGCAGCGAGGATCCTCCGGAAAAGGTCGGAATCTCCGCCCGCCATAGTCGGCGTTCCCGCATCGAGTGCTTCGTCGAAGGGGCCGACCAGCTCGACGACCGACCTGCGGAGCGCCATGTTGACTCCGGCGCCCACATGCCAGGCGAGAAAAGGGTCCAGGCTCCCCGCATCGTGGGTGACGCGCTTGAAGCCGCGAACGAACCCGCCGAACCGTTGAAAGGTGATCTGGGCATCGGTCTCGAGTTCCAGGGCCATGGTGAGCCCCGTCGACGCCAGCACGAGCGGATCCGAGAAGTTCCTGAGAAGGTTGCGCAGCCAAAGCGGATCAGGGGCCGCATCATCATCGGTGAACGCGACGATTTCGTGCTTCGCCTCCCGCAAGGCGCGATTCCTCGCCACATCCAGTCCGGGGCGGTCCTCGCGGACATAAGTGACGCGGCCGACCCGCTCGACAAGCTGACGGGTCGCGTCGCTGGTCGGAGCGTTGTCGATGACCAGTATCTCCTGGTCATCGTCCGGCATGTCGAGCAAGGCCGCGAGGCAGCGCTCCAGATCGTCGACCCGGTCACGGGTGCAGACCGCAACCGTGGCGGCGAGGCCGGTCGCAGCCGGCGGCGGAGGCTGAGACAGGCCCAATTCGCGTTGCAACCAGGCTTCCCAGAAGCCGGAATCGGCCGCCTCCAGCAAGCGTTCGCGAAGGTCGTCCGCTTCGAGCCCCCGCAGGGTCAGCAGCGCCTGACCGCACGGGCGGCCATCGAGTCGCAACAGGACGAGCGCCCCATCACAGGCGCCGTTTCCTTCCAACCCTTCCGGCAGCCTCGAAAAGTCCAGGTCCAGGACAGCGTGCGGCATTCGTTTCCCTTCCTGGCTTCGGCAGTTCCGCGTGACATGTGTTTCAGGTGGGGGCGCTCTCCCGCCGCCGGATCCAGCGTGCCAGCCGCCTGGTGCAAGCCTTGACCATGAGCGATCCAAGGAATGGCGCGTGCCGCAGGACCTCAGAGCGGCTGCAGCGGCTCGCTTCCCGCAATTGAGCCAAGGCCGCCTGGAATTCATCCCTCCGCAGAAGCAGCGGAATGCGGTTCGTGATGGCATCCTCGGCCCAGAAACGGAGCGATTTCGCGCGCACGGGGCTCAGCTCGGGGGGCAGGTAGGTCTGGGTGATCTCCACCGCCCGGCGAGCGTCGCGCAGATTTTCGCCGGTCCTGATCCGGGTGGCTGTGCTGGAGGATTGATGGACGCGGTAAAGGGCGAGCGGTTCCACCTCGTGCCACATCCCGTAATGAGCGGCGATCCGGACCCACATTTCCCAATCCTCTGACCAAGACAGCCGGGGATCGAACGTGCCGATAGTCTCATATACTTTACGGCGAACCGCAATGGACGGCGTCTGGATCAGCTGACGCTCGGCGATGCGTTCCAACCAATGATCGAGGGGGCCGCTCTCCTGCCGTTCCGGCTCCGAAATCCAGACCTGCTGTCCCTTCTCGTCGATATAGATCTGCCGACAGAAAGCCGCGCCGATATCGTCGCCGGCTTCGAAGCCGCGCAGGAGCTTGTCGTAAAAGCCGGGACGTACGGCATCATCGCCGTGGAGAAGATGTATCAGGTGACCCCGTGAACGCTCGAGGCAGGTCCGGAAATTCGCGACATGGCCGCCATTGGCCGGCCTTCGGTGGAAGGAGACGCGGCCCGCTCCGAACTCCCGGACCACCGCCTCCGGATTATCGCTGGTCGAGCAATCGTCCACGACCTCGATCTGCATGACGCCCGGACCCGGATCCTGGGCCAGCACGCTTGCAAGGGTGTCCTGCAGATATTGCGCGCAATTGTAGGTCGGGATCATCACCGACCAGAGCGGACGGGGGCCGTCCGGCACCGACGGCAACAGGGGCCAACCCATGCTCGCAGCCTTAGCCAATGTTCGCCCAAGCCACGGCTCGTCCGGCGGCCCTTGCCGCCCCGAGCCGCACGATGCGTGCCACGGCGCGAAGGATCGTTGCCGAGCGGCTGCACATAAGCGCTTGCCAAAGCTGGACCCCGGCAGCCTTGTATTCACGATGTTCGATCATTTGCCACGCCCAGTAGACGGCCCAATTGGCCCAGTTCTCCAAGGCACGGCGATTGGCCGCTAGCGCCGCCTCATCGTTCAAATAGGTTCGTGCCATGTGGGTGGCGGCGCGGACGTCGCGGATGTTCTGACCATTCTTGATGGATCGCTTCGTGAGCGATTCAGCATTGTCGGTGTAATAGGCGAGAACCTCAGGCTCGTAGGCGACCGGATAATGTGCCGCGATCCGGACCCACATCTCCCAGTCCTCCCCGCAGCTGACCAACCGCGTGTCGAACCCGCCCAACCGTTCATAGACGGAGCGGCGCACCGCCATGGACGGTGGCTGCAGCCGCAATTCGGCCGCGATGCGGGGCAGCCATCGTTCGAGGATGCCGCTCTCCTCCCGCTCCAGGCTTGAGACCCGCAGCATATGGTCGTCCGGGTCGACGATCGCATGACGACAGAAGGCCGCCCCGATCTCGCTATAGGTGTCGAAGAGCCGAGCCATCCTCACATAAAAAGCCTCGGCGACGCGATCGTCGGCGTGGAGGATGTGAACGACATGTCCCCGGGCGCGCTCGATGCATGTATTGAAGTTGCGACTGTGTCCCACATTGAATGGCTGACGGTAGAATTCGACGCGTCCGCGGCCGATCTCGGCGACGACCTCCTGCGGGTCGTCACTCGACCCGTCGTCCACCACCTCGATCTGCATGACCTCCCGCCCCAGTCCGCACTCGAGGACGCTGGCGAGGCTCCTGCGAAGCTCGGCACGCGCATTGTAAACGGGGATCATCACCGACCAGTAGGGGCGCGGGAGGTCGGGATGCGGCTCTATCCGGCTTCTTCGGATCGGCGATTCCATCAGCGGCCGTCCCCGTTCAGCAGCGTCTCTCGCAACTGCCTGCCCACATGCTCCAGGGAAAATGCCTCCTCTGCGCGCATTCTGGCTGCGGCAGCGAGCCGTTTGCGTCGATCGCGATCGTCGATCAGGCTCCCGAGCAGAGCGGCAAAGGTAGGCGCGACTCCGGTAGGGGCGACCAATCCGCCATCCGACTCGCTCCGGAAGATGGCCGGGACGCCCGATGCCGCGGCGGCCACGACGGGAAGCCCGCAGGCCATGGCTTCGACCGGCGCGACGGCAAATCCCTCAAGCCGCGACGGAAAGGCATAAATGTCTCCGGCGGCCAGGAAGCGCCGTATAGCCTCCCTGTCCGTGACGTAATCCTTCCTCCACGAGATCGTCGGGTCCGATGCCTCGTCGATCATGCGTTGGAATTCGGATGCATCCTCGCCGGTGCCCATCAGCATCAGCCTAAGGTCCTGGTCCGGCCGGCTGCGCCGCACCTCCGCCCAGGCGGCCAACAAGATGTCGAGGCCCTTGTCGTGAATGGCGATCCTTCCATGCCAAACGACGAGGCACGTCTCAGGGCCGATCTCCAGCTCCGCGCGCAATTGCGTTCGGTCGCGGCCGTGCCACTGCCGCACGTCCACCGGGTTGAATATCTGAGTCACCCGGACGCCGCGGCCATAGCGCCGGCGCACGCGATCGATTTCCTCGCTGGCGGCGATGATGAGGCCGTCCGCCCGGCGCACGAGAGGCGCTTTCCAGGCGCGGCTGAGAAGGTTGGGTTCGGTGCTGCTTCCCTGGAA
Source organism: Sphingosinicella humi (assembly GCF_003129465.1). Lineage (NCBI taxonomy): Bacteria > Pseudomonadati > Pseudomonadota > Alphaproteobacteria > Sphingomonadales > Sphingomicrobiaceae > Allosphingosinicella > Allosphingosinicella humi. The sequence continues at coordinate 2,312,346 of NZ_QFFF01000001.1, forward strand.
CGTCGCGAAGACAGGAAGTCCAAGCCGTTTCCCCATCACGACGGTCGTGTCGAAACGGAAATATTCATATTCCTGGCTGAGGAGTGCCCGGCATCGATGGAGTCTCAGCTCGTTCGCGAGACTGCGCCAGGGCGTGCTTGCGTGCGAAGCCGCCGATCCGGCGAGCCTCGCCGGCACGCTCTTCAGTCCGCCTAAGCCCTGCATGCCCATCAGCTGCCGATAATCGGGGACGTAGGGCCGAAGCTTCAGATAGCGGGGCGGAGCCGGGAGCACGGCGATCACATTCCCGCTGGGGGCATGAAGGTAGCGGCGGGGGGAGGGGACCTGTCCCGAAAACAGGATCAAGACCGTCCTGACCCCTTCGAGGGCGAGGGCGTCCATATAGCCGAGCATCCAACCGCCAGGACCCTCGTGGCAAAAGCGTTCGAGCGGAAGGTGGATCGTCGAAAGGAAGTCGTCCCACAATTCGCCCCCTGCCGCCAGGAGTGCGATGGAAGGCTCCGAAAGCTCCGCGAACGACTCCATGGCCAGAGCCGGTCGGAACTTCATTTCAGCCAAGCCTGTCGCTGACCTGGCGCGGCTGGTCCCCGGCCGACCGAACGCTTTCCATCGCCCATTTGACGGGCGGATTGAGGAGGCCCTTCCCGGAGCTGGAACCGATGACTCTGAGGGGATAGGCCTCCGCATGATAGTCATAGCTGTACTCCCACTCCGCGGCGTACAGGCCCACGGTGACGAGGTATTCGCCGCCGATGAGGTCCACTCGGTCGATCACCAGCCGAATGGTCGCAGCATCGCTCAACTCGCCCAGATCGAGGCCGCCTATCTGCGTGTTCGTGTCCAGGACGGGGGTACCGTCGGACAGGAGGATGGCGACGCTGGCCAGCGCACCCCGAACCGGCCGCTTGGGTTCGATGCCGAGCTCGACGATCAGCGGGTTTCCGGCAAAAAGAGTGCTGGTCGTTCGGCCGTGCCCGTCGAAAAAGGTCACCGAGGTAATCTCCGCCTCGTAGGAGCCGAATCGATTGACGCCCATCCGGAGCGACCGGCCCTCGGCTATCGGGCGATCGGCAGTGTCCTCGACCGGCTCGCTCGGGTATCCGGACAGGGCGGACGTTTCGTACAGGGCCAGCGTCTCGTCGGGCGGCCCATGCGCTATCAGGCGCCCTTGCCGCAAATAGAGCACCTCGTCGCACAAGGCGCGGATCTGCGACGCTTCGTGGGAGACGAGGAAGATCGTGCAGCCCGAAGCCTTGATCTCGGCGATGCGCGCCAGGCACTTGCGCTGGAAGGCAAGGTCTCCGACAGCAAGGGCCTCGTCGACCAGCAGGATTTCCGGATCGACATGGACGGCGACCGCAAAGGCCAAGCGCATCCGCATGCCGGTGCTGTAGGTGCGGATGGGATTGTCTATGAACGACTCGAGCTCGGCAAAGGTGACAATCGAGTCGAACCTGGCTTCCACCTCCGAGCGGAGCATGCCGGCGATCACGCCCGCAACGAATATATTCTCGCGTCCGGTAAGGTCGTCGGTGAGGCCCGTGCCGAGATCGAGCAGGGCGCCGACCCGGCCGCCCACCGTTACCTGACCCTCGTCGGGCTTGCCGACGCCGCCGATAAGGCGAAGGAGGGTCGATTTTCCGGCGCCGTTCTTGCCGACCACTCCGACACAACGCCCCCGATGGACGGTGAAGTTGATGTCCCTCAGGCCCCAGAACCGCTCGACCCGGGAGCTTCCCCATCCCCTGAGAACCGCTTCCTTGAGCGTCGTCGGCCGATCTCCGACGCGGCGGCGGAACTCCTTGCCGAGGCCCTGAACGATGATCGACCCGCGCATCACAGCTCCTCGACGAAGCGTGCGCTCGAGCTGTTGAACACGCTCAGCCCCAGGACGAGCAGGACGGCCGACGTCGAGGACAGCAAAAACATCGATGTGGGATCCGGCCAGCGATGGTCGATCAGGATATCGCGATACGCGCCGAGCAACCATGCCATTGGGTTGGCATCATAAACCAGCTTGATCGTTTCCGGTATGTTGTCCGGACGATAGAAGATCGGCGTGACATAGAATCCGAGCATCACCAGGATGCCGATCATGTGCTGGGTATCTCGAAACCGCACATGGGTGGCCGCGATAATGTAGGCCAGGCCGAGCGTCAGGAAGAATTGCAGGACGATCAGCAGCGGAAAGGCGAGGAGCGGCGAACCGGGAAAGCCCGTCTCGGCGAAGGTGAAGACGAACAGGATCGGCAGAGCCAGAAGAAAATGGATGCCGCTGCTGGTTACGGTCAGCATGGGCAAGGCGAGGACCGGGAAGCCCGGACGCCTGATGAGCTCCGCATTTCCGGTTACGGCGAGCGCCGCGCTTGTGAGCGCCCCGCTGAACCAGCTCCACACCAGCACACCCGTGAACAGGAAAGCCGTGTAATTGGGGATGTTGAGCGGAATGACCCGATTGAAGAGAAACGAGAAGATCAGCAGCTGACTGATCGGTTTTACAAGTGACCACCCAATTCCAAGCCAGGACCTCTTATAGCGTATCTTGAGGTCTCGGCTCACGAGCTCCCGAACGAGGTCCCTGAAATGGGCTAGGCGCAAAGGCGTTACCTCAATGAAGCTTTAGCCGAAACTAAAGAGCGGCTTCAGTTCGCCTTGTAATCTAACGGGCCGCCGTCCGGCAATCGTCTGAAGAATCGACGGACACTAATTCTTGTTATTCCCTTAAAGCTCATCTGAAGGCATAAAGGGCGTGCGCGAGCTGTGGGGCTCCCCTTCGGAAGGCAAGCATGTGGGCAAGCGCATTTTGATGGCCGGCGGCGCCGGATTTCTAGGCTCTCACCTGGTTGACAGGTTGCTGAGGCGAAACGAACTTGAACTCCTCGTCGTCGTCGACGACTTCTGGACCGGCACTCGCGAAAATCTGAAGCACATCGACGACAGGCGCATGCACGTCGTGGACTGTTCGGTGCAGGAATTCGCAACCCACGAAACGTTCGACGAAATCATCCACTTCGCATCGCCGGCATCCCCGCCATGGTATATGAGCGATCCCGCCCGGACCATAAAGGCGAACGTCGGGGGCGCGCTCAACCTGATCAACCTGATCAGAAAGGGGGGGCGCATCAGCTTTGCTTCCACGTCGGAAGTCTATGGCGACCCGATGATCACGCCGCAGCCGGAAAGCTATCGCGGCGTCGTCGACTGCACCGGGCCGCGCTCATCCTACGACGAGAGCAAGAGATGCACCGAATCCCTGTTGTTCGAGATGCGCAGGACGAGAGATTTGGACGTGCGCATCGTGCGACTGTTCAACGTCTACGGCCCGCGCACGAGAATCGACGACGGGCGCGCCGTCTCCAACTTCATCGGCCAGGCGCTCAGCGACGGAATACTGACCGTCTATGGCGACGGACGGCAAACCCGAAGTTGGGGCTATGTCGACGACATCATCGATGCGCTGGAGCGATATTTCTGGCTCGATGAGACGTCCTACTGCGGGCCGCTGAATATCGGCAATGACCGTGAGATCGCGGTCATCGACGTCGCCCACTTCATCGCTTCCCTGGTGCCGGGGAGCCAGATCAAGTTTCTCCCACCTGTGCCTCAGGACCCGACCAATCGACGTCCGGACCTCACGCTCGCCCGCCAGGTCCTGCCCGGCTGGGCCGCCAAGGTCGAATATGAGGAGGGCGTCCGGCGGACCTTCGATTGGTTCAAATCGAAGATGACGTTGATGGAGCGCATCCCGGAGCCGCCGCCTCCGCTGCTCCTGCAGGAGTGACGTCACACCCGGTGCGGGTCCATTCTGCGGCGCGCGTCGTCCAGCTCCTTCAGGCCGTTCAATCGGGCCAGGCGTCTCCTCGGGCGCCACAAGCCTTCGCATTCCATGGGATCGAGTTCGTCGAAACGCCGGCCCACCTCGGCGCGGCCGGACCCGCCGGCGCCGCGCCCTGCCGCCCGAATCTGGCGCAGGGCGGCCGGAACTTGACCGAAGGCCTGGCAGATCGTTGCGAGACCAGAATGACGCCAGGCCTCGCCGAGCGACCCGAGCGCCTCCGCCACATGCCCGCGTCGGAGCCGATTGCGGGCGAGATCCACGAACAGGGCAGCGGTTTTCTCGCACGCCAGTCGGCGGGCGTCACTATCCAGATCAGGCATGAGGATTTGATACATCTGGATATGCGATCGGATCATGCGGGCGACGCTGCTCGACATGGAGCTGTTGCTTCGTCGATAGCCGACGAGGAACCCTGGCGCGCAGCCAAACCGATGACGGCGAGCGATCTGCAGCTGCAGCAGATAATCCTCGCAGCCCTGATTGCCCGCGTCGCGGAGACGGCGATCGTAGCGGCACTCGCGCGCAATGTGGGTGCGAATGAGAGGGCTGCTCCCGTTCGAGATGAAATTCCAGTCCAGATGGCGGTGCAGCACCCAGCCTTCGATGACCGGGGAAGGGGAAGGCGCAACGACGACGTCATCCTCGTCAATTCGGCGATACCAGCTGTAGACGAGGCCGACATCGTCGCCCGCATTCGCGAAACAGCGGATCTGCCTCTCGAGCTTTTCCGGATGCCAGATGTCGTCGGCATCGAGTGGCGCGACGAAGTCTCCCTGTGCGGCCAGCACGCCGGCGTTCCGGGCGACAGCAACCCCGCCATTGGCCTGACTGATCACTCGAATCCGGTCATCTTCGCGAGCGGCCGCACGGGCGAGGTCGAGGCTCCCGTCGGTCGATCCATCGTCGACGATGATGATCTCGATCCGTGAGTAACTTTGTCGGCGCGCCGAGGCCAACGTCTTGTGAAGGCCGGGGCCAGCGTTGAAAACGGGGATGATCACCGAGATCAATGGAGACATATCAGACGCCGCCTGCTACTCTGGGCCACACTAAGGCGGCGGTAGCGATGGGAAAAACTCCATCCCGCCAATCGGATGGGGCTCGCGCGTGAAGTCGATCCGAGTAGCATATGTCGCCGTCAATTCGCCTTATAGGCTGTCGTCTTGGAGCGGCATACCTCACTTCGCGCTGAAGGAGTTGAGTCGGCGCTTCAGTGACTTGCACGTCATAGACACGCCCTGGCTGGATGCTCGACTGGACCGCCTCTCGGCGGCGATCCGGATCGGAATCATGCCGATGCGCGAACCGCTTGTCACGCGACTGTTTGAACGGATCCTCAACTCCAGGCTTGCCGCCATCAAGCCCGACATCCTCGTGTCGATCGGGGCGGCACACAAGGTCTCCAGGATCAGCCCGAACTTGCCCCTGATTCACGTCTCCGACGGCATGTTCTCCACCGTTATCGGCTATTATCCGAGATATTTGGGGCTGAGTTCCAGGAGCCGCGAGATCGGCCGGGATGTGCAGGCGGATGTCGTCCGGAGGGCTTCGGCGATTGCCGTTGCGTCGGACTGGGCGGCGCATTGCGCGAGCGAAGAATACCCATGTGCGGCCTCGAAGATTCACGTCGTGCCGCTCGGTGCCAACCTGGAGACGCCGCCTGCCGCCGCGCCTCCTCGCACGGTCGGCGGCCCCTTAAAGCTGCTGTTTGTCGGGTACGACTGGAAGCGCAAGGGCGGAGACGTCGTCTTGTCGGTGTTCAAACGGCTACGCGCCCATCTGAAAGACGCGGAGTTGCATATTGTCGGATGCAGTCCGCGGGAGGCTCGCGGAGTCGCCGGGGTTGTGCAGCATGGTCAGTTGCGAAAGGATGTGCCGGAGCAGCAGCGAAAGCTTGTGCAGCTGTTCACCCAGGCGAACTTTCTCTTCGTCCCGAGCCGATACGAGACATACGGTCTCGTATTCTGTGAAGCCTCTGCCTTCGGCCTGCCTTCCATCACCGTCAGGACGGGGGGGATTCCGACCATAATAAAGGACGGGGTGAACGGGCTGCTGTTTTCACCCGAGGCGTCGGTCGAGACCTACGTGGAGCGCATCCTTCGATGCTGGCGTGATGCGGACGGCTATGATCGACTCCAACGTGCCGCCCGCTCGGAATATGAAACCCGGCTCAACTGGAGGTCGTGGGGCGCATCGATCCAGGGTCTCATCGATCAAGCCGTCGAGGCCCCCCCCAGCGCCGGCGAGCGCGTCAAACCGTAGTCGCTGAAGGCTCTGAAAGGCGCGTCGGCCCTATAACGAACCGTGCCGGCGGGGCGCATTGGACCCGCCGGCACGATAGTTTGCACGAGGATGACTCCTAGTCGCTTAGACTAGGTGTGCATCATAGCCGAGCTTCCCCGACCCGAGGATGGTCACCGACAGGTCGCCATATTGCCAATCCAGAACCGGACCTGCATCCGGGAGGCTGTACTGAGCTCCCGAAGGCCACTCGGATGGCTGAGACCAAATCGATTCGAACGAGGATTTCGACTGCGAAGTGATCGATGACGATCCGTCGAACGAACTCGCGACATCGACAAGGCCTGCAGAAGACAGCCAGCCCGGGAGGTCACCGGATGAACTGAGGGACCCGAAATCGATGCCGAAATCCGCATCCGCGTCCGCCTCGTCAGCGACCAGCTTGCCTTCCCGCTCCGCTATTTTCTTGTCATGGCCCTTACGCTTACCCGGCTTGGCCGGCTCCGGCGGGCTGACCGGCTCCGGCTCTGGTTCCGGCGACGGAACTGGAGTGGCATCGATTTCCGGCTCGGGCGAAGGCGTTGGGGCGGGATCGGGCTCCGGTTCCGGCGTCGATACCAGATCCGATCCCAAGGCCAGGGCAGAGTCCGAAGCATATCCGAAGAGGGAGGCGTGCAAACCCATAGCGTCGGAGTAGGACACGTCCGAGCCGACCAGATGGCCCGAGAAGTTTCCGGCGGACGAGTCGAAGCTCTGGATCACCCGGTTACCATAGGCATCATAGGTGACGGTGTCGGAAGCCGCGCCGCTGACCAGGTTGTCGGTGAAGGTCAAACCTGAGTCGTTGCCGACTACGATCATCTTCGGACCGCTCTTGGTATCGCCGCTCGACTGGATGAGGACGTTGGAGTCGATATTGCCCTCCTTCACATTCTCGAGCCTGATCCCCTGGTGGTTGCCATTGTGGATGAGGTTGTCCGAGATATCGACGCCGGTGAAGCCGCGGCCGTTATTGTTGTCGTCCAGATAGATGCCGAGAATGGCGGTGCCGTCGCCTTGAGCGAAGACGTTGCCCTTGATGGCGATGCCGTCACTCGGGCCCGTCTGGGCCGAGGTGGTCCAGAAATGGACGAAGTCGCCATGGTCGCCGCGTCCGCCATACTGCCACGGATTGAAGTCGTGGAAGTGATTGTCCTCGACGAGGACGTTGCTGACATTGCCTCCGTTCAACGGAATCGAGCGAAGATCGTGGATCTCGTTGCCGCGGACGACGATGCCGTCGGCCTGGCTGAGCACGACGCCCTTGTGGAAGGTCTCGATCTGGTTGCCCTCGATCGTGATGTCGCTCGACTTGGAGATGGTCACCGCGCGCCCGGCGGGGAGGCCGATGACGTTCCCAGTGGCGTCCAGACCACCAGCTTCCGTGCTCTGGGGAACACCGTTGACGGCCGGACCACCCTTGAGCTCGGAGTTCGTCAGCGAGATGCCGGAGGAACTGGTGATCTTGACGGCCGAGTTCCACGACATGGTGTCGCTGTCGGGCTTAAAGTCGACGCGAATGTTGTCGAAGGCGAGGCCGTGGACCGAAGTGAGGCTGAGCGTGTGGAAGACCGCCGGATTGTTGGGATCGGCGGACGTCACGGTGACGCCGGAGCTGAAGTTCAGACTCTTGAGCGAGACGTCGCCATAAGACCCGGAAGCGAGCGCGATAGTATCACCGGACTGCGCCTTGCGAAGGGCATCGGTGAGTTGAGCGGAAGTTGAGACTTTAAACGTCGCATCGACCTCTGGCGCCGGCGTCGGCACGGGATCCGGCTCCGGCGAAGGGGCTGGGGCGGGATCGGGCTCCGGCTCCGGCGTCGGCACCGGATCGGGCTCCGGGTTCGGGGCCGGAGCCGTGTCCGAAGCATATCCGAAGAGGGAGGCGTGCAAACCCATAGCGTCGGAGTAGGACACGTCCGAGCCGACCAGATGGCCCGAGAAGTTTCCGGCGGACGAGTCGAAGCTCTGGATCACCCGGTTACCATAGGCATCATAGGTGACGGTGTCGGAAGCCGCGCCGCTGACCAGGTTGTCGGTGAAGGTCAAACCTGAGTCGTTGCCGACTACGATCATCTTCGGACCGCTCTTGGTATCGCCGCTCGACTGGATGAGGACGTTGGAGTCGATATTGCCCTCCTTCACATTCTCGAGCCTGATCCCCTGGTGGTTGCCATTGTGGATGAGGTTGTCCGAGATATCGACGCCGGTGAAGCCGCGGCCGTTATTGTTGTCGTCCAGATAGATGCCGAGAATGGCGGTGCCGTCGCCTTGAGCGAAGACGTTGCCCTTGATGGCGATGCCGTCACTCGGGCCCGTCTGGGCCGAGGTGGTCCAGAAATGGACGAAGTCGCCGTGGTCGCCGCGTCCGCCATACTGCCACGGATTGAAGTCGTGGAAGTGATTGTCCTCGACGAGGACGTTGCTGACATTGCCTCCGTTCAACGGAATCGAGCGAAGATCGTGGATCTCGTTGCCGCGGACGACGATGCCGTCGGCCTGGCTGAGCACGACGCCCTTGTGGAAGGTCTCGATCTGGTTGCCCTCGATCGTGATGTCGCTCGACTTGGAGATGGTCACCGCGCGCCCGGCGGGGAGGCCGATGACGTTCCCAGTGGCGTCCAGACCACCAGCTTCCGTGCTCTGGGGAACACCGTTGACGGCCGGACCACCCTTGAGCTCGGAGTTCGTCAGCGAGATGCCGGAGGAACTGGTGATCTTGACGGCCGAGTTCCACGACATGGTGTCGCTGTCGGGCTTAAAGTCGACGCGAATGTTGTCGAAGGCGAGGCCGTGGACCGAAGTGAGGCTGAGCGTGTGGAAGACCGCCGGATTGTTGGGATCGGCGGACGTCACGGTCACGCCGGAGCTGAAGTTCAGGCTCTTGAGCGAGACGTCGCCATAAGACCCGGAAGCGAGCGCGATAGTATCACCGGACTGCGCCTTGCGAAGGGCATCGGTGAGTTGAGCGGAAGTTGAGACTTTAAACGTACTCATCGTCAGTAATCCAATCAAAGAGTGTTGGTCGACTAAGGAAAGTTACTTAAGTGTTATGAAAAAGGTCAGCCTGCGCAAAACCGCAGGTTCGCGATAGCTTGAGTAGCTGTCTCCTGATTCGCTCTTTTAAAGGTGCCGCCCCCGCGGCTGACGGACGGAGACCAATCATGTTCCTTTCGCGCAATCAAACGCGACGAAGAAGGATTGCGGCAGGGCGATATTTTTTATCGCCGGAAGGAGGTCGACTCCAGACTGGCGGATGTCGACTCACAATCATTTAACATCGATCAGTAGCTCGGCGGGTCCGCTCTTGCCCTTTTTGAGGAGGACTCGACGATCTATCCGCAATTAAGGCTGTTCACTCGCAAGCCAGCCGTGCGCCGATCCGTCCGCCTCGTCGATCATTCGCGACAGCGCCCGGGCGGTTGATGACATTGCATATGGCAGCAGGCGGCCGCCCGTTTCCAAGCGACGCGACCACAGCGCGCAGCGACTCCGCCTGCCAACCGCCGTCCACTTGCCGCTTTTGCTGATGACTCAATCGCGTGAACGCGTTGCCATGCACCTCCCAGCCGCTGGAGGTCCCGCCGGTGGTGACCCAGCCGTCGATGATATTGGCCGAAATTTCCACGCCCACATCGTGCGATGACAGGCGCAACGCGTTGCGTCCGCCGAAGATGATATTTCGGCTCACCGTCAGGTTGCGGTTATTGCCCCAGCTCACGAGGACCCCGATCGCGCCGCTTGTGCCCGACAGGAAGTTGTTGGCGATCCGGATGTTTTCGCTCTTGCGAAGCGTTGCCGCCTGCTTCGCATTGGTTACGGTATTGAAAGCGAACTCGATGTTGCGGCTGTTCGAATAGGCGGAAAAGCCGTTTCCATGGACACCCCTGACATCCTCTATCACGTTCCCGGTGACGACCGCTCCGTCCGTCCCCATCAGCATGATGCCGGTTCGGCCGATCTTCGACAAAGCGTTGTTAGTGACGCGAATATTTCCCGACCGCCCGGATATCCGTATTCCGGAGCCGAGGGATATGCCGTCAATCGCGTTGGCGTCGATCGCTACGTCCCGGGCGTTCATGAGGTCTATGACGCCCTGACCGAGCGGCATGACCATATTCGCGAAGCGATTCTTCTCTATCCTGATCCCTGAAGCCCCGAGATCCCGACTGCCAATGGCAATCCCGGATCTGACGCGGTGTCCGTCGTCGGCCATATTCTCGAAAGTCAGGTTGCGAATTACGATGTTGGAACTGCCGGACAGGTCGAAACCCTGGCGACCGGAAGCCGCCGAGATGCCGGTTGTTCCGCCGGGGAGCCATGCAACGGCCGTCCGGCGGTCGGGAAGGATCGCAAACTCCTTCGGCTGATCGATGAGATTGGGGTGGCCGCGCAAGGCTAGCCGCGAAGGCCGGTCGGTGTAGAACTGAAGCTTGGCCGGATCGAAGCGGGCGTGATTCCCCTCGAGCCGAGTGACGGGTCGGTAGACGACCCGGTTGGGTTTCACCCACAAGGCGAGCGTCGCGTTGCCGGCGCCGGATATGGCTTTGGCGGCCGCGTTCGGAAGTTCCGCGACACCCTCGCCCAGCCGGGTGCCGTCGGTCGTGAAGAAATTCTCCTCTTCGTCCCTGTAGAAGAAGTCGGCGGGATTGGGCCACTGTGCCGGGTAGAGCGGTCCCTGATTGGTGAAGAGGGCCGCGTTCTCGCCCAGAGGCTGACGGAATGTGATGCGGCTTAGCCGCTGCCACTGCGCGGCGTTTCCGCACTCGGAGCGGCTCCGGCAGCGCCGGACCTCCGCAGCAGGATCGCTCCCGTCCACCACGGCAGGCCTCCCCGCTTCTCCCGAAAAGACGATTGGCTCATCGGTCGTGCCATTTGCGCGCGGCGTGATGCTGCTCCGGTAGCGAACGCCGGCCGCGAAAATGACTTGGTCTCCGGGTCGGAGCGTCGTCTTTGCAGCCCTTCCCTGGGCGCGAGCGTCACCGGGCGCGTGCTTCCAGGCCGAGTCCCGGCTGCGACCGGAGTTGGCATCGTCTCCTTTGTCGTAATCGACGTAATAGGCCGGGGAAGAATTCCGACTGTTGAGGGCTGCAAGAAGCCCTGCTCCTGCGAAAAGGGCGAGTATCAGAGACGCGGCGAGGATGAAAAGCCGCCTCACGGGTCACTCCTGTAGAAGTGGATCGGTCACTGGCCCTCTCATTTGAAATCGGCAGTAGACGATCGCGAGTCCGTACGGACGCTACACGATAGATAACTCGGATGAGCCAGTCCTGACCAGCTTTGTCGGGAGCCGCAGCTGTGCCGTTGCCAGTGGGAAGACGTTGCTTGGTCCTTGGCCGGCTGCACGACATCAGTTAATTCAAGGAATAGGACGGTTGTGGCTGGCCCCTTTTTGCGTCGGACATCTTCGAGTCGGCTTCCGCTCAAGTCCCGCTGCCCGAAAGGCTGCCTGGTATGATCAAATATCCGACCTGCATCGATGGGCAGTTCGCCATCATCGCCCCTTCCCAAGGAGCGAACCATGAAAGCGGGGAGAAATTCACGGCGGAGTTGGCGCTGGCGGGTGGCGTTCGCGTCCGGACGCACGGAGAGCTCGATGTCGTCAGAGTCCTTGATCCGCAGGGAGCGACGATCGGGCTTTTCCTGGGAGATGTCGTCGACAACTCCGTCGGAGCCGTCCTCGATCGTGACTTCGTGCAGGAGGGGCCGAACGACGTCTCCTCAATCGATCCGTGGATCGAACGGAATGTCTATCGATATTCGGGGCGGCACATATTCGTCCTCAGTTGTGCCCACGGCAACCGCATTTACCTGGACGCCGGTGGGATGCTGCCGGTCGTCTACGACAGCTCGAAGCGAGCGGCCGGGTCCACGGCCGCCGCTATTCTCAGCCCCGATGAGTTCGAGGAGAGATTCGATCGGGATCTCTTCGAGACATTGGGAATATTCAGGGATGGCTGGTTTCCGGCCGGACTGACGGCCCACCACGGACTGAATCGGCTGCTGCCCAACTTCTATCTGGATCTCGATACCTGGCTTCCTCACCGGCATTGGCCGCTGCGGCAGATCGAAGCGGATCCAGACCCGCATCGGGTCATCAGAGAGATCGGACAGGAGATACGGCGCAATGTTGCGCCTTATCTGGGAGCCGGAGACCTCTTTCTGGCCCTGACGGGCGGCTACGAAACCAGGCTCATTCTATCGGTTTGTCGGGACATCGCCGACCGAGTCAGGTTCGTATGCTTCTTCAAGACCGAGGGCGATCGTGACCTATTGCTGGCCCAGGCCTTGGCCAGGCGGTTGGGCGTCAAGCTGGATACCCATGAATTCGCCGTCGCATCGGATGATGAGGCGATGGAATGGGTGGCCCGGTCCGGATATTGCGCGGGGGAAGGCCGTTATTCGCATGCGACTTTGAAGAAGCTTTCCGCCGACGCCCATCTGGTGGGCGGAGTCGCCGGCGAGGTTGGCCGCGGCTTCTTCTGGAGGCCAAAGGATGATTCGACGCGCCGGCTCACGGCAGCCGATATCGTATCGAGGATGGCCCTCCCGCGGGCGACCGCCGTGGACACCGCCGTCAGTCAATGGCACCAGACCGTGGAAGACTTCGATCCGCTGCTGCAGTTGGATCTGGCCTATCTGGAGTTGCGCGTCAGTTGCTGGGCCGCGGTCCAGGCCTATTCCACGCTGAAACCGCGCCGCGTCTATCCGCTCGTCTCCCGGAGGATCTTCACCGGGATGCTTATGCTCCCTCCCGACTGGCGGCGCGACGAGCGGTGGATCAGGGAGGCGATACGGGACTCCTGGCCGGAAGCCCTCGACGTCCCGTTCAACAGCCTTGGAGTCGTCAAGGACAATTTGCTCTTGATTCGGCGTGCTGCAAGTCGGCCGGGATTGATCGTGAGGCGGATTAAACGAAAGTTCCTTTAGTTCGGCGGTGACGCCTTACCGTTGTTCGTGGATGAACGACTTCAGTCGATCCACCAACTGGTCCCTTCGCTGGCACGTTTCGCTCATGCAGGCAGGGACCAGATCCGTTCGGACGAGGTAGTTTTCGAGCTCCTGGTCATCCATCGCCACATAGATGCCTTCAATCCCCGCAAGCGCGCGCGCGGTCGCCATTTGGTGATCGTTTCTGTGCTCGCCCAGCGCCGCCCGGCGAGGGTAGAGGATCACGGGTTTGGATCGGGTTTGCGCCGTGATGATGGTGCCGATCCCCGCATGCCCGACGATCACCGACGCCATAGTGGCGAGGTCGGCGAACTCGGCGGGAGCGAAGAAGGCCTGGTGACGGATATGCGGCGCCGAGCAGGAAGCGTCTGCCGTCTGCGCGACAATATCGAGCCGATGCCTCTCGGCGGCTCTAGACAATGCATCGACGAGGCGGGGAAAGGGTAGCTGCGTCCCGACGGTCGCGAAGATCACAAGACGGCGCCTGAATAGTCCGCTCCGGCCGCCCGAGCGACGTCCGGCCACTGCGAGAGCCAAAGGTCACTGTGCCGACCTGCCGTCTGCCCCGCGAGGGACATCTCTTCTGCGTTGGCGATGCTGTCGATCCAGACCGTCCGGATTCCGAACCTCCTGGCGATCATCAAGGCGAGAAGACCCGGAAGCGCGCCTGTGGTCACGACGATGTCGGGCCTTATCCTCATCAGCAGGCGGAACAGCGAAAAAGCCGAATAAAGTATCCGCAGCTTCTCATCACGATTGCAGTCCGGGATGAGATGGGCGTTCGACAAGCGAGAATGGTCGGCCAGCCCTTCGAGCGTAGTCGCGTAATGAACGTCGCAGCCGCTGAACGCCGGCTGGAGTATCAAAAGCTGCTCCCAGTGTCCGCCTCCCGAGGCGATCGCAAGAATTCGCCGGGTGCGATACTCGCTCACCCCTTTTTCCTCCCTGGCAATCACCTTTTTAATAGGTTGAATCGCACGAAAGGCACAATTGCTCCCGCGGAGCTGTGCCGCTCCTGAACAAACGCGTGCGGAGCGTCTCCGACCGCTTTCTTCTTCATTGACACGCCCGGTGTGCGCTGCCACTTCCTTGAGAAGTAAACTCTTTTCTTGCTTAGTGATTTGCCGAGCTCGCAAGCCTCTTATGGCGACCGCCCAAGAGCGAGGCGCCGGTCGACAATAGTCGTCGACCGGGGCAGGTCAGCTCTAACGGCCGCACGTGGATCTGGCGCCCTTCGACAATAGTTGCTGAACGGAGGACCAGAGTTGCCCCTTCCGCCTGTCAGGGTCGGCCTTCTCTGGCACTCTTTGCGGTCGGGAAATCTTGGCGTCGTCGCGCTTACCTTGGCCAATATGCAGATCGTCCGGGAGGTCGCGCAGGAACTCGGCTTCGAACCGCATTTCACATTGATCGGGATGCGCGATCCGGCCTCGCCGACGGAAGAGGCGAGCGACCTCCAGGTTTTCGACGTGACGTCCGGATCGTTGATCAATCCGCGTGGACTTTGGGCGTGCATCCGCGCTCAGGATTGCGTCATCGATATCGGGGCAGGAGACAGCTTCGCCGAAATATATGGCGCCAAGCGTTTCACCTATCTGTGCACCAGCAAGCTCATGACGGTGATGGCCGACAAGCCGCTCCTTCTGGCTCCGCAGACGATCGGGCCCTTTACGTCTCCGCTGTATAAAGGGCTGGCGCGGATCGCGCTCAATCGAGCCGTTTCGGTGCTGGCGCGCGACCGCCAATCCCTCTCGGCGGCGCAAAGCATCTGCCCGGGCGGGTGCAACGGGCTTGCGACCGATGTCGCCTTCGCCCTGCCTTATGCGCCGTGGAGCGGGGCGGCGCGGGCGAGGCCGGCCATCGGCATCAACGTATCCGGCCTTCTCTATCGTGATGCCCAGGCCGGAGTGAACCGTTTCGGCCTCGATTACGACTATGTCGAACTGACCCAGTCGCTGATCCGAAAAATGCTCGACGACAAGGGCGCGGAAGTTCATTTGATTGCGCATGTCCGCTCTCCCGAAACTCCCGAGGATGACGACAGCACCGTCTGCGACGAGATCGCGCGGCAATATCCGGATACGATCAAGGCGCCGCATTTCGCCGGCCCCTCCGAGGCGAAGTCCTATATGTCCGGGCTGGATCTTGTCGTGGGCGCGCGGATGCACGCCTGCATCGGCGCGTTTTCGGCCGGGGTTCCCGTTATTCCGATCGCCTACAGCCGCAAATTCGACGGACTGTTCGGCACACTCGGCTATGGGAGACTGGTTCGGGCGCAGGGCATGGGCACCGACGAAGCACTCGGCTACATTCTTGGTTCTTTCGACGCGCGGGCGGAGATCAAGCAGGAGATCGCCGACGCGGCCTCACGAGTCGACAGCTTCCTCTCCGTGTATCGTGCGGAGCTCAGGAAGCTGTTCGGAATGATCGGCGGATGATGCTGCGAGCGGGCTCCGACACCGCCGACCGCGTCGTGCGTGCCGGCCTGTGCAGCGGCTGCGGCCTCTGCGCCTCGCTCGCGGGCGGACAGATGGAGGTTGCCGAGTCGGGCTATAACCGCCCTGCACCCGCGCCCCCGGTCAGTCCGGCGACGGACAGGCTGATTGCCGCCGCCTGTCCCGGCTCTGTCGTCGCGCCGTGGCATGATGCGCCCATCGTCGACCCGCTATGGGGCCCCTGTCGCCAGGTCCTCACGGGTCACTCGGCCGACGAAGAACTCCGGCATCAGGCGTCGTCCGGTGGCGCCTTGAGCGCATTGCTCCTGTTGGCGCTCGACACAGGGCGCATCGATCATGTCATCCAGGTTACGGCCGATCCTGACAGGCCGACGCGCAACATCATCAAGATATCACGCAGCAGGGAAGAGATCGTCGAGGCCTCGGGTTCTCGATACGCGGCCTCATCGCCGCTCGAGCGGATAATGGATTTGGCGCGCGGGGAAGGGCGGGCGGCGTTCGTCGGAAAACCCTGCGATGCCTCGGCGCTGAGACTGCTCTGCAATTCGGATAAGGACCTGCGCGAGCGGATACCCCTTGTGCTCTCCTTCTTCTGCGCCGGAATTCCGAGCGACTCGGGGGTGCGCGGGATCCTGCGGGAGATGCAGATCGCCGAATCCGATCTGAAGGAATTTCGCTATCGTGGCTTGGGGTGGCCCGGTCAGGCGAGGGCCAGGACCCACGACGGGCGGATAGCTGAGATGAGCTATGAACGCAGTTGGGGCGAATATCTGGCGAGAGAAGTCCAATTCCGGTGCAAGATCTGTCCGGACGCCGTGGGTGGTGTTGCGGATGTCGCCTGTGGCGATGCATGGTATGGAAGTGAGAAGGGCTATCCGGTATTTAAGGAAGAGCAGGGCCGTAGTCTTGTAATAACCAGAACAGCCGTTGGAGACGAGTTGATCGATGCCGCGCTCAGATCTGGTTACCTCAACGCGTCTCAATTGCCGATCGAGGATCTCATTTTGATGCAGCCGTCGCAGGCGCGTCGAAAAAGTGTCGTGGGTGCGCGCATGGCTGCGCTTCGGGCCACTCGCCATCCTGCCCCCTTGGTTGATGGGCTGGAGGTGAAGGCGGCCGCGGAGCAGGCGTCACTCTGGCAGAGAGGCCGTAATTTCCTTGGAACGATCTGGAGAGTGACGCGCGGTAAAGTCTGAAGTCCGGGCGAGCCGCGTTTTGTGGATGGGGGTGCTTGTGGCTCGATACGGCATATTGACCTGCGGCTTGCTCGGAATTGCTGGATCGCATGGCGCGGCCTTTGCCCAGACCGTGCCGCTGAACTATTCGGTCAATCTAGACCTTCTCTACGACAGCAACATCGCGCGCGTCAGCGAGGAAGCCGCAGCCGCACGAGGCATCGAGCGCGAGGACCTGCGAATCACGCCGGCCTTGAGCATCACTCTCAACCTCCCCCGTGGACGCCACACGGCCTCTGCGAACGCGAACTTGGGTTACGACTTTTACCTCAGGAACCCACGACTGGATCGCGAGCGGCTCAGCGCTACGGCTGGGCTCAATTCCGACTGGGGAAGGTGCGATACCTCCGTGAACGCCGGCTTCGAACGCCGACAGACCGAGTTCGAGGACATCGTCGCGGGCCCGCTGGATAATACGATGACCAAATGGTCGGCGTCAGCTGGATTGAGTTGTCCTAGGCCGGCCGGATTCTACCCAGGGGTGAGGGCGTCGATCGAGTCGGCCCGCAATGACCGGGAGGCGCGGCAGGATGCTGACTATGACTATGACCGTGTGGAGGGCTTTCTAGCCTATGCACGACCGTCTCTCGGAGAGGCGGTGGTGTTCGCCTCGCGTGGCTCGATCAACTTCCCGGAACGCGAAATCGATGTCGGGGGGCTTCCCGTTCAGGATGAGGTGCAGACGACGGAAGTCGGCGGCCGGTTCTCGCGCGAGCTGGGCTCCCTTGTCCGCGGCTCCGTGCAGGTATCCTACACCTGGGTGGATCGGAGCAATCCCATCATAGAGGATTTCAACGGTCTCACACTGGCCGCGACATTGCGGATCCGGCCCGAGGGACGGCTCCGGGGAACCCTTTTTGCAGAACGGGCCGTCAGGCCGACGAGCCGGGTCGGCGTCAGCTATTCCGTGGCCGAGACCTATAGGGCCGACCTGCAGTACGACCTGACCTCGTCTACCGTCCTGACCAGCGGAACCTCGCTACGCCGGAGGGAGTTCGTCTTCGCCGGACCGAACTTCGCCGGGTCGCCGTCGACGGAAGACATCGTCAGCGCCTTTGCGAGCGTTCGGACGAACATTCGCAGCCGCATTTTCCTTGGGGTTGAAGTCCTGTGGGAGCGGCGCGACGCCGACTTGTCCCTTTTCGATTACACCAGCGTGAGATTTGGTATAACTTCTAAGTGGTTGTTCGGATGAACCAGGAGTGGTCACATGAACAAGGCCTTGAAGTCGATTGGGGCGGCACTCACCTTCTTCTGCGGTAGCCTTGTCGGGTTCGTCCCGGCGCCCGCACAACCCTCGGCAACGATCCAGGAATATATCCTCGGACCGGGAGATGTCGTCGAAGTAAAGGTCCTCGGCCGGGAAGACTTTAATACGCGAACCCGGGTGAGGGAGGATGGCGCCATTCTGCTCCCCCTTATCGGCGAGGTTGCTGCCACCGGCCAATCGCCGATCGGGCTGAGCGAACTCGTCGGCAACCGGCTGCGCAGCGAAGGCTACTTTCCCAATCCGGTCGTGAGCGTGGACGTCGTCTCCTATGCCAGCCGATACGTGACGGTTCTTGGCTCCGTCTCGCAACCCGGGCTGGTCCCCGTCGACCGGGCCTACAAGCTTTCTGAAATCCTCGCCCGCGTCGGCGGCGTCCGCGAGGGGAGCGCCGACTATATCATCGTGCGCCCGGAGAACGGACCGGAAGCGCGCTACGCCATCGAGACGCTCGCCATCGGCGATTCCGCTCAGGACCCGGTCGTATCGCCGGGTGACAAGCTCTACGTTCCCGAGGCCGAGGTGTTCTACATCTATGGGCAGGTGAACAGCCCAGGCGAATACCCGCTCATGTCCGAACCGAACCTGCGCAAGGCGCTGGCGCTCGGCGGCGGCCTCTCGCTCGCGGGGACCCACAAGCGGATCAGGATCGTCCGCGACGGCAAGGTCATGAACGTTAGCGATCTCAGGACGGAGATCCGCCCGGACGATATCATTTTCGTCAGAGAGCGGCTCTTCTAGTCCCGGCAAGGAGCGCAAGCACATGAGCCTCTTTCAATTCCTGGCGATCCTCTGGGCGCGGCGTCTGATGATCGTGCTCTGCACCGTTGCTGCAGTTGTTGCTGCGTTCATCGTCAGCCTCACGCTGACACCCCAGTATCAGGCAAGCTCCCGGCTCATGCTTTCGCCTTCCAATCCTGACCCGATAACGGGCGAGATGATCCCGAGCGCGCAGACAAAGGGGTTCATGGGGACCCAAACCGAATTGGTCCGTGACTACCGCGTAGCCGGGCTGGCGGTGGAGAAGCTCGGCTGGCTCGACAATCCCAATCTTCAGCGTGAATATGCCAGCGAACCCCGCGCGACGGATTTTCGACGCTGGCTCGCTCAACGGGTCATCGACAGCACGTCGGCTTTTGTCGTCGGCGGCAGCAACGTGCTCGAGATCGCCTATACCGATCCGTCGCCGCAAGTCGCCCGGGCCGGCGCCGACGCCGTTCGTGAAGCCTATGAGGAAGCGAGCGTCCTGCTCCGGCGCCAGCGGGCGCTTGCTGCCTCACAATGGTATCGGGAACAGGCCGAGCAGGCGCGCGTCGAGCTTGCGAACGCTGATCGGATAAAGACTCGGTTCGAGCGTGCAAACGGCCTCGTTTTCGAAGGCGGCGTCGACCTCGAAACGCTACGCCTACAGGTGATGGCGGGTCAGCCGCCGATGGTGACCGTCAGCAATCCCGCAGCGGTGGCTCCGAGCGCCGGGCAATTGGCCGAGGTGGACGCTGCCATTGCCTCCTCCTCGCGGACGCTTGGGCCCAATCACCCGGAGATGCAGGAACTCCAGATGCGCCGCGCCGCGCTGGCGCGACAGGTCGCGCTCGAGCAAGCGAATGCGGGAGGGGGTGGATCAATGACGGCATCGCAGAACCGGTTGCTCGACCAGCAGCGCCAGCGGGTCATGGCCAACCGAGGCAATCTGGAACGTCTGAGGCAGCTTCAAACCCAGGTCGATGTGCGCCGTGAGCAATATGTCCGGGCCGCAACCCGGGCCGCGGAATTCAGAAGGGAGGCCGAGGTGACCGAAACGGGCGCCACCCGGCTGGGCGGGGCGGTTTTGCCCACCAAGCCGATCTCCCCCAACCGCCCCTTGATCATTCTTGGCGCTCTCGGGTTCGGTCTGGGGATGGGCGTGCTGCTGGCGCTGCTCACGGAGATGCTGGGGCGTCGCGTCCGGACCGTCAAAGACCTCAACGACGCCGTCGAAGCCCCGCTGCTGGCGGTCGTGATCGGACCTGGCACCGGAGGTGGGCCTGGGCGCCCGCTCTTGCGGGCGCCGGAGCAATGAAACCCTGCATCGGCCAGCCGATGCTCGTCCACCGACGTGGTGAGGTGACGTAATGCTACTCGACGATGTTCCGGCCGAAGCTACGGGATCCTTCAGCGCCATACCGGAGGTCATTGCGCTGCATGATCCCACGGGAGTGGAGGCCGAGTCGATACGAGCTCTTCGAACGAAGTTGATCTCCCAGGTCTCCCCGGACAACCCGCTGATGCTGGCCGTGTGCGGCCCGAACCGAGGGGCGGGGTCGACCTTCGTCGCGGTCAATCTGGCCGTAGCCACGGCTCAGGCGGGTATTAGGACTCTGCTGATCGATGCCGACATGCGGGAGCCGGGCGTCCAGGACATGATCATTCCGTCCGAGCCGCTGCCCGGCCTCCAGCAGTATCTCAGGTCGGAAGCCGATGCCCGGGCGGTGATCCAGGAAGACGTTCAGCCGGATCTCTCGATACTCTACGCCGGGGGAGCGGCGGACCAGCCTCAGGAACTCCTGTCGAGCAACCGGTTCAAAGATTTGCTGAAGCTTGCCTATCGCGAGTACGACCTGACGATCGTGGATACGCCTCCGGCGAACAAGTCCGCCGACAGCCGCCTCATATCCGCTGTCACCATGGTCAGCCTGGTGGTGGCGCGCTGCCACCACACCTTCGTCGACGACGTTAAGACGCTTGCTGCGGAACTGGCGCAGAACGACGCCCGCATCGTGGGGACGATTCTCAACGACTATTGAGTGCCCTTATCGCGAGCAGGGCAGCGGTGGCCGACTGGATCAGTCCGTCAGCTCGTAACCAAAGGCGCGCAGGTCGACGGGACAGAATTGCTGCAGGGCCCGGTTGGAGTCGGCGAAACGGCCCTTGAATGCCTTGTCGATGAACGTCCAAAGCTTCTCTTCCTGGCGCCTGAAGAAGAGGCGCTGCCTGTGCCCCACGGCGACGATCGAGCGTGCGAGAAGCGGAGCCTCGAAGAGGCATCCCGAATCCAGCGAGCGTTGCCAGAAATGATTGGCAAGGCGGTAAAAGGGAGCGGCCGCAGCCGGCGGCGACTTGCCGATCCGGCGCGCCGGGATCGACAGATCGGGAACGGAGCTTCCGGACCCGGCCGCGTGCTTCCACAGCAGATCAAGGAATGCTCCCATGTCCGCTGCGAGAAGCTCCTGGGGAAGCACGAGCACGCTTTGGGCGGAAAAAAGCTCGGCATACAGCTCAGCCACCCGCGAATATTCGAGATGTTTGGCGTCGAAGCCGAAATAGCCGGGGATCGGCTCGGGGCGGTAGAACTGCTCGAAATGCCGCGTCCCACCCGCCTTCAGATACTGCATGTACAAGGAGGCCAGCATCGATCGCTGGGCTCTCACGGTAAGAACTATCCTTGCTTCGCCGAAGATGAGCTTGAGCCGGTGGGCGATGGTGGCGCTGTCCCGGGCACCCAGAAGCGGATTGCCACTGAGGATCTCGGACGACAGGACGTCCAAGCGCCCCGACTGCGATTGATCGAGGAACTCGCTCGCCAGCTTCTGGGCCGGCCCGGCATCGAACTCGAGATCGTGGGGGCGAACGACCAGCTCATCGAGGGTTTCGTGCGCCCAGAGGCTGCGAAAATGCCGAGTGTCGCTGAAGACTGCCTTCTGCAGAAAGGTCGTGCCCGTCTTGTGGAAGCCAGGATGGATCAACATGCCGCACTGCCTTCGCTTGCTGCCGTCTCCGAGGCATCTTGCCGTGCGCTGCGTCCGATCAGGCGCACGCCGATCACCCGGCGCACGATGATCGCGGCGGCGATACGGCGGACGAGGGCGGTCGCGGCCAAGGCGATGGCTGCTCCCTCCGCCCCCCAAACCGGCGTCAGGAGAACGCAAAGAACAGCGGCCAAGACGTTTGATCCGAGATTATAGGCTAGGTTCAGTTTCTCATGGCGCGCCATGATGATGATCAGGCCGACCGGACCGAGCAGAAGGTTGAGGAACTGGCCGGCAGCCAGAATACGCAAGGTCGACGCGCCGACCAGGAACTCGGCGCCGAAGAAGCTGAGGACGAGCTCCGGCCATATCATGACCAGAAACAGAAGCGGGAATCCCGACGCTCCCATTGCGAGCGACGATTTGCGCGCCAGCGTGGCAACTCTCCCGAAATTGCGCTCGTGCAGGTCCGCCGCAAAATGCGGACCCATGATCGACTGGAACGCAAGGTTGATGAGGGTGAAAAGCCCCGCGATCTGGAAGGATATCCTGAATATGCCGGCGCCCGCGGGCCCATAATGGGCGGAGACGGTGAAGACGGCCAACCATTCCAGGAAATAGGTGCTCATGCCGGCGGCAAAGAGCAGAAGCCCGGATTTCAGCATCGGCTCGGGGACCGGCGAGCGTCCGACCGGCTTCAGCATCCGAACGAGGGCATAGCCGCCGATCCCGGCGGCAAGAACCCACCCCATCGACTGATAGGCCGTGGCCCACACGGCCGTGCGAGCGCCGCCGGCGAATACCGTCAGGGCAAGCGCAATGATCGCAGCGCTTGCCCCGACCGGGCCGATTATGAACTGGGAAAGCGGAACCCTGCCCAAGCCGCGCAGGGCTGCCGACGCGATTCTGGCGATCGCAAGCGCCGGCACGGCAATCGCGGCGAGAGCGAAATAAGGGCCGGCTTCGTGGGAGTCCGCCACGATCGTCGAGAGCAGGTTGCGCGCGAGAAGGACCCCTAGCGCGAGAATGAGAGCAAGGGATCCCACCAGGACGAAGACGCGCTTGACCGCGGCTTTCGATCTGTCGAGGGATCCTTGTCGCTGATGGATCGCCACGGCGCGGACCAGGACATTATCCAACCCGAGCACGGCAAACGACGCTACCATGACGGTCGTCGTCACCGCCGCCGCTACCAGCCCGGCCCCCGCGGCACCGTAATGACGGGCGATGAACCAGTTGAGCAGGAAGGCGACGGCCGCGCCGGCGATCTTGATGCTGAATGCCACCGCCAGCTCGAGTCGCACGCCTGACAGCCGGAAAGCCCTCACGCGGTATGAATCGAACCTGTTCATGAGCGGCGGAGTCCAAAAGAACGGGCGGCTAGCGCCAATCGTCCGGTCACGCGATGAGTTCCGTCGGCCTGCGTTGTGGTTTGCGAGGAGGCGACACGCCCCCTACGCCTCGTGAGCTTGCACTGAACTGGTATCGGCACGTGCGACGCCTGGGCCCCGATAGGCGTCTCGAGCGGTGGCCAACCAGAGATAAAGCGGCACCGCAATGTCGAGGAACTGATAGGATTTGCCGAACCGGTCCTGCCTAGCTTCGAGGAGTATGCCCTCCGAAGCAAGCTGATCGATCGCGGCCGTGCCTGCGGCCGTCGTGCTTTCGGCCTCGGTCACCGCGGCCAGGTTGCGTGCGGTAAATTCTCCTCCGCACACGATGTGAGTCATCGCCGCGGATGCGAGACTGCTGTCTCCGATCTTGGCCCGCGCATAGTCGATCTCGCGAATGGCCGTAGAGGGGAGGCGCCCCCCGACCTCCTCGGCTGCCTCGCCGATGGCGGTAACGACGTCCTCTTGCGATACGTCCAGGGTTCCCCGGCGGAGCGCCGCCAGGCCGGCATGGTGCGAAATCAGGCTTGCCGCGTACGGCCAGCCCTGCGCCGTCGCCGTAATGAGGCTTGCGGCCTCGTCGGCGAATGTGAGGCCGATCTGCTGCCTGGCTATATCTAGCAACTCGTTCATTTCGCCAGCCGACATCGGAGGGATCTGCATGCCCAGTATGTTGCGCTGGATCGAAGGGATATGTTCGATCAGTTCGCTGAGGTTGCTTCCCACGCCCGCGATCAGCAGTTGGACACGGGCGGCCCGGTCCGAAAGGCTCTTGATGAGATCGGCCACGCTTTGGCGGAACTCGCCGGGATCGCTGCGGTCGAACTCGTCAATGATGATGATGATCCGCGTGCCGGTCAGCTTGCTCAGCACATCGCTGACCTGGCGGGGGGTGAGATCGCCATCGGGCAGCGACTCGGCGAGGGAACGCACCCGCCCGCCTTCCGCCTGGCCTCCGGCAAAGTCCGTATGGAAGCGCAACGGTATGTCGCTCAGGATAGAGCGGAAGAGATCGCCGAACTGCGTGCCGATCCCGCACGACCCGTAGAACACGTGATATCGCGCCTCGCGCGCCCGTTGGGAGATGACGTGGAGGAGCGAGGTCTTGCCCATGCCCCGGCTGCCGTACAGGACGACGTGAAGACGCTGATCCTCGATCGCGCTGATGAGGCGCTCGAGTGTCTGCTTGCGGCCGGCGAAGGCCCGTAGATCGACGACGGGCTGGCTAGGCGTCAGAATGTCGCGGAGTCGCGCCCTCGCGCGGTCGAGTCCCGCCGTTCGTGCCGGGCGGATTTGGTCTCCCGCCGTCGCGCTGAAGCCCGGGCCTGCGGCCGCTTGCTTCTGGGGCTCAGGCGGGCGCGGAAGCGGAATCGCCTTGGCGGCCGGGCGTTCGGGCTGGCGAGGCCGTCCAATGCCCATCCACCGCAGAAACTCTTCCCACCAGGTCACGATCAATGTCTTTTCCATGGCGGAACGATCCTCGATCGACAGCGCAATAGTCGGATCTATAACACGGCCCGGGACTACGTGTCTTTGCCGAGGCGAGATCTTGTCCTTAATGGCACATGTGTCGAAGAGGCGACGATCAACGCCCCTTGTCGCGGCAGCGTTATTGCTGCTTAAGTTCCATTTGTCGTGCGTGTCACTGTCATCATTCCGCACTTTCAGGATCTGGCGGGCTTGGACCGCTGCCTCTCAGCGCTCAAGCAGCAGACCTACCCGTCAACCGACTTCGAGATCATCGTTGCCGACAACGGGTCTCCGGTCGGAGAAGCAGCGGTGGCCGAATGCATTGCCGGCCGGGCGAAACTGGTGATCGCAAGCGAGCGAGGCGCAGGCATGGCCCGGAATGCAGCGGCGGCGGCGGCGTCTGGCGAAATTCTCGCCTTCGTGGATTCCGACTGCGTGCCTGATCCTGAATGGCTCGAGGCCGGCATGGCGGCCGTCGCGAATAGCGACATTGCGGGAGGGCAGGTGCGGGTGCTCGTGGACGACCCCTCGAGACCGACACCGACCGAGGCCTTCGAGAGCGTGTTCGCCTTCAACTTCGAGGACTATATCCTGAAAAAGGGATTCACCGGATCCGGCAACATGTTCGTATGGTCGACGATCTTCCGTGACGTAGGCGGATTTCGGAACGGCGTTTCGGAAGATGTCGAATGGTCGCACCGGGCAAGAGCGATGGGATACGGCATCGCTTACGCGCCGGCAGCCATCGTAGGACATCCCGCGCGCCGAAACTGGCTCGAGCTCAAACACAAATGGCGCCGTCTCGCCAGCGAACAATTCGAGCTGAAGCGCGCGCGGCCGGCAGGTTCGCTGCGCTGGCTCATACTCACCTGGGTCACGCCGCTCTCCGCCCTGGTCCATTTGCCGAAGGTGATGATGGATCCAAGGCTTCCCACCATCGGTTCGAGGCTGGGGGCTCTTGCGATCCTCTTCCGGATCCGCGCCTGGCGGTTTATCGAAGGAAACCGTCTGCTCTTGCGCCGGGAATCCTGATGCACGTCTCCATCTGCATCGTCGGTTTTCGCAATGCGCCTGACCTTCGAGAATGCTTGGAAGCCCTGGCCGAGCTGGATTACCCTTCCTTTGAGGTCGTGATCTGCGAAAATGGCGGCCCGGAGGCGCACGCTGAACTCCAGCAGACGCTGCCCGGGGTCATGCCTGGCGGGCAGCCGGTGACGATCATCCTCGCCGATGGCAATCTCGGCTATGCCGGAGGGGTCAACGCCTGCATCCGCCGGAGTCGCACGGCGGATGCCTGGTGGATCCTAAACCCCGACACGCGACCGGACCGCGAGTCGCTTCGTTGCCTCGTCGATCGGTTCGAGGAGGGTGACAGCGACCTCGTCGGCGGCATTCTGCTCGATGAGCAGGGACGCGTGCGTTCGCTGGGCGGGCGATGGCGCACATGGCTCGCTCGACCGGAGACGCTCGAACCGCGGCACGTTGCGGGGCTCGAGGATCACCGGCAAGTGGAGGCGCTTCTCTCCTATGTTTCCGGCGCTTCCATCCTCGTCGGCAGGCGTTTCGTGGACGAAGTCGGGATGATGCGGGAGGATTATTTCCTCTACTGCGAGGAGGTCGAATGGGCCCTGCGAGGCATCAAGCAGGGGATGCGCCTTGGTTTTGCGCCAGACGCGAGGGTCGTGCACAAGCAGGGAACCACGACCGGTGCCGCTGTTTCCGTGCGCCAAAGGCCGAAGTTGCCGATCTTTCTGGACGAGAGAAACAAAATGCTCCTGACGCGCGACCATTATCCGGGTCGTCTGCCGATCGTGGCCGTTGCGCTGTTCGCGCAAATATTGGCGCGGTTCGGCCGACGCGGAGCATGGGCGCAAATGGCCTACGCTCTCCAAGGCTGGTCGGCCGGCCTGATGAACCGCCGCGGACCGCCCGGATGGCTTCAGCCCTGATTTACTGAGATCGGAAGCTCCCGAATAGCGGGCGCCGGTAGCGGGACGTTCCTTCTTGCGCCTTGGCTTTGGCGAACCTTCCCATCACCCCTTCTTCGCCGGGATTCGTGGCCCGATGCAGGACGACCACGAGCATGGCGAGTATCATGAACACCACCGGGTGGTTTTCCTCGAGGCTCAATATCGATTTGATCACGACGAACACGCTCAACGCGATCGACAGCGGAACGGCGTAGCTCATCGTGAGATCCTGGCCACGATCCCTGAGGGAGACGGTCGCCCCCTTGTAGATGGCGATCAGGAACATCCCGTAATAAATGAAGAAACCCAGGACGCCATATTCCAGCGCGATCGACATGTAGTAGGTGTCGATGGTTACGACGCCCGCCGCATTGTGGAAGTTAAGCGTAGACGCGCCTTGTCCGACGCCGTGACCGAAGGGATTTCTCGTCAGGATATCCATGCCCATGTTGTACTGCTCCACGCGGGCATCATTGCTCGAACGGTGCTGGCCGCCGCCCCAAATCATGGTTCGAAGGCGGCCGAAGTGGAAGCTCGCGAAGATGAACATCGCCAATGCAACGGGATAGCCGACCACGACTGCCGGTGCGATCAGCGTCTGGCGATCGCGTATCCATAACCGCCAGGCCCAGAAGAAGACGTAGAGCAAACCCGACATGAAGAATCCGACAGCACCGAGACGGGATTCGGTGAGCAGGATCATGTAGAAGGTGAAGACCAGCAGACCGGCCGATGCGATCCTGGCACCCAGCTTGAAGGGGCCCATCATGAAATGGAGCAGGAATGGAACCGCGAGCGCCATATATTCGGCATAGGTGAGGCTGGTCGTGAAGGTGCTCTGGACGCGCTGCTCCTCGTCCCCCAGCCTCGATTTTCCTCCAAGGATTCGCGCCACCGACTCGTCTTCGATGGCGAGGAACGACGGAATGTGGTTCGCCCATGGAACCTGGCCGCGCGAATACTCGATCAGCCCAGAGACGCCCAACGGGATGAGCATGGCGCATAAGAGCACGCACCAGAGGGTAATCCGGCCCGGCTTGCGGAAGACGTAGATCCCAGTGATGAAAATGGCGGTCCAATATAGCTGCGCTACGACGAATTTCTGGCTCGAGCTCACGATGTCTCGCGACAAGCCGAGGGAGATGAGCTGAAGCGCGACGAAGACAGCAAAGGGAATGGCGATCCATGGCGTCGCAGCCAGCGTTTCTTTCAGGGTCCGACGGAAATCCGGCGAAACCGACATGCAGATGAGCAGGAGCAGCATCAGCGGCGCCGCAATGATGCGGCCTAGGGTAATCCAGGGCAGGCCGGGCAAGGAAAAGGCCAAATAGTTCGGCCAGATGATGTAGCCCACGAAGAAGGCGAAGAAGGTCACCTCCAGTGCGCGCACCGGCGGATTTGCTGTGGTCGGAAGCGTCCAGATCACCAGCAGCGCCAGCGCGAGCAGCGGCAGCACTGTCAGCAGTAGCTGGTCCGGAAAGCTGAGTGCCCAGCCGGCCCCGTAGAGGCCGCCCGCCACGATCGTCAGAAGCCATGCAAAAGACGCAAAGGCGTGCGGCGCTCGGTCACCTGACGGGTGATATGGCCGCAACGTGCTCAAGGAACCGGCTTCCACACGTTCATCGCCGCTCCATCAGGGGCTCGATCCGACATGGAATATGCTCATATCGAGTCATAGGCCAGCCCGCTTCGTAAGCTGCGACACTCCCCCTTCCGTCCGACGGCGCGCGCGACTCGCATCGGCCGAGCTGCCTCCGACCACGGGCGACGCACCCTCTAGGTGGACAGCGCCCTAAATCGGGACGGCTTCCGAGCGGGGGGGAACACGCCCGCCCTTGGTCCGTTACCGTTCAGTTCGGAGACAGTTCGGTCCCTGTATAAGTAATACCGAAGATGGGGCGCGTTGTTGACTATCTGACGCGCAAGAATCGGACTATAGTCCAACTCATATCCAAGTGGCGCCACTGCTGGTGGGATGGCAGAGTGGGAGAGCACGCGTGACGGATCGTGTGAGCGCGGAAGTCTGTCAGGCCCGCTCCGAGACGACAGCACGCGTGCAGGCGATCCGATCACACGGGCAGGTGCATGTGGTCCTTCCGGGGCCACTATTTCCCTCCAAGCAAATGTTGCGGCTGCGTTTCTATGCGACGGTCTACGCCGCGGACGGCATCAGCTTGATCGCTGGGTTCTTGCTGACCGGCTATCTGGCATTTGGCGATGTTGGGGATCCCTATGCAGTCGACCTCCTGCTGATCATGATCCCGCTTTATTCGCTACTTGCCTTCCAAACGAACGCTTACGGACTCGACATGATCCGGCGGCCAAGGCTCGGTATCTATCGCGCCCTTGTCAGCCTCGCGGCAACGGCCATGGTCATTTTGCTCGTCGCCTTCTTCCTCAAGGCTTCGGAAGATCTTTCTCGCATAGTGTTCGTCGGCGGCATCGTGCTCGCGGCCGGGTCCATCGCCGTGCTTCGCTTCGTCATGGCGAACCTTGGGTGGCGGACCTTGCATGCAAGCCCTGTCAACGAACTCGTCATCGTCGACGGCGCCTACTATCCGGAGACTCTGGTCTCCCAGGTCCTCAACGCCGCGGACCACGGCCTCACGCCTAATCCGCGCGATCCGTTCATGCTCGATCGACTTGGGCAAATGCTCGAGAATGTCGACCGCGTCGTGGTCGCCTGTGCTCCGCAACGGCGTGCCCAGTGGGCCCTGCTTCTCAAGGGCACGAACATTCAGGGGGAGTTGCTCTCGCTCGAATGCGAGCAGGTGGGGGCCATAGGGGTGGGAAAGCTCGGGGACAGGGCCACGCTGGCCGTCTCCTGCGGTCCGTTGGATCTGCGAAGCAGGGCGCTGAAACGCGCGCTGGACCTGTCCGTGGCTGTCCCGTTGCTGGTCTTCCTTGCGCCGCTTTTCCTGCTCGTCGCGTTCCTGATCAAGATCGATAGCCCCGGACCGGTCTTCTTCCTGCAGAAGAGAGTGGGCCGGGGTAACCGCATGTTCTTGATGACGAAATTCAGGAGCATGCGAATCGATGCGTGCGACTCGGACGGGGCGAGATCGACGAGCGAGGACGATGACCGCGTGACTCGACTGGGCCATCTGCTCCGGAAAGCCAGCATCGACGAGCTGCCGCAACTGATCAATGTCGTCCGGGGCGAGATGAGCCTCGTGGGGCCGAGGCCGCACGCACTGCAATCATTGGCGGGAGACAAGCTGTTTTGGGAGGTCGACGATCGATACTGGCATCGCCATGCCTGCAAGCCCGGGATCACCGGCCTAGCGCAAGTGCGCGGTTTCCGCGGCGCGACGCGGGAGAAGAGCGATCTCACCGACCGCTTGAAGGCCGATCTGGAATATCTGTCCGGCTGGTCGATATGGCGCGACATCATCATCCTGTTCAGGACTGTTCGCGTGCTCGTCCATCCGCGCGCCTTCTGACGTCGTCCGCCACCGATCATGGATCCTCGCGGAATGGGACCTCCCGCTAGGGTGCGCAAGGTGAGGCCCGGGCCGAGCGGCCGCCCTGTGTAACGAGGTTGGGAGCGAGATGTCGCGTCCGTAGGGATCTGAGCAATTAAGGGGCGAGCATGAGCATGCGTAAGGGGATCATTCTCGCGGGCGGAGCGGGAACCCGCCTGCATCCCATCACCAAGACCGTCAGCAAGCAATTGATGCCGGTCTATGACAAGCCGATGATCTACTATCCCTTGTCGGTCCTCATGTTGTCAGGAATCCGTCACATCCTCATCATCACGACGCCGGCCGATCAGGATGCGTTTATCGGCCTGCTCGGCGACGGTTCGCAGTGGGGCCTGGAGATCGAATATGCCGTTCAACCGAGCCCCGGCGGGCTCGCCCAGGCTTTCCACATCGGGGCGGAGTTCGTCACAGGCGGGCCGAGCGCGCTCATCCTGGGAGACAATATCTTCTACGGCCATGGATTGGCCAACCTGCTCCGACGAGCCAATGGACGCAAAACGGGCGCGACCGTGTTCGGTTATCATGTGTCGGACCCGAACCGCTACGGCGTGGTCGACTTCGATGCCAATGGTCGGGCGCAGTCGATCGAGGAAAAGCCCGCTTCGCCCAAATCCAATTTCGCGGTGACGGGCCTCTATTTCTACGACGAGCGCGTCGTCGAATATGCCCATTCGATCGTCCCCTCGGCCCGGGGCGAGCTCGAGATCACGGATGTGAATCGACTGTACCTCGAGGCAGGAGAGCTCCAGGTCGAGGTGATGGGGGCCGGACTGGCCTGGCTCGATACGGGCACGCACGCCTCCTTGCTGGACGCCTCCCTGTTCACGAAGATCATCGAGGACAGGCAGGGATTGAAGGTCTGCTGTCCGGAAGAAGTCGCGTGGCGAATGGGCTTCATTTCGGACGAGCAACTGGTCAAACTGGCGGAGCCGCTCTGCAAGAGCGGCTATGGCAATTATCTGCTCTCGATGATGGAGAAGGGCGGCCGGAGATGAAGCTGGTCGACACGGCACTCCCCGAGGTGAAGCTCGTCGAGCCAAAGGTCATCGGCGACTGCCGCGGCTTCTTTCTCGAGTCGTGGAACGCGAGGGAGTTTGCCGAGGCCGGGCTCGAGGTTGGCTTCGTGCAGGACAATCATAGCCGGTCGGCAAAGGGCGTGCTGCGGGGCCTCCATTATCAAGTTACCCAGGTGCAGGGGAAACTCATCCGAGTCGTGGCGGGACGCGTATTCGACGTGGTCGTGGACTTGCGTCGATCGTCCCCTGGCTTTGGCCAATGGGTCGGAGTCGAGCTGTCGGCGCAGAACATGCGCATGCTCTGGTGCCCGCCCGGCTTTGCGCATGGATTCCTCGTGCTGGAGGACGGAACCGACGTTCTTTACAAGTGCACGGACTATTACGCGCCGGAGCATGAGCGAACCTTGTTGTGGAACGACGACGATGTTGGCATCGAATGGCCGCTGGCGGAGATCGGGGGCCCTGTTCTTTCGGCTAAGGACGCACAGGGAGCCAGGCTCTGCGGCGCTGAGGTCTTTCCGTGAAGGCTCTGATCCTCGGCGCCGGCGGCCAGGTTGGACAGGCTCTCGAGCGCGCCGCACCGGCTGGGGCGGAATTGGCGCCGCTGCGGCGCCAGGATTGCGACATCGGAGAGGCATCACAGGTGGCAGGCGCGATCGATCGGTTGCGGCCGGACGTCGTCTTCAACGCGGCTGCGTATACGGCCGTCGATCTTGCCGAGAGCCAGGAGGACGCCGCGACGGTCATCAACGGGTCCGCGCCCGGCATGATCGCCCAATGTGCGCGCCGGCGCGGTGCCCGTTTCATCCACGTCTCCACCGATTTCGTCTTCGACGGCAAGGCGTCCCGGCCTTACCGAACCGATGATCCGACCAACCCCTTGAGCGCCTATGGCCGGTCCAAGCGCCTCGGTGAGGTGGAGGTGCTCGCCGCAGACCCGGATGCGCTCATCGTTCGCACGGCCTGGGTCTATTCCGCCGGAGGACGCAATTTCGTGGCCACGATGCTGCGCCTGATGACGGAGCAGGGGAGCGTGCGCGTGGTCGACGATCAGGTCGGAACGCCGACCTCCGCCGAGTCGCTGGCACGAGCGCTTTGGCAGCTGGTGTTGGGCGGGGCTTCAGGGATCCATCATTTCACGGACGCCGGAGTGGCGAGCTGGTACGACTTCGGGGTCGCGGTCAGCGAGGAGGCCTTCGCGCTCGGCTTGCTCGGGGCGCCGGCCGATGTGGTGCCTGTCTCGACCACCGCCTTTCCAACCAAGGCTGAGAGGCCGTCTTTTTCGGTGCTCGATAAATCGCAGACCTGGCCCAGGCTGAGCGACCCGCCGCAACATTGGCGGGTCGGGCTCAGGAACGTCCTCGAGGAGGTGAAGGAAATTGGCTAACCTCCTCGTCACCGGCGGGGCCGGTTTCATCGGCGCCAACTTCGTTCGCTACTGGCGTGCACATCACCCTGACGACGCGATCGTCGTTCTCGACGCGCTCACCTATGCAGGCAACCGCGCCAATTTGAGCGGGGTCGAGGACATTTTGTTCGTCCATGACGACATACGTTCGACGGCCCTCGTCGCTTCCACGATCGACGACCATGACATCGACACGATCGTGCACTTCGCCGCCGAGAGCCACGTGGACCGATCCATCGATGGCCCCGACGCATTCCTTGAGACCAACGTCAATGGAACGCACAGCCTTCTGAAGGCAGCCAAGACGGCTTGGCTCGACCGGGGAGGCGGACGGCCCCACCGGTTCCACCACATCTCGACGGACGAGGTCTATGGCAGCCTCGGTCCGGACGAGCCGCCCTTCCTGGAAACCTCCACCTACGCGCCGAATTCCCCATATTCCGCTTCCAAGGCCGCCAGCGATCATCTGGTGCGGGCCTATAACCGCACATACGGGCTCGCGACGACGACCACCAACTGTTCCAACAACTATGGTCCCTACCAATTTCCCGAGAAGCTGGTTCCGCTGTTCATCATCAACTGTCTCTCGGGGCGGAAGCTGCCAATCTACGGCGACGGGATGAACGTCCGGGATTGGTTGCACGTAGAGGATCATTGCCGGGCTATCGAAACGGTGCTCATGCGCGGGGAGATAGGCGAAACCTACAATGTCGGTGGCAGTGAGGAGCTGACCAACATGGCGGTGGTCGACGCTATATGCGACGCCATGGAAGAGGCGTTCTCGGTGGATCCTGCTCTTGAGGCGCGTTTCCCTGACGCGCCGCCGGTCGGTGGCGCGCGCTTCTGCGCGCTCAAGTCCTACGTGACGGACCGACCGGGGCATGACCGGCGATATGCCATCGATGCCGGGAAGATCAGATCCGCTCTGGGATATAAGCCCCGGCAAACCTTCCGGGCCGGGCTGGCCGATACGATCCGCTGGTACCTTGACAATGAGGATTGGTGGCGTTCCGTAATGGACGGAAGTTACCGTGACTGGCTGGATCGAAACTATGCGGGCCGCATGCTAGGGCAGCTCGCATAACCCAGGTTATTCTCGCGGGGGCATTTTCTAGGTGGGGGGCAATTTTCATCCTGCGATAGCTGCTACCGCCAGGAGCGAATGGACCCATATGCATGGCAGGGTCCGGCGCCAACCGGGCGCTGCGGCCGGCGAGGCAGGTCGCAAGGGGCTTCGGGCACCTGCGTGGATTAACAGGTTGTTAGGGATTTTTTACCGATTATCCAGGACCCCAGGTCTGGAGGTCGCGGTGGTCGCTCGTGCACGAATAATCGGAGTCGAAGACCAGGACGAGCGCGGAGAGGACCGAAACAAGCTGCTGTTCCATGCCGAGATCGATCAAGGCTCCGGGGATGTCGTGCCGGCACGCGTGCACAACGTCTCGCGCACCGGATTTCTGATCGAGATCGACTCCGACCTGCCGATCGGAAGCCAGATAGGGATCGACTTTGCCGACGTCGCCGCACCCGTGGCCGATGTAGTCTGGAGCAGCGGCGCGTTCTACGGCTGTCAGTTCCACGAACCGATTTCAAAGGCCGATCTCCAGGCGATCGTCTCTAGCAGCCCCGTGCGCTGGCCTCGGTTCGGCCACACCACGAGTGCCGCCGGCATCCTAGGCAGGGCCGAAAGCATCATCGCCGGGCCTCCGGCCGAAGTCCTTGTAGCCACGCCAGACGGCCTCGCCGATGCCGCGACCGCCGATGCGGATGGGAAAGCCGACAAATTTCCGGCTTACATGCGGTTTCACGGCATCGTTTGGGTCACGGTCCTGCTCTGGGCCCTGATTGCCGGGGTGGCTTGGCTAATGATTGGTTGATTCCGCTCTCGACACCCGCAGGTCCGCCGACGGGGGAGGTGCGTCCTCATTGTAGGGCTGAACCGCCATCGCGGAGATCAGCAGGGCTGAGAATTGCGACATGATCCCGATAATCGTGAGGGTCGCGCCGAGGGAGGCCCATTCCGGGCGGGGCAGGGGAAGCAGGTCTGACTGGATCCACTCCCCGACCAGGATCGCCAATATCGTCATACCGGCGAGCGTGACGAGGCCTCCTAGCAGGAGAGCCCTCTCCAGACGGAAGTGGGCATGGAATCGGGCGATGAGCCGGTTGTTCCGGTCGAAGCGCCTGCTCCACGAATAGCTCTTGGCCTGCAGTCCCAGGCTCAACGTCTGAAAGCCGACCACGCTCGCAATGGTCGCGAAGACGCCGGTCACGGCCGAAGCGGGGCGGCCATCAAAATACAGAAGACCGAAAACGAGCGCCGCATGAAGGCCAAACCCCATCGCCATCAGGAGAAAGCCCGGCCACAGGAAAAGCTTGTTGGGAGAGTAGAGCAGCATCATGCGCAGGCTGCGCCAGCCGTCACGGAACGTGCGCAGCTTCGACATGCCTTTCCGAGCGCCCAGACGGATCGGAATCTCCTTTATCTTGAGGCCGGACAAGGCGGCATTGATGGCGAGCTCGAGATTGAACTCCATGCCGCGATTCATGGGCTTCACGGTTTCATAGGCATCGCGGCTGAACGCCCGCATACCGCAATAGACATCCGTGAACCGCGAGCGAAACATCATGTTCAGGATCCGCGTCAGGGCAGGATTCCCGAACCAGCGGTGCAAGCTCTTTATCTCGGCATGACCGCCGCCGAGATATCGGCTGCCGGTGACGAAATCATATCCTTCGTCGGTCAAGGCGCGAAGGAAGTCCGGAATGTGCCGGAAATCGTAGGTGCCGTCGGCGTCCGCCATGACAAGGTATCGGCCGCGGGCATGCGTGAAGCCCTTCAAATAGGCATTGCCATAGCCCCTGCGGGGCTGATGAACGACGCGGGCCCCGTGGGATTGGGCGATCGCAACCGATGCATCGCTGGACCCGTTGTCGCATACGACCACCTCTCCATCGATGGCGTTCGCGGCGAACACGCGGAAGATGTCGTCAACGCATTCGCCTATCGCGTCCTCCTCGTTGAGGCAGGGGAGTACGACGGAGACGAGGGGGCTGGAGGTCTCCGGTTCAGCCTGCACGGGAGCCCGCGTTCGTTCCTTGGAGACAACCATCTTCAACCTCCGGTTCGCAATCGCATGAGCCCGGTCCGGGCGAGCGGCAGCCTGTCCCGCAGCAGCTTGGGGCCGAACCTGAAGGTCAGCAGCAGCAGGGCCGCGGGAACAATCCAGATGATGCGGGCCTGATATCGCGGCCAGGGTTCGGACATCGCGCCGCAGACGGCAGCGTTCACCAGAACGGCCGTCAACACGATGCCGATTATGGTGGCGATCGCGGCGCGGTCCTCGGTTCCGACGCGATCGGCCCGCGACGCCACCCAGATCAGAATCAACCCGAAAGCGCTGAAGATGAGGAAGAGACGGCGGACTACCTCCAGTGCCGGCTCGGCGGGAAAGACGTAGGCCTCGCCTGGCAAGCTCCCCTCGATCTCGAAAAGGCGGAAGCTCTCCTGGGTCCGGGGATCCATGATCGGCTCGAGCACGTCTATCTGGACGAGTTGGGTCGCCCAGTTCCGCAGCGAAGCCGAGAGTTGCCCGACCGGGCGGGACGCGAAGGTGCCAAGGACGAATTCCGTCTGCTCGGCTCGCAGGCGGGCGCGTGTAGAGGCATCGGCCGCGGTGTAGCCTCCGCCCTGCTCGGCCGGTGCCCAGAGGAAGCTGCTCGCGTCGACCGCCTCAGGCATTTGGTAATCGCATAGCGCAAACCGGTCGGGCTGCCGGCACGCCTCTTTCAGATAGTCGACCCCGGTGCCGTCGGCGAGAACTCGGGCCGTCACGAACGGGGGAGCGCCGATCGGGTGCCCGATCAGGCTTCTCTCAGCCGCCTGATATGCGGGTCCTATCGACGCGCCGAGTATGAGCCCGCCGATCAGCGCCGCGGATGCGATCCACTTGTCCGAACCCTTCCACGAGCCGCTCACGGCGAGCGCAGCGATGCCGACGAGACCGGCAGCCGCAAGAATGGCGACATGTGTGGCATGGAATGAAGCCGACAGGACAAGAAGCAGCCAGGCTCCGATCCGGGTGGCCCGCGACTGACCCCGGGGCAGGAGCAGTAGGATCAGGCACAAGACCCCAATCCCGGCGAATATGTCCGGCATGGCGAAGGATATGAAGTAGGAGAGAGGAGTTGCGGCCGTCAGCACCGCCACCATGATCCAATAGGCAGCTACTCTGAACGGAGGCGATGTCAGGCCGGAGAGAGCGAAGAGGAGCCAGGAGCATGCGAGCGCCTGCAGGGCTGTCACTCCCCAAAGCGTCAGGTTCGACGTAACTATGAAAAAGATGAGACTATATGTGGGCGATCTGGCGCCTACATAGTCCTGCTCAACCTGGCCCAGAGGAATGATCTGGGCGCGATTTTGATTAATCGCGGCCGTGATCTCGCTGTAGATATGCTCGCCGTACAAATAGTAGGTGCCGGAATCGTGGTAGATGAACGTGCGCCCATAGGCGAATGACATGGCAGCTAGAAGAACTGCGCCGGCAAGGATTTGCAGGAGGATTGCCGTTCGCGCCCCTGTCCGCATCTGGTCCAGAACCTCTCCAATCGGTGAGGGCCGGGCGCCGGTTTGCCGGTTCGTCAGGCGTTTTAGGGCAGCATTTTAGCACAAGATCTGCAACTCTCGCATAGCTCCGATCGGGTATATTGGCCTTGGTTGCGCCCGGCTCATGGAGCATCGGCCGCTGCCGACTATTTGGCTGCCGGGGCAAAGCCTTCCTGATACTCGATTTCCGCTGCGCGTCTCAGGCCGCGCAGGCGCAACTCGAGGGTCTCGATAGCATTGTCCTGCAGGATTCTCTGAGAGGCGAGGTCGCGCCCGCTTCCCTCGGGCAGGGCGGCCGGAATCGTCGCGATCACGCGGGCGGCGATCAGCGGATCGGATTGCGGGATAACGAACGGCTCGCCCTGGGGAACGCGGCGAATCCGTTCGAGAAGCGGTTTGGAAAGAGCCGCCGAGTCCCATGCCACTACCTGCCTCACCTTGCGGACCCGGGCACGCTCGAGGATGGCGTCGATCTCGTCCAGCGTCGACGCGGCACCAAGCTTTTGCAGGACCGCCGGGTCGGCCGGACGCTGAAACAGGATCTGGTCCACGGAGAGAAGAACCCGATTCTGGAAGGAGCCGGGATTGTCTCGGATGAACGCCGCTACCTGATCGGGAGAAGGCGCTTCCTGTGAGCTGGCCATGGACTGCGCGAGCAATTCGGCAAGCTTCTCTCGTTCGAAACGGTTGAGAGCGAGGAGGTAAGCCGGAGTGCGGTCGAGATCGCGCCGGCGCGCCTCCTGCGCCAGCAGTTCCCGGTCGATCAATTCATCGAGCACCGCGGCGCGCTCGGGCGCGTTCGAGGTGGATGGCAGGTTGCGGACACGGAGTTCCTCGTCCAGCTCCGACTGGGTTATCTCCGTCCCATTGACGACCGCCACGACCTGGCCTTCGGGATCGGCATTACTGCAGCCGATGGCGGAGAATAGAAGGGTAGTAATTGCAATGCGGCGGAATCTGACCTGCATGCCTTCTCTCCCGCTACGGGACCGAATACTATACCTGTTCGTGTCT
The DNA here is from genome assembly GCF_003129465.1 of Sphingosinicella humi. NCBI lineage: Bacteria > Pseudomonadati > Pseudomonadota > Alphaproteobacteria > Sphingomonadales > Sphingomicrobiaceae > Allosphingosinicella > Allosphingosinicella humi. Next base: position 2,350,458 of record NZ_QFFF01000001.1, read on the forward strand.
CGTGCAAATCACGGAGGGTGAATGGAGACCATCTATGACTGGCTCAGCATCTCCGCTTTTGCAGGGCTGGTCGTGTTATTTCTGCACCGCTCATCCGAACTGGACGTTCCCAGGGATTCGCTGTGGCAATATCTTGCCGCGGGCGTGGGTCTCGCTCTTGCCAACTGGCTCGGCAATGAAGGACTTCATTGGCCGGCGATCGCGGCGCTGGTGGCGACGGGCGGCTATATTCACGTCGCGCTCCGGCCCTTCCGGCCGCCTCCCCAGAGCTAGTCGCCGCCGGCGTCAAGGCTAGGCGGCGCCGGCGACGAGCGCGCGGGTCCTTCCGGACGGGCTATTTGCAAGCAGCTTCGCGAAGCGCTCGAGCTGCGGGGCTACGGCTTCCGTGCCGATGGCGGAGATCCGGACCAGCACGCCGTCCGGACGCCGCCCGACAAGGTCTTGCCTGATCGCCGAGATCCTTTGCGAGAAATATGTGACGGGGAACTCGCGTCCAACTCGAGTCCAGTAGAGGATCTGCTCGATGCGATCCGGAGCGGTCGCCGTCAGGCACCTCGCCTCGATGCGACGGCCGTCGCGCAGTGCGACGGATCGGGAGGGTCGCTCTTCAAGACGGAAGCCTGCGGCCGGATAGCAGCTTTCCGGCCGGTGCAACTGCACGCTGTCGTCCTGCGAGCTCGAATAGCCGACGAGCAGCATGAGTGGCGCAAGCTGCGGCGCGATATAGACGCGGGTCAGAACGTCGTCATAGGTCTTTTCGGTCAGCGGGCTTTCCCGCGACATCACCAGGCCCTCATCTGCCGCGTAGGACCATGGGCCGATCGCCGCTGGTATCAGGCTCTGGAGGCCGCCGCGCTCCATCGGAGCCGCGCGAGCGCCGCGCAGGCCGAGGTTCGAGAGCGCCGCGGTTCCCAGGGCGGCTGCGCCGATGATGAAGTCGCGGCGGGCCAGCGCCCGGGCGGCACCGGGCTGTTCCGAGCCCGCTTCGAGCCTGGCGCCCAGGAGGTCGGGCCTATTCACGGCGATCCCTCGGCAGGACGGCCGCGATCCCCGCATCGACGGCGAACATGCCGGCCAGCGCGATGGCGAACATCGTGATGCCGGCCAGATCATGCGAAAATCCCTGCGCGACCCGGTCTCCGGAATAGACCGTAAGCAGCACCAGTATGACCACCCTCAAGAAATTGGCCGCGATCGCGATGGGGATGATCGCCGCGCACAGCAACGCCGAGTGAAGCCTCCCGGCATTTCGGGCGAGATGGACATAGAGAAGGCCGACGGCGGTCAGTCCCAGCAAGGAGTTCAGCCCCGCGCAGGCATCCTCGACCAACAGGCTATATTGAGCCACCTGAATAGAGACCCCGCTCCGTCCCACCAGGTAGCCGAGCTGATGCAGCAGAGTGACCACGGAATCGGAGATCCAGAGCTTGAGCGGCTGGGTCGCCTGGGCGACGAACGATTCCGGCACGGGAAGGAGAAAGCCTAGGAAGAGGATTGGAAACCAGTAATGCCCCAGGCCGGTTCGGCCCCACCGGAGGAAGATAATGGCGATGAGCGAGAGATAGAGGCCGGCTGTCTCGAAAATCAGGATCCCGTAATTCCGTCCAAGGGCGTAGAGGATCAGGGCGGGCACAAGCCCAAGCGCGCCGAGCGAGGCTGGGCCCGGCCTCGCTGAGGCGGGAGGCCCCGCTCGCCAGAACAGCCATAGGGCGATGAACAGGACGAATGGGCCGTGTGCCCCCTGATCGCTTCGCCAGCTTGTTTGGGCGAGGCTGAACAAGGTGGGGAGTGTCAGGCCCAGAATGCCGATGGTCAGCAGCGCGCCCGATATGAGTGCTGGCGAGGGCGGCGCTTGCCGCGCCCGACGTGCGACTCCGCCTTGGCTTCCCTCGATCGTGGCCAGTCGCATGACCCATGCTCCAAGGCGGCCAGCGGGATCAGGCCGCCCCCGCACCTTTTACATGCGCGGCACGACCCTGTCTCTGTCTTTCATTTCATCCTGCTAACGGGCTTGAGACGGGAGCGTTTCGCCTCAATAATATGAACTTTTACTCAGTGTGTTAGTTGACCGGCGAAGTCCGATTTAGTAAACACCGAGGGTTGCGGAAAAGACGTTTAAGGTGGTCTGGCGCTTCAGACCGGATGGAGGATTTGAGCGGGGTTTGAAACTAGGCAGGGAGGAATAGCATGAAAAGCCTCGTTGCGATCACCCTTGTAGCCCTCTCGTCATTCGCCGCCGCGCCCGCTGCGCAGGCAGCCGATGTCATACTCGTTCCGCATCCCAGTGGCGATTTTTCTGGCTTTTTCGGTCAGACGGTAAGCGCGCCCGGGCCGTTTACTTCAACATTCACGTTCAACGTCCCGACGACCAGTCATGTGGGCGCAACGTTGAGCACGTTCGCTGTGAGCACCATCACCGACATCAATTTCGTGTCTGCATTCCTCAACGGGACGCCTTTCAACCTGTTCGCGATAACCACAGCGCATGGTCAGGCGGAGTTCGGTTTCGCCTCGCGAACGTCGATCGGGGGTGGACTTCATAACCTGGTGGTGAACGGCACCTCAGGAGGCGGCGCGTCCTTCGCGGGGACGGTTTCCGTCTCGCCGGTCTCACCGATCCCGGAACCCTCGACCTGGGCCTTGATGCTACTCGGCTTCGGAGTGGTCGGTTATTCGCTTCGGCGCCGCCGGCAGCGGGCGAAGGTGACGAAGGTCTCGTTCGCCTGACGACAGTCAAGCGCTAAGAGCGCTGCGCCTCGCCAGGAGCGTGCCAGCTCTTGGGACGAGTGCGCGCGACGCATGATCTCTGCATTTGCAACGAACGCGTCAGGGTCGCAGCGATGGCACCGAGCACCGCATCACGCGCCGCCAGAAGCCCGTGTTCTCGACAATGGCGTCCGAGATTTTCGACATGTGTATGGAGCGCGGCGTGATTGGCCGGGCTGCTGCCGACCAGCACGGAGGGCTTGGGAATTGGGCCGACCGGGTGAAGCCAAACACATGCTTTATCGTCGTTATGGCGGGATCGTAGGTGCTTCCGGCGCCAAGGCTTCCTGTGCGAGCGCAGCAGCGGGCAGGAGATGGATCGAGAAAAGGTAGGCGGTCGCGACGATAAACCTGGGAAGACGCATGAACTCACCCATGCAAGCCCTGATGAGCTGATTACTGCAACCCTAAAGCAACTACTTCGGATGTGAGATGTCCAGCCTTCGAAACATGGTGCGGTGGGATTCGGAACGATCCTTCTCGCCAGCGTGGCGCCACGTGACACGATTCTCGGCAAGCTGGCACGTGACACTTACGTCCAGGTGAAGGGGTGCGATCCAAATTTGGGGTGGAACTATTGCGATTGAATGGCAGGGACTGTGTGGAGCCGTCCGACTGCGTTTATTTGACCGATATTCGACAACTTTAGGTTGTCACGGCTTAAGTGCTTGAAACCGCTGGTGACCCCTACGGGACTCGAACCCGTGTTTTCGCCGTGAGAGGGCGACGTCCTAGACCGCTAGACGAAGGGGCCAACGCTGGTCGCGTGGGCGAGGTCCGGCGCATATGGGGCGGCGGGCGGGTCTGTCAAGCGGCTCGTGGCTAGGCCGCCGCCGCATCCTCGGCGCGGCGCCTCAGCATGTCGGCGACCAGCTCAGCCAGCTCCATGGCCTGGGCGGCGTTGAGCCTGGGGTCGCAATGAGTGTGGTAGCGGTCGGAAAGGTCCTGCTCGGTGAGCTTGGCGGCGCCGCCGGTGCATTCGGTGACGTTCCGGCCGGTCATCTCGATATGGATGCCCCCGGCGCGCGCGCCTTCGGCGGGGCAGAGCGCGAAGAAGGCGCGCACCTCCGCCAGGATGCGGGCCATCGGGCGGGTCTTGTAGCCATTGGCGGCCTTGATCGTGTTGCCGTGCATCGGATCGCAGGCCCAAAGGACGGGATGACCCTCGCTCGCCACCGCCCGGAGCAGCGGCGGCAGCGCGGCAGCGATCGGCTCGTGGCCCATCCGGGCGATGAGCGTGATCCGACCGGCCGCGCGGGCCGGATTGAGCGTATCGAGGAGCCGCAGCAGGGTGTCGGCATCGAGCGAGGGCCCGCATTTGATGCCGATCGGATTGGCGAGGCCGCGCGCGAATTCGACATGAGCGGAGCCCGGGAAGCGCGTGCGGTCGCCGATCCAGAGGAAATGGGCCGACGCGCCATAGAAGCGGCCGCTCACCGGGTCGCGGCGCACCAGCGCTTCCTCGAAGGGAAGCAGCAGCGCCTCGTGGCTGGTGTAGAAGGGCTCACCTGCTTTGCTCGCCAGCTCCCTCAGATGGGCGAGCGTCGCCGTCGCCTGGCTGTAGGCGCGGAACATGCGCTCGGGCGCGGGGACGCGCGCCGCCGGGTCGAAGGCGATGCCGTTGACGATGTCGCCGCGATAAGCGGGCAGCCGCACGCCCGCCTTCTCCTCCATGTCGGCTGTCCTCGGCTTGGCGAATTGTCCCGCCATCCGGCCGACGCGGATGACGGGCAGGCCGGACGCAGCGCCGACGAGCGCGCCCATGGCGGCGATCAGGCTGTGGCCGGAGCGGATGGTCTCCGGGGAGAATTCGGCGAAGCTCTCGGCGCAGTCGCCGCCCTGGAGGAGGAAGGCGCGCCCGGCCTGCGCCTCGGCGAGGGCGGCCCCGAGCGCGTCCACCTCGGAAAACGCGACGAGCGGCGGATAGGCGGCGAGTTCTCGCGCGGCGGCCGCGAGGGCCTCTGGATCCGGCCAGGTCGGCTGTTGGCGAATGTCATGGCCGCGCCAGCTCGAAGGGGTCCACTCCGGCGTCATAGCCGCCGCCATAGGCGGTTGCGCAGGCAGCGCAAGAGGCCTTCAAAGTCCGGTTGGAGGGCCGGGAAGAGGCGTCAGCCTCCTCGCGGCACGCCGAGCTCGTCGGCGGCGCGGTTGAGCTGGGCCGTGGTCGCGGCATCCCCCTCGAAGGCCGCCAGGGCCGAACGAAGGGCGTCCGAGGCGGCGTCCGTCTCGCCGAGGACCATGCGGGACCGCATCAGCCTTATCCAGCCGGCCGCATCCCTGGGGTTCGCTTCCAGGCGCCGGGCGAGGCCCTCGACCATGCCCTCCACCATCGCGTCCTGCTGGCTGGGCGGGATCGAGGAGGCGGCGGCCATCTGCTCGGGCGTGGGGCCGGGGATCGCGGCGGTGGCCGTCGATCCTCCCGAAGGCGGCGGCATCCGGCCGGCGATGTCGATATCCTGCTTCTCGGCCGCCAGCTGGATGGTGCGGCGAAGATCCACCTCCCAGGGCGCGCCCGCGGGCGTGTCCTTGAGCAGCGCGATCCAGTCGTCGATCGCGGCGGCATGCTGGCCCTGAAGGTCCTTCTGGACGGCGATGAAGTAGCGGGCGCGCGGGTCGGCCGGGTCGATCGCCAGCGCGCGCCGGAAGGCCGCGGCGGCTTCCGGCGAGACTTGGGTGCTGGCGGTCTGGAGCGCTTCGCCGAGCGAGGACCAGTTTTCCGCCTTGTCGGGTTCGATCTCGGCGGCGCGGCGATAGGCGGAGGCCGAACGCATCAAATCGCCGATCTCGAAATAGGACCAGCCAAGCATTCGCCAGCCCTCGGCATTGTCGGGGTCTTCGCGAAGCCGCGCCTCCAGGCCGGCGATCATCGTCTGGACATCCGCCACCGGCTCGTCCGGCCTGACGTTTCCGTGGGGCGAGGCCTCCTTGGGGGCGCCGTCGCCCGACCGGTAGATGGCAACTCCAGCCGAAGCCGCGGCGATGATGCCGGCCGCGACGAGGGCGATAGTAGCCGTCTGCGGGCGCGATCCTGTGGACGAAGAAGCGGTCATAAGTCGAACCTGTCACTCTCAAAATAATCGCCGTCAAGTCTGGCGCGGACCATTGAAGCTGCTACAGTATGAAGCGGCTGTTCACTGCGGCAACTCTCTCGCGCGACTTGGGACGTCGCTGCGGCCGTGGTGACCAGGGGAGGGTGAAATGACCGCGGCATTCGACATCGCCATTGTCGGATCGGGGCCTGCCGGCCTCAGCGCCGCCGCGCGCGCGGCCGAACTGGGCATCAGCCACGTGCTGCTGGAGAAGACCGACCATCTCTCCGACACCATCTACAGATATCAGAAGGGCAAGCATGTGATGGCGACGCCGAGCCAGCTGGTGCTGCGCTCGGACATGGATTTCGAGGCCGGCAAGCGCGAGAAGGTGCTGGGCACCTGGGACACGCAGGCGGCGGGCCGCAAGATCAATGTGAAGCTCAACGCCGAGGTGAAGGCGATCGCCGGCGACAGGGGCGATTTCACCCTCACGCTGACCAATGGCGAGGCGATCAAGGCGGGCAGCGTCATCCTCGCCATCGGCACCCAGGGCAATCCCAACAAGATGCGCTGCGAGGGCGGCGACCTGCCGCATATCCAGTATCAGCTCGACGATCCCGGCGAATATGTGGACGAGCATATCACCGTGATCGGCTCGGGCGATGCGGGGATCGAGAATGCGCTGGGCCTCGCCGCCGACCCGGAACAGGGCAATGTCGTCACCATCCTCAATCGCGGCACCGATTTCGCGCGGGCGAAGGGCGCCAACGTCAAGCTGCTGATGGAGGCGCGCGACGGCGGCCGCATCAACGTGATGACGGAGACCACGCCGTCGAAGGTGGAGCCGGGCTGGCTCGTCCTCGACACCCGCGACGGCGAGCAGAGGATCCGCTGCGACCGCATTATCGCGCGCATGGGCTCCGCGGCGCCGCGCGCCTTCGTCGAAGGTTGCGGCATCGAATTCACCAGCGAGGATCGCGAGGCCTTTCCGAAGCTGTCGCCCAGCTTCGAGAGCACCGAGCCGGGCATCTACGTCATCGGCGCGCTGGCCGGCTATCCGCTGATCAAGCACTGCATGAACCAGGGCTATGACGTCGTCGAGTTCATCAACGGCAACCGCGAGCTGAAACCCGCCGACGAGCCGATCCTGGAGGCCAAGTTCAGGGGCCTGCCGGGCCGCCGGCCGGTCGACGAATGGCTGGAGTTCCTGCGCGCCAACGTCACCATCCTCAATGAGCTTTCGCCGCTTCAGATGCGCGAGTTTATGCTCGACAGCGAGGTCCGCTATTATCCCGCCGGAACGGTCGTGTTCGAGCGGAACGAGCCCGGTTCGTCGCTCTTCACCATCGCCGACGGCTCGGTGTTGGTCGAGGTCAATCCGAAGGACCCGTCGATCACCGTCCCGATCGGGAAAGGTTCCATATTCGGGGAGGTCGGTCTCATCTCCGGCCGCCGCCGCGGCGCCACCATCCGCACGGCCGAAGATTCGATCCTGGTCGAAGTCTCCCGCACGGCGGCGCTGAAGCTGATGGCGACCGTCCCGGCCGCCAAGCGCGCCATCACCCGCATCTCGACGGAGCGGCAGCTTCTGCAGATGTTCGGCTCGGGCCTGACCGCGGACGACCTCGCGGAAGTGCTCGAGACGGCCGAGATCAAGCGGGTGCGTGCCGGCGAGGCGATCATCACCGAAGGCGAGGAAGGCTACGACATCTACGTCATCCGCCAGGGCTCGATGGTGGTCGAGAAGTCGATTGGCGGGAAGCCGGTCTTCCTCTCCTATCTCCCCGCCGGCTCCTATGTCGGCGAGATGGCGCTGATCGACGGCGGCCGCCGCACGGCCACGGTGCGCGCGGCGATCAAGTCGGAGGTGATCAAGCTCGACGGCGACGCCTTCCGCCGCCTGCTGGCGAAGAAGCCGCAGCTCAAGATCAAGGCCGAGACCGACATGGCCTCGCGCAAGGCGCTTACCAGCTTCGTCGAATCCAAGAAGGACGGCTTCGAAGGCGTGGTCGACATGTACAGCTCGGTCGCCAACTTCCTGGTCGAGAACGGCATCGGCGAGGCCACTGACGTCCTCCTCATCGACGAGAATCTCTGCGTCGGCTGCGACAATTGCGAGAAGGCGTGCGCGGACAGCCATGAGGGTCTCAGCCGGCTCAACCGCGAGGCGGGCAAGACCTACGCGCACCTTCATGTGCCGACCTCTTGTCGCCACTGCGAGCATCCGCACTGCATGGCCGACTGCCCGCCCAATGCGATCCACCGCGGGCCGGACGGCGAGGTTTTCATCGACGACAGCTGCATCGGCTGCGGCAACTGCCAGCGGAACTGCCCCTATGGCGTCATCCGCATGGACAAGGTTCCGCCAAAGAAGCCAAACCTGCTCGCCTGGCTGATCGCCGGCCTTGGGCCCGGCCCGGGCGAGCCGCCCAAAAAGTGGACCGAGGCGCGGGTTTCGCCGGAGACGCCCAAGAAGGCCATCAAGTGCGACATGTGCGCGGGGATTTCGGGCGGCCCGGCCTGCGTGCGCGCGTGCCCGACCGGCGCCGCCATCCGCGTCGCGCCCGAGCAGTTCCTCTCGGTCGCGAGGCTGGGGGAGTGAGATGCCTACATTCGTCATTCCGGCGAAAGCCGGAACCCAAGAACACCGGCGGCACACATGTTTCGCAGGCGGCGTTCCTGGATCCAGGATCAAGTCCGGGATGACGAAGGAAAGGGCGAGGGGGGTCGTGCCCTAGATCATGGCGAGCAGGGGGATATCGCGGACGGAGCTGAAGGAGGGGGCGAGCCATGAGGGCTTTCTCCGCCATAAGCGATTCCGCTGGCTGAAGATCGCGCTGGGGCTCTCGCTGCTGAGCCTCCTCGTCTACGCCTTCACCGACGTTCAGCCGCGCCACAATGGCGGCAGCTGGCTCGGCTATACGCTCGGCACGATCGGGGCGCTGCTGATCCTGTGGCTGACCCTGCTGGGCCTGCGCAAGCGGGCGATGACGCGGGGACGCTGGTCGCTGAAGGCCTGGACGTCGGCCCACGTCTATCTGGGCTTGTCGCTGATCGTCGTCGCGACGCTCCACACCGGATTCCAGTTCGGCTGGAACGTCCATACGCTCGCCTACGCGCTGATGATGCTGGTCATCGCGTCGGGCATCTACGGGATCTCCGTCTACGCGACGCTGCCGCAGGCGCTCAGCGACAATCGCGCGGAAATGACCAAGCCGCAGATGATCGACGCCGTCGCCAAGCTCGATCGGCAGCTTCGCACGGCGGCGCAGCCGCTTACGGTGGACGATACCGAGATCGTCACTCTCTCGCTGGACGATGACGTCTTCGGCGGCGGCCTTATTCGGCGCCTGTCGGGCCGTTATCCGCGCTGCGGCACCGCGCGGGCGCTGCGCGAGCTCCAGGATCGACTGGCCGTGTCCTCCGGCCGGGAAGCGGAGGCACTCGAGACGGTGACGGACCTGCTGGAGCGCAAGCTCGCCGCCCTCTCACGCATCCGGCGGCAGCTGAAGCTCCGCGCGATGCTGGAGGTCTGGCTCTACATCCATGTGCCCATCACCTTCGCCCTGATCGCGGCGCTCAGCGCCCACATCCTCAGCGTCTTCTTCTACTGGTGAGCGGGGCGCTATGACCTTCCTCCTCCGCCAGATTTCGCACAGCGCCGAAGGCCGCGAGATCGTCCGCCCCTCGCGCGTCGAGGCGGACCGGCTGACCATCGGCCGCAGCCCCGAATGCAATATCCACCTCACCGATCTTGCCGTCGCGCTTCACCATGCGACGGTCGAGCGGACGGGCGAGCGCCTCAGGCTGACGAGCGAGAAGGGGCTCTATGTCGAGCTGAACGGACGCAAGACCCAGGCCGGCGTCATTGAGGTGGCGGCCGGCGGCGAGATCCGCATCGCCAGCCACCTCATTCGAATAGCCGCCGCCCCGGCGGATGCCGACGAGATCGCGATCGACATTGAGCGGGTGGGGGAGGTCGGCGGCGGCAAGTCGCGATCCGCCGAGCGGATGTTCTCGCTGGCTTCGGTCATGCCGAGCAAGCGGGCGGCGGCCTGGGGGCTGATCGCGCTCGTCCTCGCTCTCTTCCTTGCCTGGCCGATCAAGGGCTATTTCGACCGCCAGCAGGAAACGGAGGCGGTGCAGCGCTTTCACGCCGACCAGATGTGGTCGAGCGGCAAGCTGTCGCTCGCCCATACGGCTCTCGAGAATGACTGCCAGGCCTGCCATGTGAAAGCGTTCGAGGCCGTGCGGGACGCCGCCTGCAAGAACTGCCATACCGGCATTCACGACCATGCCGACCCGTTCCGCCTGGCGCGCGCTCAGCCGGACCTCACCACCTGGGGCAAGGTCGAGCTCGCCTTCAAGGAGACGTTCGACATCCCGCCGGGCCGCTGCGTCGAGTGCCATACCGAGCATGAAGGCGCGACGCGGATGCCGGCGACCGCGCAGCGCTTCTGCAGCGATTGCCATGCCACGCTGGAGGATCGCCTGCCCGACACAAAGCTCGCCAATGCCGGCGATTTCGGCACCGCCCATCCGGAGTTCCAGCCGGCGCTCATCACCAACTGGGACGCCGACCGGCCGGTCGTGAGGCGCGTGTCCCTCGCGCAGAAGCCGCGCGAGGACAGCAACCTAAAATTCCCGCACGACCTGCATTTGTCGAAGACCGGCGGGGTGCCTCAGATGGCGCGGCGGCTGGACGGCGAGTTCGGCTTCGGTCAGGCGCTCGAATGCAAGGACTGCCACGTGCCGACGCCCGACGGCGTCCGCTTCCAGCCGATCAACATGGAGGAGGATTGCGGCATGTGCCACAGCCTCGCCTTCGATCGGGTGGGCGGGACCGTCCGCACCCTGCGGCATGGAGAGCCGCAACAGGTCATCGCCGACCTCCGCACCCTCTATGGCGGCCGCTCGGGCGGTTCATGGAACGGTGCGGACCGGCGCCGGCCCGGCCTCCATGGCGCTCCGGCAGGTTCGGTGAGTGCGGCGCAGGCGATCCGGGCGACCTTCTCGCCCGGCGGCGCCTGTTACGATTGTCACCAGGTGGTCGCACCGCCGCCGGGATCGCTTGCCTTCGATATCCGGCCGGTCGCCTTCCCGATGCGCTATATGCAGAAGGGCTGGTTCGATCATCGCGCGCACCAGACGGAGGACTGCGCCAGCTGCCATCTGGCGGAGAAGTCGGCCGCGGCCAGCGACCTGCTGCTGCCCGATCTCGCCAGCTGCCGCGAATGCCATGGCGGTGAAAGCGCCCGCGCCGAGGTGCCGTCGAGCTGCGCCATGTGCCACGATTATCATATGGACGAAGGCGCGCCTTCCATGCTGATCAGGGAGCGGGTGCGCGGTAAGAAGAAAGATACGGTTATAGCCGATACCGCCAAGCTGCGGCGCGCCGCCGCCGCCGAAAGACGATAGGCCGCCGATGCTGATAGCGCAGATTACCGACATCCATCTGGGCTTCGAGCCGAACAATCCCGCCGAGTTCAACAGGAAGCGCCTCGATCGGACGCTGAGGGCGCTGTGCGCGATGACGCCGCAGCCCGACCTGCTGCTCGCCACCGGCGACCTGTCCGACAGCGGAGACGACGAGGTCTCCTATCGCCGCCTCAAGAGCGCGCTGGCCGCCTGTCCCTTTCCCGTCTGGTTCTGCATGGGCAATCACGACGACCGTGCGGCTTTCCTTAAATATTTCCCGCACGTGCCCTCGGCCGACGGCTTCATCCAATATGTGATCGAGGAATTCCCGGTCCGCATCCTGATGCTCGACACGCTGGAGGAAGGGCGGCACGGCGGCGGCTATTGCGAGACGCGCGGCGCCTGGCTGAAGGCGCGGCTTGCCGAGCAGCCGGAGCGGCCGACCATCCTCGTCCTCCATCACCCGCCGATCGAGACGGGCCTCAGCTGGATGACCGAAAATCCGGAGGCGGAGTGGGTGCGGCGTCTTCGCTCGATCGTCGAAGGTCATCCCAACATCGTCGCCATGCTGACCGGCCATCTCCACCGCGCGATCACCACCCAATGGGCGGGGACGACGCTCGCCGTCTGTCCCTCGACGGCGCCGCAGGTGGCGCTCGATCTGGCTGAAATCGATCCCGACAAGCCGGACGGTCGCCCGATGATCGTGGCCGATCCACCGGGCTACGCCCTCCATTATTGGAACGGCGAGGGGCTCATCTCCCACTACGACACCGCCGAGGACCACACCGTCCTCGCCCGTTACGAACCGGCCCTTCAGCCGCTGGTGCAGATGCTCGTGGCGGAGAGGAAGGACGCCTAATTCCTCCCCACGATTCGTGGGGAGGGGGACCACCCGAAGGGTGGTGGAGGGGTGACTGCCCTGAGGGTGGCGCGGTTCGCGCCCCAACCGAAACCCGAACGAGACTGGCGCGTCCGACGAGCCATCCCCCTCTCGGCGCCGTTACCATGCTCCGCATGATCCCCCTCCCCAGCAAAAGCTAGGGAGGATTTACTGCACCCAGTCCGCGAAGGTGCCGGTGTCGCTGACCCGGTAGACGAAACCCCGTCGGTTCAGGAACAGGCGCTCCATCTCGGCGCGGTTGAAGGGGCGGGAGCCGAGGCGGCCGAAGACGGCGATCTGGCCGCCGGTTTCGTCCACCGCGCGATCTCGGTCCAAACCCTTGGAAAGGCCGAGGGCGGGCGCGGGCGTGCGGGCCCAGGCGATCAGCTCAGGTTTGGGCGCGGGTGAGAAGCCGTAGAAATTGGGTTGGCTGTCGGGCGAGGTGAGTTGGAGGACCTTGAGGCCGTTCCGCCCGTCCGCGACATAGGCGAAGAGCGAGGCATTGGTGGAGCCAACGATCACGTCCCGAACGTCGTTCATGCGCCCGTCGAGCGTCACCTTCTGATAGAGGCTCGGCCGTTCCGGATTGGTGACGTTGACGATCACCAGGCCCTCGGGGCCGCCCGCGACATAGGCGTAGGTGCGCGCGACGTAGAGGCCGTGGGCATCGGCCAGAGGCACCGTCGCCTCCGGGATGAGGCTAGGCTGATCCATGCGGGTCACGTCGATCAGCTTGAGGCCCTCGGCGTCGGTGACCCAGAGATAGCGGAACTGGAGGGCCGACGAGCGCGCGTCGCGGAGTGGTACGGTGGCGACGTGGCGCGGACGGAGCGGATCGTCGAGGTCGACGACCACCAGCCCCGCCGCGGCGGTAATGTAGGCATAATGACCCGCCAACGTGACGTGGCGGGCGTCGGTGAGGACGCCGCCCTCGTTCCAGGTGACGGCGCGCTTCAGATCGTTGTTGCGCGGCTCGCCGTCCGCGAAGGTGTTGACGTCGACCAGGATCAGCCCCTCGTCGGCATCGGTGACGACGGCATAATTGTAGATCGGGTGGAAGGGCTGCTCCTGGTTCGCCTCGCGCATCGCCGGCGTGTTGCGTTCGGGCGCGATCGACTGGTTGGTGGGGAGCGCCATGCAGGTCGCGTTCTTCGTCTTCACACGAGCATCATGGCCGAGCGGCGAGAAGGGCGCGGTGACGATACGCTCCGACAGGCCCTTGTTGCCGATCGAGGCGACGTCGTAGACGCGGAAGCCGCCCTTGCCCTCGGCGACGAACATATATTCCCCGCGCAGCTGCAGGCAGCGGACGGCGCCGTCCGTGCCCTGGACGACATTGGCGAACTGCTCCAGCGCCTGGGTTTCGCCGCTGAGCTTGCTGTCGAACGTCTTGCCCCGGGTCCATTCGATGAGCTCGCGGCCGTTGCGCTCGACGTGGAGGCGCCAATAGTCGGGATAGGCGTAGCGGTGGAGGTAGGAGCCCAGCACCGCCTGCGGCTCCTCCCATTCGGTGACGCGGACCGCCTCGAAACCGTCCTCCAGCCCGACCCAGGCGTGAAGCCCGACGAAGTTCACGAAATTGGTCCCCTGGAGCAGCAGCTGCGCCATGATGGCGTTGTTGTCGTTGGCCTCGCTCAGATGGCAGTCGGAGCAGGTCTTGGTCTCGGTCTTGCGGACAGTGTGCGGGAAATGGGGCGCGAAAGCCTGGGATGAGAAGCCGATGGCGCTGATCGGCGGCTGCTGGATGTAGATGCGCTCGCGGTTGAGGTTGGTCGAGGAGAGGACCAGCGCCGAGCTCGAGCGGACCGGGGCGACGATATTGCCCTTCGTCGTCTGGTGGACGCCGAGCTGGAACATCTGGTCGCGCGCGACCTGCGGATTGTAGGTCGCGAAGTTGCGGGTCTCGATGCCGTCATATTTGTGGCTGGAGGTCTTCCAGTTGGCCTCGATCGGAAGGTGGCAGCCGCCGCACGACGTGGTCCAGCTCAAATGGCAGGTGAAGCAGGCCATCTCGTCCGGCTTGTGGGCGAGATCGGTGTCGGCGACGCCCGTTCCGAAGGTGAACTGGCCCGTCTCCGCCCCGGCTTTCGACATCAGCTTCGCCCGCGCCGACTTCATGTTGAAGCTCGGGTGGTCGCGGTCGACGCTGTCCTTCACCAGGCTCACTTCCCATTCGAGTTCGGGATCGACGATCGAACGCTGGATGAGTACGCGGCGGCCGTCGTCGCTCTCCATCCACTCGAAGCGGCGGCGGCCGTCCTCGTTGCGGATGAGGGCGAGATTGTTGCCCTTGGGCGGCGCGGCCGGGCCCGAGGTGAGGAGCGTCGGATAGTCCTTGGCCGTGCCGTGGCAGTCCTTGCAGGCGATCTCGATCGCGTTGGCGACTTCGCCATAGATGAAGCCGGTGCCGTGGCTGTCCTGGCTGAAGTGACAGTCGGCGCACTGCATGCCCTTTTCGGCATGGATATCCATCATGTGGACGGCCTTGCCGGGATTGACGCCCGGCTCGACGAACTCGCCTTCGCCCGCGCGGCGGAATTTCTCGGGATCGTCGGGCGGGACGATGTTGCCGTCGGCGTCGAGCAGGTTGCCCTCGCGGTCGCGCTTGAAGACGGCGCGGAAGTTCCAGCCGTGGCCGTGATAGTCGGCGAACTGCGTATGCTTCGCCTTGGGATTGACGTCGTCATAGACGTTGCGGAGGAAATCGAGGTCGGACCATTTGCCGCGAGGGCCGGCGCCCTCCGGGTTGCGCTCCAGCGTCTTGTGGACCTCTTCGGCGGTCGGATATTTCTGCTTCTCAGGCCACATCAACGGCGCGTCGGACTCATAGTCCCACATGGTGTAGCCGAGATAGCTGTTCAGGAAGATGTTGGGCTGGTGCATGTGGCAATTCATGCACTGCGCGGTCGGGATGGCGCGGGTGAAGACGTGCCGGATCGGATGGCCCTTCTCCTTCGTCGTCGTGACTACGTCCAAGCGCGTATGCTGAGCTAGTTCTCCCGGACGGCGTGTCCATTCACTAATAATTGTCTCACGTTCGCCTTCACCGTGTCCCTCTTCCATCTGGCGCGCGATGGTGGGATCCACCGTCGCCGTCTGACCGTCGCGGCCATATTTCGCATAAAGCAGGCTGTGCCGCGGCTCGCGGTCGTTGGCGTAGACGACATGGCAGCCGGCGCAGCCCGACTGACGATAGTCGCCGGGCTGATCGTTGGTCCCCATGAACCACATGAACGGGTCGTTGAGGCGCGTCTTGTGGATGTTGAGGATGGGGATGGCGACGCGGAGCCCGGTGCCGGGGCCGCGGTTCGACTGGCGGATGTCGGGCCGGCCTGATTCCTCGAGGCGCTGGATGGAGCCGGTGGGCGAGGGGAGGCCGATCTCCGGGAACTGCGTATTGATGGTCCGGCCGCCGCGCTCGAAGACGCGAAAGATGTCGGCCGGCGGAATGACATGCCAGGTGGGGAGGGGGTAGAGCTCGGCGAGCACACCGCGCGCTTGCTGCTTTTCGCTGAGCGTGCCGTCCGGGCCGGTCGGCGAGACGATCTTCGCCGGCTCGCCGGTGCGGGTGTAAGCCTCTCCGAAGATGTAATTCTTCATCGGCGCGATGCCGTTATTGTAGGCCGCGCCGCCCATGAACATCGCGCCGGTCGCCATCAGCGATCGTTCGGCGGCCTCGATCACTTCGATATGGCAGGCCCCGCAGCTTTCGCGGGCCACGCGATAGTCGGACGGGTTGACGAAGCGGATATATTCCGGCGCCTCGCGGTTCAGCAAAGTGTAGCTACGCGTCGGGTTGGCGCTCGACGGCCAGTGCCAGCTTTCGGGATATTTCGGGAGCACATGCGCCTGGTTGCGCGCCGCGACATAGGCGGGGGCGTTGTGGTTCGAGACGTCGGTGGCGAAGACGCTCGCATTGCCGCCATGGCAGTCGGTGCAGCCGAGCACGACCGCGGGCGATTTGTGCATGGTCTTGGCGTCGCTCGCCGTGTGGCAGCTGACGCAGCCGGCGCTCTTCGCGTCGGCCATGTCCCATTCCTGCGTGCGCGGCGCCGGCTCGGCCCGGACGAGGCTGTAGTCGCGCTCGACGGGCTTTTCTGTCTCGGCAGCGATTAGGGGGGCTGCGAGAGTAGCCATCACAACCGTCATCCCCGCGAAAGCGGGGATCCCGCTTTTCTTCATCCAAGCTGCAAAGAGAGAAGAAGCGGGATTCCCGCTTTCGCGGGAATGACGGAAGAAGGTGGACAGCCGACGCATCAGAAGGTCAGCACCGCGTTGAACAGGACCGAATAATAGACATCGTCGCGGTCGCTGTTGGCGAAGAGGTCCTTGAAGCCGTCGCCGGGGACGAGCGCCGCCGCCGAGGCCCGAAGCACGATGTTCTGGGTCATCTTCGGCCGCCAGATGGTGGCGACGGAGAGGTCGAAGCCGATGTCCTTGGCGATGCTGCCTTCGTTGCGCAGCTCCTTGAGGACGGCCGTGTCCTCGAACCAGAGGTGATTGGCGTTGGCGCTGATGCGGAATTCGGGGGTCAAGTCCGCGTCGACGCCGACGCCGGCGAGGATCGTGCCGGGATTGTTGAAATTCGACTGGCCCTGCTCCTTGGAGGAACGGAGCGAATTCAAAATGCCGTTGCGACCGTTGATCGAGACGGCGCGGCCGCCGCCGGCGAAGGGAATGGTCTGGCGGATCCAGTAGCTGGTGTCGGCGCCGGCGAAGATCGGGTTTTCGAAGATCGTGTCGAAGCCCGCTTCGGTCCCGTTATGGGGGTCGCTGTCGCCGCTGGCGTAGAGGAAGGAGCCGCGGAAGCGGAGCCAGTTATAGTCGTAGCTCGGCTCGGCGGCGAAGAACCAGGCGCGGATATCGGATTCCTCGCCGGTGAAGATGCTGTCCCGGTCGCGGCCGAAGGCGCCATAGGCCTGCGCCGAGAGGTTGATGCGACCGATCCGCCCGTCGGCGGCATAGCCCAGATAGAAGACGTCATAGTCGCGCGCCCGCAGGTTCCCGATCAGCGCCGGGCGGACGGGGAAGCCATTGTCGTCGACCTCGATCTCGCCCTTCTCGCGGTTCGCGTTCCAAGTGAGGCTGAGCTGGCTGGTGAGGCCGACGAAGGGAAAGTCCTGACGGTAGACATTGGCGGTGACGACCCAGTCGTCGCGCGGCGTCTGCGTCACATCGTTGAGGCCGCTGTTGGTATCCTTTTCCAGCCGCCAGAAGCCGGCGAGATTATACTGCCAGCGATTATTGTCGCGGTTGCCGAACAGGCGGAAGCCGAGCTGCTGGTCGTTGAACAGGAAGCCCCGGAAATCGGACTGGAAAGGCTGGATGCCGGCGCGCAGGGAATCGAAGTCGTAGCGATCCGAGACGTTGCGGATGTGATAGTCGACGAAGGCTTCCTGCACGCCCAGGAAATGGTCCAGGCGATCGGTGCCCTTGCTCGGCTCGACGAACAGCACGCGCCGCTCGGACACGTCGACATAGTTGACGTTGTAGGCGAGCGTCAGCCGGTATTCGACGTCCGGCGGCTTGTAGGCGGTCGAACCCTTGATCAGCGACACGCTGCCGATGAAGGTCTGGGCCAGGACGAGGCTGTCATTCTTGCCGAAGACGTCGATGCTGCCCGGCCGATCGGTCGTCTGGACGCCGACGGGGATGGGGAAGGTGCGCGGCTCCACCACCGTGTCGGAAATGGCGTTGACGACGAAGAACCAGTCGTCACCTTGGAGGCCGAGGAATTTGGGCGTCCTGCATTTGGGGAGCCCGGCCTCCCGCCGCCGCGCCTGCTCCGCCTCGGTCGGGATGCAAAGCGGACGATCGCCCTTCAGCGTATTCTGGTGATAGGGGTCCCACCAGCGTTCCTTGACGATGCCGAGCGTCTCGATCAGGCGCCAGCGGTCCGGCACCGGGATCTGGTCCGTCGGAAAGGCTTCCGGCGGCGGGGAGCGGAGGGCACCCTCATTGGTCTGCGTCACCTCCGGCGGAAGCTCGCGCTGCGGGACGCCGGGGCGGCGACGGCCGTCGAGCAGCGGGTCGTCGGCGCTGGTGCCGGCCGGCGGCGCCTCGGTCGAAACCTGCGCCGTTACGGGCAGCACCATGGGATCGACAGCGGCGCTCTCGTCCCAGCTCGACTGAGAGGCCGGCAGCAGGAGGCCGGGCGGAATGTCGAAGGCGGTCCGTGTCGTTGCGGGAGGTTGCGCATTCGCTTCCGCCAGCCGGACCGGACTCGCATCCGGCGCCGGGAGATCGATCTCGATGCTGGCAAGCTGGAGCCTGGCTTCGATCCGTTCCGGGATGATCGGCTTGAGGGCGAGCGGTTCGCCTTCACCAAGGGACGCCAGCATCCTCTCGCGCCGCTCGCGAAGGACATCGGCGATCTGATCGACATAGACGCGCGGATCGTAATCGCGCTCCTTGGGCGTGGCCGCCGGCAGGGCCTGCGCCATCGTCAGCAGCAGGGGCGGCGGGGGCAGGGCGCTCTGCATGGTGAGGAGCAGCGTGCCGTCCGCTTCGGGATCGACATTCGGCGGCGGCGCCGCGATCACCAAGGTCTGCGGATCGATGTCGGCTCCGCCCAACGACGCGACGAGTTGAATGAGGGGGGCGGAGAGCTGCACCGGCGTCGCCTATTTGCCCTGGCAGACGTTCTGCGCGCTGGTGTCGAGGAAGGGCGCGAACGGGCAGTTCACGTAGCGCAGCCTCACCTGGGCATCGCCAAGGTCGACGACGACCTGGTCGGCGCGGATGGCAGGGTCGGCATTGCCGATGCCGCCGATCCTGAGGCCGCCCTCGTGCAGCCCGAGGAAGCTGATCATGTCGTCCTGGTCGATGCCGTCGCCGGAGACGCCGATGCCGCCGACCAGCTGGTTGCCGCGAAAGATCGGAACGGAACCGGGAAAGATCTGGATGCCGTTCTCCAGCGGGTTCTGCCCCGTCGCCACGTCGGGCGCCTGGGTGCAGCGGCGCGGCGTATCGGCTCCGGCGCCGAGGACGAAGGCGGCGTGCTGGCGGATATTGGCCTCGACCAGCGCCGACTGGAGTCCGGTGGAGAAGGGATTGAACTCCGTGATCGGGCGCGAGAAGGGTCCGTGCGGCCGGCCGAGCTCGCCGTCGGGAAAGAAGGGTCGCGAGAGGTTGCCACCGGCTCGATCGGAAAAGGCGAACTGGCCGGTGAGCGCCGACGGATCGCCGAGGAAAGCCCTCGCCGCCGCCACATACATGCTGACGTCCGGATCGGGATTGGCCTGGAGCGACCGGGCGGCGCGGGCGCTGGACAGGAAGGTGGCCGTGCGCGCCTTCTGCAGCGAAACGTCGATGCCGAAGATCGGCGCGTCGGGCGCGCGGACGATACCCAGCACCTCGCCATGGGTATCGACCAGCGAGATGGAGACCTGGGCGCGGCTGTCCAGCGGCCGCCGGATCTGCGCGCGGGCGCGGCTCATGATCTTGAACGCTTCCTCCAGAACCGCCTCCACCTCGGCGCGCGTGAGGGGCTGGGAAACGTCGCCGCCGTCGGTGGCGCCGCGGATCGGGTAGCGGTTGGCGCCGGC
This sequence comes from Sphingosinicella humi, assembly GCF_003129465.1. Taxonomy (NCBI): domain Bacteria; kingdom Pseudomonadati; phylum Pseudomonadota; class Alphaproteobacteria; order Sphingomonadales; family Sphingomicrobiaceae; genus Allosphingosinicella; species Allosphingosinicella humi. Next base: position 2,370,104 of record NZ_QFFF01000001.1, read on the forward strand.
GCCGTTGGTGAGGATGAAGGCGTCCGGATTGTCGAATTCGCCCGCCGTGGCGGCGCGGATGCCGGACGCCTCGGTCCCGTAGGCGCGGCCGGCGATGAGCCCGCTCGTGCTGTCATAATAGCCGCGAACCGAGGTGAGGGCGCCCGCCTGGCCGTCGATAGCCGAGAAGGCCAGGGCGCTGGCCGGGTTGCTGAGGAGGTCCGCCCCGGCCGCGTCGGTGAAGCGCAGGCTGGTGCCGTCCACCGTGATGCGGTTGGCGCGGATGGCTTCGGGCGCGGCGAATCCCGTCGTGGCCGCCAGCGCGATGATCTCTTCATCGTCCTTGTCGACGTCCTGGACCTCGGGGTCGAAGCCGTAGACGCCGTCGGCCATGACGCCGACGCCGCCGACCAGCACGCCATTCTTGTAGAGCGGCAGCCCGCCGGGATCGGCGGAAAGGCCGAGCGGCGAGCGCTTGGGGCCGATGAAACCGTCCGAGCCGGTGTTGCCGTTGAAGCGTGCAGCCAGATCGGAGCAGGGGAGCTGGCTGAACTGAACGCCGAACAGCGGTCCGCTTTCCAACCCCTGCGTCGCTGCGGAGGGGGGGAAATGCTCCTGCACGATCATCGACGCGGTGCGGGTCGAGAAGGCATTGCCGCCGGAGGAGAGATAGGCGCCGGTGATCGCCTTGGCGATGGCGCCGGCGACGGCGGCCGGAAGGTCGACGCCCTGGAGGTCGTGCGTGCTGCCATTGGGGCCGCGCGGCACGAACAGGCGCTGGTTCGCCCCGTTCATCGTGAACACGGCCAGGATGTTGCCGACGCGATCAGAGACGGCGATGGTCGCGGGACGCTTGCGGGCGTTCGCCTCGGCGACCGCCTGGGCGATGATGCGGCCGACATCGGCGGAGCTGAGCGCTTCGCGCGCCGGAACATCGTAAAGGCGGGTGGGCGTCGGCGCGGGCGTGGGGGTCGGCGTTGGCGTCGGCGTCGGGGTCGCGCTGCCGCCGCCGCCTCCACAGGACGCGACCAGCAGCGAGGCGATGGCGAGCAGACTGGCGGCGGAATGGCGCATCAGCGAAGGCTCCTGATCGCGGACGCCGCCCGGCCGAGGCTCGCGCGGAATTCGCGAGGCCGGTAGGCGTTGGGATCGCGCACCGCCCGATAGGCGGTGTTGAGGTCGCCGCGGATGGATTGGGCGGCGCCCGGCCCGACCGCGCCCATGTTCACGAGCGCCGACAACAGCGTGTCGGTCGCCATCACCGCCTGGACGCTGCCGGCATAGTCGGTGAAGCGGTCGGACACCGCTTCATGGGTGATCGCATCGACGATGGCGAAGGCCTGGGCCGGGCCGAGATCGGCAGCGGCGAAGGCGTTGGCGAGGGCGCGGGCGCTGTCGCGGAGCGTGACTGCGGCGGCGACGGCGGCGGCGCGATCCTTGGCCATCGCCTGGTGGAAGGCGCGGCTGTCGCGAGTGAAGCGGTCGGCGAGGCTCGGCGCCACCACCTTCGCGGCGGCGGCCAGCATGATCATATTCTCGTCGTTATAGGGCGGCATGCCCTCCGGGATCGGGCGGCCGGGATTGTCGAGCGCGGTCGGCGCGAAGCGCGGGTCGTCGGAAATGGGACGATGGCAGCTGTGGCAGTCGAGGAAATAGAATTCCGGGAACATGCCTTCCATGCCGCGCCGGGCGTCGGCGAAGAGGCTGAGCGAGCGGTCGAGCGCCATGGCCTGGCCGACGGCCCACATCTTCACCGGGTTGGTCCGGCCCTTGCGGGCGGCATAATCGGCGTCTTCATTGTGATGCTGCTGGAGGGTCGAGAAGAGATCGAGCTCGAAGGCGATGCGCGGGTGGCCGGCCGCCATGATGCGATGGCTGACGAACTGGCCGGAGTCGGCCGAGCCGAAATGGCAGTCGAGACAGACGCTGGCGCGCGCCTTCGGATTGTCGAGCGGGATCATGCCGCGCGACACGTTGGCGGCGTGGTTCGCGCCCACGGCATAATGGCTGGAGAGCCAGCTGGAGGCGGCGCCGTGACAGGCCTCGCAGCCCACTCCGTCCGAGGTCTGGAAACGGGCGCCGCGCGATCCGCCGGCCGGGGTCGCATGGCAGCCGAGGCACATCGGCGCGCTCGTCGCCTCGCCGATGCCGAGCCGCTGGGCGATGGCGCGCGAGCGTGGCTCGGCCAGGACCTGCCAGGCGCGGCTATGCGCCCCCGACGGGCTGGACGGGTCCTGCCAGATCATCAGCTCATCCTGGCGCACGATCTTGCCGTCGGCTTCGGAGCGGCCGTGGCAGGTGGTGCCGCCGCAAGTGGCGACGCCCACCACCGTTCGCCCCGCCGCGGTCTGCGCGGTGGCGACGGCGGCTTCGGGCCGGACTAGAAACAGGACGAGCAGCACGAGCGCGAGGCCCGCGGCTCCACAGATTATCGCCAGACTGCGATTGCGCCCCATGTCTTTCCCCCACGCCGCCTGGTCTTTGCCGAGCGGGCGCCCACCGGTCCATGACTAGGCCAAAGTCGTGCATCCTTTCAAGGCTGGACGGCGATTTTCATCGACTTGACGATCGTTGGAACAAAGCCCGATACACAACTGCGGGGGGAAGAGGCCGATCGCGTACGTCTCAGCTCGCCGAAGTGCTTGCGTCGACAGTTCGTCAAAAAACACAAGATCAGCGGAGACGGCGTTATGGCTATCAAGGCCTCGGACCTGTTCATCCAATGCCTCGAAGAAGAAGGCGTCGAATATATCTTCGGCGTTCCCGGGGAGGAAAATCTCGACTTTCTCGATAGTCTCTCCCGCTCCGACAAGATCAAACTGATCCTGACGCGGCACGAGCAGGGCGCCGGATTCATGGCGGCCACTTATGGGCGACATACCGGCAAGGCCGGCGTCTGCCTGTCGACGCTTGGACCGGGCGCGACCAACTTCGTGACCGCCGCCGCCTATGCGCAATTGGGCGGCATGCCGATGATGATGATCACCGGGCAGAAGCCGATCAAGAAATCGAAACAGGGCCGCTTTCAGATATTGGACGTGGTCGCGATGATGGGGCCCATCACCAAATATACCCATCAACTCGCTTCGTCCGACAATATCCCGAGCCGGGTGCGGGAGGCGTTCCGCCTGGCCGAGGAGGAGAAGCCGGGCGCCGTCCATCTCGAGCTGCCCGAAGACGTCGCCGACGAGCACACCTCGTCACGGCCGCTGAAGGCGAGCCTGCATCGCCGCCCTACCGCCGACGTGAAGGCGGTCCGCGCCGCGGTCAACGCGATCGAGAAGGCGCGCTCGCCGGTGCTCGTCATCGGCGCCGGCGCGAACCGCAAGATGACCAGCCGGATGCTCGGCCAGTTCGTCGAGAAGACCGGCATCCCCTTCGTTACGACGCAGCTGGGCAAGGGCGTGCTCGACGAGACGAGCCCGAAGTTCCTCGGTTGCGCCGCGCTGTCGGCCGGCGACTTCGTCCACCGGGCGATTGAATCGGCGGACCTCATCATCAATGTCGGTCATGACGTGATCGAGAAGCCGCCCTTCTTCATGAAGCAAGGCGGTACCGAGGTCGTCCACATCAGCACCAAGACGGCGGAGGTGGACCCGGTCTACTTCCCGCAGATCGAGGTCATCGGCGACATCGCCAATGCCATCTGGCAGATCAAGGAGGATATCCTCCCGCAGGGCACCTGGAATTTCGACACGATGATGAAGGCGCGCGCTGCCGAGATCGCCCACCGCGATTCCATGTGCGACGACATGCGCTTTCCGATCTTCCCCGCCTGCCTCGTCAAATTCATCCGCGATGCGATGCCGGCGGACGGCATCATCTGCCTCGATAACGGCGTCTACAAGATCTGGTTCGCGCGAAACTATCCTGCGCGGATGCCGAATACGGTGCTGCTCGACAACGCCCTGGCGACGATGGGAGCGGGGCTTCCCTCCGCCATGGCGTCCAAGATGGTGCATCCGGGCCGCAAGGTGATGGCGATCTGCGGCGACGGCGGCTTCATGATGAACAGCCAGGAGTTGGAGACGGCGGTCCGCCTCGGCCTTGATCTCACCGTGCTGATCCTCAACGACAACAGCTACGGCATGATCCGCTGGAAGCAGGCCAATATGGGCTTCGAGGATTGGGGCCTCACCTACGGCAATCCCGACTTCGTCAAATATGCCGAGAGCTACGGCGCGAAGGGCCATCGCGTCACCAGCGCCGACATGCTGCCGGGCCTGCTCAGGGAATGTCTCGACACGCCGGGCGTCCACCTCATCGACTGTCCGGTCGACTATGCGGACAATGACCGTATCCTCAACAAGGAGATCAAGGAGCTGAGCGCGGCGGTGTAGATACGAACCGCGCGGGGAATGAAACCATTTCGCTCATCCTGAGGAGGGACTGAGCCTGGCGAAGGCCCGTCTCGAAGGGCCGTGTATGTCCTTCGAGACGCCGCTTCGACTTCGCTCAGCGGCTCCTCAGGATGAGCGGGAAGAGAGACAGACGATGACCAAGCTCAAGGACACCTACCCCCTTTACCTCGCCAACGAGGCGAAGCAGCCGAACACCGACCTCGAGGTCACCGACAAATATACGGGCAAGGTCGCGTTCCGTACGGCGTTGGCGGACGCAAAGACGATCGATGCCGGCATCGCCGCCGCGGTGGAGGCGGCCGAGCCGATGACGCGGATGGCGAGCTATGAGCGGCAGGCGGTGCTCCAGCATTGCGTCGATCGATTCCGGGAGCGGTTCGACGAGCTCGCTTATGCGCTCTGCGTCGAAGCCGGGAAGCCGATCAACGATGCGGAAGGGGAGGTGACGCGCCTCATCGATACGTTCCGCATCGCCGCCGAAGAGGCGGTGCGCATGACGGGGGAGGTCCAGCCGCTCGACATCTCGAAACGCGCGCGCGGTTATCTCGGCATCTGGAAGCGCGTGCCGATCGGGCCGTGCAGCTTCATCGCGCCCTTCAACTTCCCGCTGAACCTCGCCGCCCACAAGATCGCGCCGGCGCTCGCCGTCGGCTGCCCCTTCGTGATGAAGCCGGCGAGCCGCACGCCGCTTGGCGCCCTCATCATCGGCGAGGTTCTGGCGGAGACGAACCTGCCCAAGGGCGCTTTCTCGATCCTTCCCGCCAGCCGCGACGGCGCCGATCTCTTCACCGAGGATGATCGGCTGAAGCTGCTTTCCTTCACCGGCTCGCCGGGCGTCGGCTGGGAGCTGAAGGGGAAGGCGGGCAAGAAGAAGGTGGTGCTGGAGCTGGGCGGCAATGCGGCGGTGATCGTCGACGCCGATGCCGATCTCGACGATGCAGTCGAGCGGATCATCTTCGGTGCCTTCTACCAGTCCGGCCAGAGCTGCATCGGCGTCCAGCGCATCATCATTCACGAATCCGTATATGACGCGCTTCGGGACCGGCTGGTGGGCAAGGCGAAGACGCTCGTCGCCGGCGATCCGCACGACCGGAAGACCTTCATCGGACCGATGATCGACGTGAAGGAGGCCAAGCGCCTCGACGACTGGATCCAGGAGGCCGTGAGCGGCGGTGCCACGATCCTGTGCGGCGGCAAGCGAGACGGGGCGATGCTGGAGGCGACCTTGCTCGAAGGCGTCGATCGCTCCGCCACCGTCTATCGCGAGGAGGCTTTCGGGCCCGTCGCGATTCTGTCCAAGTTTCGTGATTTCAATGCGGCGCTGGACGAGGTCAACGACAGCAAGTTCGGGCTCCAGGCCGGCATCTTCACCCGCGACTTGTTCAAGACCCTGAACGCCTGGGATCGGCTCGACGTCGGCGGCGTCGTCATCAACGACGTGCCCAGCTACCGGGTCGACAACATGCCCTATGGCGGCGTCAAGGATAGCGGGCTGGGACGGGAAGGCATCCGCTTCGCCATGGAGGACATGACCGAGATCCGGAATCTGGTCATTCGGCGGCGGGAGGAAGGACCGCCGAAGAAGCAGATAGGCGAATAGTCCGCTACTCGCTGCCCGTCTCCACAGGCGCCGCCGGTTCGGACTCCGGGCAGGGGAAGCTTTCGGTCAGGGCTTCGTAGATCGCGGCGGAAGCCGCTTTTCTCCGCACCTCGGGATTGCCGTCCAGATACTCGACGACGGCATCGGCGGCCTCGCGGTTCGTCATTTGCGGAAGGCAGAAGCTTTCCCGTCCCCGCGCCGCCTCCAGCAGGAACATGCCGTCGACCGTGCCGGTGATATACATGGAGCATTGGCCGGCATTGGGCCGGCTGCAGATGTCGAACAGCGCCTGCGCGGTGAAGAAGGAGGGGATGAGCGGGACGGGAGACGCCGCCTGCGCCATGACCAGCCCGGCGAGCGCCAGCCCAGGTGTCATCATCTGAATATCCTTCCGGCTGCGGATAAGGCGTGAGCTCGGGCTCGCCATCTTACCGGACGAGGACCGGCCTTCAACCCCGCCGATCCGACGAAAGGATCGTCAGGCCGCGACTCCGCCGGCCTTGGCGATGCGTTCGTTGCTCGCCCGGAGCTTGGCCTTGAGAGAGGCGGTGAAGCCTTGTTCGAGGGCGTGGCGGACGTCCTCATGCGCGGCGAGATAGGGGCGCAGAGCCTCGGCGGGGGCGCACCAGAAGCGGGCAGGGCCGTCGAGTATGACCGTGGCGCTCGCCGCATCGCCGGAAAGTACGGTGACTTCGCCGATCAGGTCGCCGGCGCGGCAGGTACCAACGCGCTTGCCGTGGCTCATCACCCGCGCCTCGCCGCTGCTCAGATAGAAGAGGTGCGTCACGGCCTCTTCCTCGCGCGTCAGCACGTCGCCCGCGCGGCCCGAGAGCCAGAAACCCTGGTCGAGCAGGTGGCGGGCGCGGCTGCGCGGGAGAGCGGAGAGGACGCCGGAAAGCATTGCCTCCTCCTCCTCGGTGAAGCGGGTCCTGGCGTTCTCGATAAGGCGCCGGCCGAGGACGAGCAGCGACGCGACCATCAGCAGGCCCCACCAGAAGGCGGCGACGACGTTGCCGGTCCAGAAAAGAGCGTGGCAGAGGCCGATCAGCGCGGCTATGGCTATGAAGGCGCGGGCAAGCTTGAAGTGGCCCGACATGACGCCGAGCACGAGCAGCAGAAAGGCCAGCTGGCCTATCAGACCGCCCGCCGTAAACGCCGATCCAAGTCCCTCAGCCGTCATCGCTTCCCCCAGGGGCCAACCCGCCCGAATATGCGCCGAAACCAGCGTCTTTGCAAAGCGGCACGCGACGGGGGCCACGGCCGGCGCGACCAGCCTGAACGACAAGTTGCCACAGGTTCAGCCTTGTCTTTATATGAAGCGGCCATGACACGCGCCCGCGTCCCCGGGCGCTCACTCGCGAATTATGGAGATCGTTTTGAAAGCAGTTTTTCTGACGGGTGCGGCCGCGCTCGCCCTCGGCGGTGCCATCGCCGCAGTTCCCGTGGCGGCGCAGGACGCCGCCACGGGGCAGGCTTCGGCTAAAGCGCAGGCCGCCGTGCCCAGCAACATCCTTCTCGCCGACTGGAGCGGCCCCTATGACGGCGTGCCGCCGTTCGACAAGGCGACGCCGCAGATGTTCCCGGAGGCGCTGCAGTTCGCCATCGACGAGCAGCGCCGCGAGGTGCTCGCCATCGCCGACAATCCGGCGGCGGCGACCTTCGAGAATACGGTCGAGGCGCTGGACAAGAGCGGCCAGAGGCTGGACCGCGTGCTCTCCGTCTTCGGCGTGATGACGAGCAACATGGCGACGCCCGAATATCAGGCGCTCGACAAGGAATGGTCGCCCAAGCTCTCGGCGGCCTATGACGAGATCATCCTCAACCCCAAGCTCTTCCAGCGCGTGAAGGCGGTGTACGCGGCCCGCGAGACTTCGGGCCTTGACGCCAAGCAGCAGCGGCTGGTGACCCGCCTCTACGACCAGTTCGTCCGCCGCGGCGCCAATCTCAACGAAGAGCAGAAGAAGCAGCTTTCGGCCTACAACCAGCAGCTGGCCGAGAAGTTCGCGACCTTCAGCGAGAAGGTGCTGGCCGACGAGAGCACCTACATCACCGCCACCGAGGCTGAACTCGCCGGCGTGCCCGACGACGTGAAGGCCGCCGCCGCGTCCGCCGCCAAGGAGCGGAGCCTGCCGGAGGGCAGCTACGCCATCGTCAACACCCGCTCGGCGGTCGATCCGGTGCTGACCTTCGCCGACAACCGCGCGCTGCGCGAGAAGGTCTGGAAGGCTTTCGTCAACCGCGGCGACAATGGCGATGCCAACGACACCAACGCGCTCATCGCCGACATCGTGAAGCTGCGCGCCGACCGCGCCAAGCTGCTCGGCTTCGAGAACCACGCCGAGTGGCGGATGCAGGACACGATGGCCGGCACGCCCGCCGAGGCACAGGAGCTGATGATGCGCGTCTGGCCGGCGGCCATCGCGCGCGTGAAGGAGGAGGTCGCCGACCAGCAGGCGGTCGCCGACAAGCTCGGCCACAACATTACGATCGAGCCGTGGGACTATCGCTACTATCAGGAGAAGGTCCGCAAGGAGCGCTACGATCTCTCCCAGGAGGAGATCAAACCCTACTTCGCCCTCGATAACATCATCGAAGCCTCCTACTGGGCGGCGGGCGAGCTGTACGGGCTGGACTTCAAGGAGATCACCGGCACCGTTCCCACCTGGCATCCGGACATCCGCGTCTACAGCGTCACCGATCGCAAGACCGGCGACCAGATCGGCGTCTTCTACCGCGACGATTTCGCGCGCACCGGCAAGCGTTCGGGCGCCTGGGCGACGACCTATCGCAGCCACGCCGGCCTTCTCGGTGACGAAATCGTGCTCGGCTCGAACAACAACAACTTCGTGAAGCCGGCGCCGGGCGAGCCCGTGCTGATCAGCCTCGACGATGCCGAGACGCTGTTCCACGAATTCGGTCACGCCATCCACTATTTCCTGTCGGACGTCCATTATCCGAGCTTCGGCGGGACGCCGCGGGACTTTGTGGAGTATCCGAGCCAGGTCAACGAGAACTGGCTGATGACGCCAGCCGTGCTCAGCAAGTTCGCGAAGCACTACAAGACGGGCGAGGCGATGCCGCAGGCGCTGATCGACAAGATCGAGAAGGCGCAGACCTTCAACCAGGGTTTCGCGACGACGGAATATCTGTCGTCCGCGCTGGTCGACATGGCGCTTCACACCGATGCCGACGGCGTCGTCGATCCCGACACGTTCGAGCGGGAGACGCTGGCGAAGCTCGGCATGCCCGAAGAGTTGGTGATGCGGCACCGCCTGCCGCACTTCAACCACCTCTTCTCGTCGGACAGCTACTCGGCCGGCTATTACTCCTACCTGTGGTCGGAGACGATGGACGCCGACACCTGGGCGGCGTTCGAGGAGACCGGCAACGTCTGGGACAAGGCGACGGCCGAGCGGTTCAAGGCGACCTTGCTCTCCACCGGCAACGAGACCGACCGCGCCGAGGCCTATCGGGCCTTCCGCGGCCGCGATCCGGACGTGAACGCGCTCCTCAAGAAGCGCGGCTTTCCGACGAACTGAGCCATTCCTCCCCACGATTTTCGTGGGGAGGACATAAAGAAAGCGGCGCCTCCCTCAGGAGACGCCGCTTTTTCTCTGTACAAAGCGAAGGTTCAGTTCTCGGGGGTGGCCGCGGCCATCGCCGGCCGCTCGAGCGCGGCGATCAGAACGTCGAGCTGCGCATCGCAGTCGTTTTCGATGAGCGTCGATGCCATCGCTTCCGGCTCCGGCGGCTCGGCCGCGAGCGTCTTGAAAGTCACGACGGTCGGCTTCTCGGCGCCGCCCCAGTTCAGGCGATACTGGGCGCCGGAGGTGACGGCGAGATCGGACGGCCAGGAGACGGTCGGCTCGCCGGCCTGCCACTGGACCGTGCGGTTCGCGCCGTCGCTGGCCCGCGTGACCGTCAGCGTCACCGGCTTGGTCGCATCGGCGCGCCACAGCGTGACATGCGCCGGATCGGTCAGGCAGACATTGGAGCTCTTGGCGACGTCGACATGCCAGATGCTCGCCGGGCGGACGTCGGTCGCTCCGCCGACATTGCGCACAGCCCCGATGCGAGCCCGCCGCGCCGGGCCGCCCGCAACCGAAGCGATCGCCGATCGATTATTCGCCTGGGCGGGGCCGCTGGGCGTGAAGGTGCCCGGCCCCCGAAGCGTGCGGGTGCCGCGGCTGTCGAGCAGGACGAGCGTGTCGTTGGCCTGCAGAGTGATGCGCGCGTCGTCGGCGAGTTTCTTGCCGGCCGGGAAGCTCCGGGCCGACGGGCCGAGCGCCCGAACGACGAGTGCTTCCGCCGCCGCGGCGGTGGCGCTGGACGCGATCAACAAAGCCGCGGCAAGACGCGCGGCAATGGCTTTATTTGGACCCCAAGACAAAGTGACCTCCCGGACCTGCTTCTCTTATCCTATACACAAAATTAGCCAGCGCCGCATCTTCCTTATGGGCCTCAGCCAACTGTTCCAATTCGGGAAGTGCGGACATGTCGCCGCCGTCGAACCGCTCCCATAGAGTAGTGAGCGTCTGCCGGAGCGTTGTGTCCATTTGCGGCGCGGGCTCCCAGACTTCGACCGGCGTGGCGCGGCCGCTAAGGACGATGCGACCCATAGGGCGGAAGAGGTCGAGCGTCGATTGACGCCTCGCCTCGCTGCTGACGAGGATCGTGGTCTTCAGCGACTTGTTCGCGGATTCCAGCCGCGCGGCGGTGTTCATGCCGTCGCCGAGGGCGGTATACTGGATGCGTCCCTCGCCGCCGAAATTGCCGACGACCGCTTCGCCGCGGTGGAGGCCGACCCGAGTCTTGCCGAGCGGCGGAATGTCGTCGCCGCCGGAGCGGGCGAATTCCTGCCCCGCCTCGTACATGGCGACGGCGGCATTGATGGCGCGGTCGGCATCGTCCTCGCGCGCGATCGGTGCGCCCCAGAAGGCGACGACGGCGTCGCCGACGAACTTGTCGATCGTGCCGCCATGCTTCAGCACCGTATCGCTCAATAGGTCGAGATAGCGGTTGAGGAGGGTCGAGAGCTGCTCCGGGGTGATCGCGTGGCTGAGCTTGGTGAAGCCCTCCATGTCGGTGAAAATGGCATAGATCTGCCGCTTCTCGCCCTTCAAAGCCAGGCGTTCGGGATCGCGGAGGATCTGGTTGGCGATGTCGACGGGCAGATATTTGCCGAGCGTCGACTGGGCGAAGCGGCGCTGCTCCGAGCCGACCGCCCGGGCGGCCGTGCCGACCGCGGCGAACGCGAACAGCCACCCCACCGCCCAGCCGAAGGCGGGAAGGCCGAGCGTGTCGATGTTGCCGGCCTGGACCAGGAAGGGCAGCGAGACGAAGAAAATCACCTGGCCGATCAGCACCGCGGCCAGCTTCCAGCTGCGCATTTCGAGCAGGCTGGTGAGGCCGCCGGCGACGACGACCGCGACCGCCACCAGCCAGAGCGCCCAGCCGGGAATGGCGGCCGGCAGCTTACCGTCGAGCAGCTGGGCGAGAAGATGGGCGTGGACCTCGACGCCCTTGGTCAGTCGGCCGTCCAGGCGGCTCATCGGCGTCTCATAATCGTCGACGTCCTGGATATCGCCGCCGATCAGCACGTGGCGGCCCTCGATCTGCGGCCTCAGCGCATCGGCGAAATCGGTGACGAAGAGATCGATGGGAAGCTTGGAGAAGACGGGATAGTCGAGGCTCTCGGGCAGGCGAAAGGCGATGCTGCGCGAATAGTCCCGGAACTCCGGATGGATCGGCGCCATGGCGGTGGCGAGCAGCGGCGGCAGGCTGTCAGGCTGGCGGGGCCAGCTGCGGATGACCCCGTCCTCCAGGTCGGGCTCGAGCATGATGCTGGCCGGCTTCACCGCGCCGGGGCCGATCCGGTCGAGGAAGCCGGTGAGGAACTGCTCCTGCCACAATTTCATGTAATCGGGGCTGGTGGCGTTGGAGGCGAAGGCAAGCCAGGTCGGCGTCTCGACCCGTCGGAAGGCGTCGATCAGGATCGGGTCCTCGGCCTGCGGCTGATCGATCAAAATGTCGATGCCGATCGACTTGGGGTTCATCGCGTCGATCTTGAGGAGCGCGTTGGCGAGCATCTCCCGGTCGAGCGGCGAGCGCTTGGCGAGCGCTTCCAGCGTCTCGTCGGTGTAGACGACCATCACGATGCGGTCGTCCTGCGGCATCCGCTCGGCGGTTTCGAGCAGGCGGATGTCGTAGAGGGCACGCTCGGCGTCCTTCGCCAGCGGTATATCCCAGCTGTAGCGGGCGAAGAGGAGGCCGAGGACGAGGAACAGGACCATGCCCGCGAGGCGCATGGGGCCGACCTGCCGAAGCGTGCGCTTCGCCCGGCTCGTCCAGTTCGGTCCTGCGGAATCCCCCATTCGACCGCCCCCCAAGCGACCTTTGATCCTTTGCTGATTATAGGAAATCGGCCCTGAGTCCACCGCTCCTCAGCGGGCGCCGGCGCGCTGGGCCTGGTTCCAGGCGAGGTCCGCCAGGCCTTCGAGCCCGGCCGCCATCTTGTCGGCATGGGCCGAGGCGGCGGTGCCGCGCGCGATCCGGCCCTTGATGCCGTGAAGGATGGCGGCGAGGCGGAACATGTTGAAAGCGACGTAGAAATCGAGATCGGGGATGCCGCTTCGCCCGGTGCGCTCGCAATAGGCGGCGACATATTCCGCTTCCGAAGGGATGTTGAGCGCGCGAAGATCGACGCCGGCGAGCCCGGCGGTGAGCCCGCTCGCGGGCATGCGGTACATCATCAGGTGATAGGCGAAGTCGGACAGCGGATGGCCGAGCGTGGAAAGCTCCCAGTCCAGCACGGCGAGGACTTTCGGCTGCGTCGGATGGAAGATCATATTGTCGCAGCGGAAGTCGCCGTGGATGATGCGCGCTTCGTCCTCACCGGCCGGGATATTGTCCGGCAGCCATTCGACCAGCCGGTCCATCGCCGCGACGCGGCCCGCTTCGGCATCGCCCAGATACTGTTTGGACCAGCGGCCGATCTGCCGCTCGAAATAATTGCCCGGCTTGCCATAGTCGCCGAGGCCGATCGCGTCCGGATCGAGGCCGTGCAGGCGGGCGAGGGTGAGGTTCATCGCGTCGAAATAGGCCGGCCGCTCGGCGGCGCTCAGCTCGGGAAAGGCCGCTTCCCAGAATATGCGACCCTCGACCATGTCCATCACGTAGAAAGCGGTGCCGATGACGCTGTCGTCCTCGCACAGGGCGACTGCCCGCGCGACCGGGAAACCCTGCTTTCCGAGTGCCGCGATCACCCGATATTCCCGCTCCACCGCATGGGCGCCGGGGAGCAGCCGTCCGGGCGGCTTGCGCCTTAGCACATAGGCGCGCGTCGGGGTGACGAGCTTGTAGGTGGGATTGGACTGGCCGCCCTTGAACTGCTCGACGCTCAACGGGCCCGCGAAGCCGGGCACTTCCCGCTCCAGCCATCGTTCCAGCCTGCCAATGTCGAAGCGATGCGCTTCCCGGACTTCCGTCGTGCCGCTGTTCTGCGCGCTTCTGTCCATGGCGGGCCTCCTTCCTTGTCGGGCGAGCTATTGCTCGCTCTTCAGCCTCAGGCGGTGGGCGTGGAGGAGCGGCTCGGTATAGCCGGAGGGCTGCGTCGGGCCTTCGAAAATAAGTGCCGCCGCCGCCTGGAAGGCCAGGCTGTCGGGGGTCAGCGGGCGGTAGAGGGGGTCACCTTCATTCTGGCGATCCACGACCTTGGCCATGCGCGCCAGCGCGGCTTCGACCTCTGCGCGGGTGACGATGCCGTGCATCAGCCAGTTGGCGATGTGCTGGCTGGAAATCCGGCAGGTGGCGCGGTCCTCCATCAGGCCGACATCGTGGATGTCCGGCACTTTCGAGCAGCCGACCCCCTGGTCGATCCAGCGAACGACATAGCCGAGGATGCCCTGGACGTTATTCTCCAGCTCCTCGCGCACCTCGTCTGGGCTCCAGTTGCGGCCAGCGGCGACCGGGATGGTGAGAATGTCATGGAGCTTCGCGGCAGCGCGGCCCGCCAGTTCGCGCTGGCGCGCGGCGACGTCGACCCGGTGATAGTGAATGGCGTGGAGCGTCGCGGCCGTGGGGGAGGGGACCCAGGCCGTGTTGGCGCCCGCCTCGGGATGGGCGATCTTCTGCGCCAGCATGTCCGCCATCCGATCCGGCATCGCCCACATGCCCTTGCCGATCTGGGCCCGCCCGGAAAAGCCGCAGGCAAGGCCGACATCGACATTATTGTCTTCATAGGCCTTGAGCCAAGCCGATGACTTCATCTCGCCCTTGCGGATCGTCGGGCCCAGCTTCATCGAGGTGTGGATCTCGTCGCCGGTGCGGTCGAGGAAGCCCGTGTTGATGAAGACGACCCGGTCCTTCACCGCATGGATCACGGCGGCGAGATTGACGCTCGTCCGGCGCTCCTCGTCCATCACGCCGATCTTGATGGCGTGGCGGGGAAGGCCGAGCACGTCCTCGGTGCGGTCGAACAGGCGATTGGCGAAAGCCGCCTCGTCGGGGCCGTGCATCTTGGGCTTGACGATGTAGATGGAGCCGGCGGGACTATTGGCGCGGGCGCCGCGCAGGTCGTGCAGCGCGATGAGCGATGTAAACACGGCGTCGGCGAGCCCTTCCTGAACCTCCTCGCCATCGAGCCGCATCATCGGGTTGGTCATGAGATGACCGACATTGCGCACGAACAGCAGCGCACGCCCCTTCAGCGTGAGCGTGGCGCCGCCGGGCGCCTCATAGTGCCGGTCGGGCTCCAAGCGCCGCTCGAGCGGCTTCCCGCCCTTGTCGAACCGCGCCGTAAGGTCGCCCTTCATGAGGCCCAGCCAGCTGCGGTAGACGCCGATCTTCTCCTCCGCGTCGACGGCGGCAACGCTGTCCTCGCAATCCATGATCGCGGTGATGGCGCTCTCCAGGAGGATGTCGGCAACGCCCGCGCGGTCCTCGCGTCCGATCGGATGATGGGCGTCCAGCCGGATTTCGACATGGAGATTGTTGTGGCGAAGGAGGATGGCATCGCCGGCGCGCCAGCCGGCAAGGGCTGAGGGATCCTTGAGGCCGCCGCGATTGGTGGAGAGGACGCCATCCTCGACGGCATAGCGGGTCACCTCGGCATGGCTGCCGCCGGTCAAGGGCGCAATCTCGTCGAGGAAGCGCCGGCCCCAGGCGATGACAAGGCGTCCGCGTTCCGCGTCATAGCCGCCAGACGGGGGAAGATCGCCCATG
This sequence comes from Sphingosinicella humi, assembly GCF_003129465.1. Classification (NCBI taxonomy): domain Bacteria; kingdom Pseudomonadati; phylum Pseudomonadota; class Alphaproteobacteria; order Sphingomonadales; family Sphingomicrobiaceae; genus Allosphingosinicella; species Allosphingosinicella humi. The sequence continues at coordinate 2,385,266 of NZ_QFFF01000001.1, forward strand.
GCGTCGGTGCCGTAGAGCGCGTCATACAGGCTGCCCCAGCGCGCGTTGGCGGCGTTGAGGGCGTAGCGGGCATTGTTGACGGGGACGACGAGCTGCGGGCCGGCAATGTCGGCGATTTCCGGATCAACGCCGCGGGTGCCGATGGCGAAAGGAGACGGGCGGTCGACCAGATAGCCGATCTCGTGCAGGAACGTCTCCTCTTCGGCGGGGTCGGGAGCGCGTCCCGAGAGGCTCTCGTTGCGGGCGTCGATCTCCGCCTGGAGCCGCTCACGCTCGCGCAGCAGCCGCTTGTTCTCGGGCGTCAAGTCGCGGAGCAGGGCCGAGAAGCCGCGCCAGAAGACGGCCGCGTCGATGCCGGTGCCGGGCAGGGCCTCATCCTCGACGAAGGCCCTGAGAGCCCGATCCACCTCGATCCCGGAGATCAGTTCATAGTCGGCCACGGCGCGCCCCCTTTGCTTTCGCCCCGCTATGTTCGACTGGAGGCGCCGCTTCAATAGCGCAAAGGAAAGGGAGGGAGCGCCGCGGCGCTCCCTCCCTCCTTGTTTCGGTCCGATGCTTTTAGAAGCGGAAGCCGAAGGTCGCGGCGACCTGGTGGCGCGACAGGCCGGCTTCATAGTTGGAGTAGCGATACTCCGTGCCGACATAGCTGTTGGTGCCGAGCGCGTACTGGGCGCCCACGCCGGCACGGATGCCGTCGCCATTGGCCGACTCGCTGGTCGTCACGCCGCCCTCGGTCACCGTCGCCTTGATGCGGGCGTTGGTGTAGCCGAGCTTGCCGTAGAGGTTGACGCGGTCGGAGACGGCGGTGGTGACGCGGCCGCCGACATAAAGATCCCGACCGGCGGAGATCTTGGCGCTGTCGGCGCCGTCGACGAATTCGATGTCGGTGGTGGCGTCGGCCGCTTCTGCGTCGATGCCGACCGAGGTCGTCGGGGTCACGGCGAAGTCGTAGCCGATGCCGACACCGTAGAGCACGCCGTCCTGGCTCTCATCATCGGGGCCGAAGTCGACGCGGACATTGTCATAGCCGACAACCCCCTCGATGCGGGCGCCCGAGACCGGCGCGGCGAGCGCCGGCGCGGTGATGGCGGTGGCGGCGAAAGCGAACGCAACAAAACTGAGCTTCATGATTGTCCTTTCTGGTGTGGTGTTGAAGCCATACACCAGTAAGGCCCGAATTGTGGCGGCTCCGTGGCTGAATGGCTCCGCGATTGTGGCGGCGCCGCCCTGACGCGCCCCCTTGGGAATCGAAGAAAATTATTCAAGAGGGGACGGCTGTTGCGGCAGTGCAACATAGTGCCTGGCGGCTCGCCTTTCGGGCGCGGCTTTGTTAAGGGCGCGCCGAATTCGATTCCATGGATCTCACCTTGATGCTGAACCGACCGACCGGCCGCCCGGACCGGCGCACCTTCGCGATCATCTCGCACCCGGACGCCGGCAAGACGACGCTCACCGAAAAGCTGCTCCTCTTCGGCGGCGCCATCCATCTCGCCGGCGAGGTGAAGGCGCGCGGAGCGAACCGCCGCGCCCGCTCGGACTGGATGAAGATCGAGCAGCAGCGCGGCATCTCAGTCACCAGCTCGGTGATGACCTTCGAGCATGAGGGCGTGACCTACAATCTGCTCGACACGCCGGGCCACGAGGACTTTTCCGAGGACACCTATCGCACGCTCACCGCCGTCGATTCCGCCGTGATGGTGATCGACGCGGCGCGCGGTATCGAGACCCAGACGCGCAAGCTGTTCGAGGTCTGCCGGCTGCGCAACGTGCCCATCATCACCTTCGTCAACAAGGTCGACCGCGAGGGCAAGGAGCCGTTCGCCCTGCTCGACGAGATCGCCGACGTGCTGGCGCTGGACGTCGCGCCGATGAGCTGGCCGGTGGGCATGGGCGGGGAGTTCGAGGGCATTTACGACCTTCGGGCCGACCGGCTGCATTTGCCGGCCAAGACCGACAGCGGCCATTTCGAGGGAAACACGGCGGAGTTCACCGGCCTCGACGATCCCAAGCTCGCCGAGACCGTCTCGGCCGAAGGGCTCGCCCGGCTGCGCGAGGAAGCCTCGCTCGCCGTCGCGGCCTATCCGGAGTTCGACTCCGCCGCCTACCTCGCCGGCGATCTGACTCCGGTCTATTTCGGATCGGCGCTGAAGGAATTCGGCGTCGGGGAGCTGATCGCGGCGCTCGGCGAGCATGCGCCGTCGCCGCTGCCGCAGCCGGCGAGTTCCGGCCCGGTCGATCCGGACCACAACGCCGTCACCGGCTTCATCTTCAAGGTCCAGGCCAACATGAACCCGCAGCACCGCGACCGCGTGGCGTTCATGCGGCTCTGCTCGGGGCGGTTCAAGCGCGGCATGAAGCTGCTCCAGCCCTCGACCGGCAAGTCGATCGCGGTGCACAGCCCGATCCTGTTCTTCGCCCAGAACCGGGAGCTGGCCGACGAGGCCTTTCCCGGCGACATCATCGGCATTCCCAATCACGGCACGCTCCGGGTCGGCGACACGCTGACCGAGGATGCGGCGATCAGCTTCACCGGCCTTCCCAACTTCGCGCCGGAGATATTGCGCCGAGTGGTGCTCGCCGACCCCACCAAGACCAAGCAGCTGAGGAAGGCGCTGGACGATATGGCGGAAGAGGGGGTGACGCAGGTCTTCTACCCTTCGATCGGCGCCAACTGGATCGTCGGCGTCGTCGGCCAGCTCCAGCTCGATGTGCTGATCTCGCGACTGGAGGCCGAGTATAAGGTCGACGCGCGGTTCGAGCCGTCGCCCTGGGACACTGCGCGCTGGATCGCGGCCGACAACCCGGCCGATCTCAAAGCCTTCATGGAGACCCACAAGAACGCCACCGCCACCGACCGCGATGGCGCGCCGGTATTCATGGCGAAGGATCTGTGGGAGCTCAATTTCCACGAGCAGCGCAATCCAAAGCTGCGCTTCACGGCGACGAAGGAGCGGGCGTGACCGTGGACGTCACCCCGGCGAAGGCCGGGGTCTCGCGGAGCCCCGCCGCGACTGCTCGTCCTGGGATCCCAGCCTTCGCCGGGATGATGAATTGACCACCCTCTACGATGCGATCGTCCTCGGCGCCGGCGGCGCGGGGCTGATGTGCGCGGCGACCGCCGGCCAGCGCGAGCGGCGGGTGCTGCTGATCGACCATGCCGATCAGCCGGGTAAGAAGATCCTCATCTCCGGCGGCGGGCGATGCAACTTTACCAACATCCACACCGCGCCCGACCGCTATCTCTCCGCCAATCCCCATTTCGCCAAATCGGCGCTCAGCCGCTACACCGCTCGGGATTTTATCGATCTCGTCGACCGGCACGGCATCGCCTGGCACGAGAAGACGCTGGGCCAGCTCTTCTGCGACGGCTCGGCGCGGCAGATCGTCGCCATGCTGATGGAGGAATGCGCGAAGGGCGCGGCCCGTGTTTCCCTGGGCAAGCCGGTGCGCGACGTGGAGCATGCGGATGGGCAGTTCCGCGTCCGCTACGGCGAGTTGACCGCCTCGGCGCCGGCCCTGGTGATCGCGACGGGCGGGCCGTCGATACCGAAAATGGGGGCGACCGGCTTCGCCTACGATCTCGCGCGCAAGTTCGGCCTGAAGGTGGTCGAACCCCGGCCGGCGCTTGTGCCCTTGACCCTGGGCGGCGACGAAGTGCTGTTCCGCGAGCTCTCGGGCGTCGCGACGGAAGTGGTTGCCCGGGCCGGCAAGGCGGCGTTTCGCGAGGCGGCGCTGTTCACGCACAAGGGACTTTCCGGCCCGGCCATCCTGCAGGTGTCGTCCTACTGGCGCCATGGCGAGCCGGTCGGGATAGACTTCCTACCAGCCTCCGGCCGCCACTGGCTCCTGGACGCCAAGCGCGAACGCCCCAGGACGCATTTCCACACCCTCCTCGGCGAACGCCTGCCCGGCCGCCTGGCGGAGGCGCTCACCAAGCGGCTCGGCCTCTGGGGCGAACTCGCCAACATGCCGGACCGCAAGCTTGAAGAGGCGGAAAGGCGGCTGGCCGATTGGCAGTTCAGTCCGAACGGCACCGAGGGCTTTGCCAAGGCCGAAGTGACGGCGGGGGGAATCAGCACTGACGGCCTCTCCTCCCGCACGATGGAGGCCAAGCGGGTGCCCGGCCTCTATGCCATCGGCGAGGGCGTCGATGTCACCGGATGGCTCGGCGGCTATAACTTCCAATGGGCGTGGGCGAGCGGCTGGGCCGCCGGCCAGGCCCTGTGACCCGCGTGCCGCTAGAAGAAGGATTTCTTTCGAAGATCGTTCATCAGGTATAGCGTATCCTGGCGGATGTTGCCTATGCGAGCGAGCTCATGCTCGCTGGTCCGCGTCTCGCGCGCGATGTTTTCGACGGTGTCGGCAAGCCTTGCCACGATCTGGCAGAGCTGAAGGGCGGCTTCGGGCTTCATCTGGTCTCCCCCTGGCGAACCCGGCCCCCATGCCGCGGTCCGCTGGCCCATTCTTATCACTGATCCAAGCCAAGTCGAAGACCCCGTTTCTCATTCCTCCCTTGCCGCCTTCGCGGCGCAACCCATTTGGATGTCCATGCACTTTTCCCAATTGCCGCCGATGCTCGGCGAAGCTCTCGCCGCCCGCGGCTATGCCGCGCCGACACCGGTCCAGGCCGCCGTGCTGGAACCGGCGGCGGAGGGGAGGGACCTCATCGTCTCCGCCCAGACCGGGTCCGGCAAGACCGTCGCGTTCGGTCTTGCCATGGCGCCGCAGCTGCTCGAGCCGAACGGTGAGCTACCCTATATCCGCGAGCCGCTCGCCCTGATCATCGCGCCGACGCGCGAGCTCGCGCTTCAGGTCAGCCGGGAGCTGATCTGGCTCTACGGCAAGGCCGGCGCCCGCATCGCCACCTGCGTCGGCGGCATGGATGCGTCGAAGGAGCGCCGGAACCTGGCCCAGGGCGCCCATATCGTCGTCGGGACGCCCGGACGCCTCCGCGACCATCTCGAACGTGGCGCGCTCGATCTCTCAAGCCTGCGCGTCGCGGTGCTCGATGAGGCCGATGAGATGCTCGACATGGGCTTTCGCGAGGACCTCGAGGAAATTCTCGACGCGACGCCGCAGGAGCGCCGGACGCTGCTTTTCTCGGCGACCATGCCCAGGCCCATCGTCGCGCTTGCCCGGCGTTACCAGCGGGACGCCTTGCGCATCTCGACCGTCGGCGAGGATCGCGGCCATGGCGACATCAGCTATCAGGCGATGGCCGTCGCCCCGGCCGATATCGAACATGCCGTAGTCAATCTGCTACGCCTCCACGAGGCGGAGACGGCGATGCTGTTCTGTGCCACCCGCGACAATGTCCGCCGGCTCCACGCCAGCTTGATCGAGCGGGGCTTCGACGCCGTCGCGCTGTCGGGCGAGCACAGCCAGAACGAGCGCAACGCCGCCCTCCAGGCGCTGCGCGACCGGCGGGCCCGCGTCTGCGTCGCCACCGATGTCGCCGCGCGCGGTATCGACCTTCCGACCCTGTCTCTGGTCGTTCACGTCGAGCTGCCGCGCGACGCCGAGACGCTCCAGCACCGATCGGGTCGCACTGGGCGTGCCGGCAAGAAGGGCACGGCGGTGCTGATCGTCCCTTATCCGCGCCGCAAGCGGGTCGACATGATGCTGCGCGGCGCGCGGATCGCGGCCGAATGGGTGAAGCCGCCCACGCCCGAGGATATCCGCCGTAACGACCGCGAGCGGCTGCTGGCGGCCCTGCTGGAACCGGTCGAGGTCGACGACGAGGACCGCGAGATCGCCCAGCGGCTGCTCGCCGAGCGCGGTTCCGAAGAGATTGCGGCGGCCCTCGTTCGTGCTCACCGCGCGCGCCTGCCAGCGCCCGAGGAAATGCTCGACCAGGGAGCCGGCGAGCGGCCCGGGCCGGGCGGTCCCCGCCCGGGCTTTGAGGACACGGTCTGGTTCCGCATGGATGTCGGCCGGCGCCATAACGCCGATCCGCGCTGGATATTGCCGCTGCTCTGCCGGCGCGGCCACATCACCAAGAACGAGATCGGCGCCATCCGCATCGCCGCCAGCGAAACCTTGTTCGAGATTCCCCGCACCGCCGCCGGCCGGTTCGCCGCCGCGCTGAAGCGGACGGAGGGCGGCGATCCGGAAGGCGAGGGGGGCGTCCGGATCGAGCCGGTGCAGGGCAAGCCGCGCGAGGAGGCGCGGCGTAACCGACGCGCAGGGCCGCCGCCGACGCGTCACAAGGCCAAGCCTTTCCGGGCAAGGCCGAAAAGGCCGCGGTGATGGTGCGCATCCTCGTCGACGCGGACGCCTGCCCGGTGAAGGAGGAAGTCTACAAGGTCGCGTGGCGGCACGAGGTGCCGGTGGCGATCGTCAGCAACAGCTTCCTTCGCGTCCCCGATCATCCGTTGATCGAGCGCATCGTGGTCGGTTCCGGCTTCGACGCGGCCGACGACTGGATTGCCGACGCGTCCGACACGGGCACGATCGTGGTCACCGCCGATATCCTGTTGGCGGACCGATGCCTCAAGGCGGGCGCGACCGTGATCGGCTCCAACGGCAAGCCCTTCACCGCCAACTCGATCGGCGCCGCCATCGCCACCCGCGCCATAATGGCCGATCTTCGGGCCGGCGGCGATTCCGTTGGCGGGCCGCCGCCCTTTTCCAAGGCCGACCGATCGCGCTTTCTTTCGGCGCTCGACGAGGCTCTGGTACGGCTGAAACGTAGCTGAGACGAACCGTTCGGCGTCGCTATCGCTCGCCCTGTCCTGCGCCAGGACCCAGCGTCTCAATATCGGGACTTTCGTTCATCTGGGATACAGGCTTCGGAGCCATTTTCGACGCGGGCGTTAACCAAGTCACATGGTTAGCGGAGCGACGAGGGGCAGTCTTTTCATGGCGATGTATGTCTATCAGACCGACGGATATCCCGTCGGCTTCCGGTTCAGCGATTTTATTCACGCCATGGACGGTCGTCCGCTGGGGCGCCTCTTCGGCACGCACGTCTACCGCCTCGACGGCAGCTACGTCGGCGAGTTGTTCAAGGAGATGGTGGTGGCCAAGCCGACCGTGAATGTGAGGCCCATCGCCCCGATCGATCCGCCGGCCTCGGTTCCGAGCCCCGGCCCCAGCTACCGCCGCCGTGCCATCGTCGATTACGGCTACCGGGACGTTTTCCATCTGCTCTGCGAGGGTGATCAGACCCCCCTGTACCTCGACGAGCCGATGGCAATCGCCGCTGAATAAGCGGTGGGCGCGGCGGTGGTCCCCCCTGCCGCCGCGCCACATTCTTTCGGTCCCCGGTGAACGCTAGGATCCAGCTAGAGTCACTGTTCTGGATTCCGGCTTTCGCCGGGGATCGATTGATTAGACCTTCATCCGCGCCGCGACGCGGTCGTTCACCAGCTTCTCGAGGACGGTGAGGGGCACCGAGCCCTGCAGCAGCACCTGGTGGAAGTCCTTGATGTCGAAGCGGTCGCCGAGCTTGTTCTTGGCGTCCGTGCGCAGCCGATCCCAGACGATATGGCCGACCTTGTAGCTCGTCGCCTGGCCCGGCCAGACGGTGTAGCGGTCGATCTCGCCCTGGCTGCGGCCGCGGGCGATGCCGGTGGTGGCGATGAAATAGTCGGTCGCTTTCTCGCGGCTCCAACGCTTGGCGTGGAGGCCGGTGTCGACGACGAGGCGGGTGGCGCGGAACAGGAATGACTGGAGCATGCCGGCGCGGCCGAGCGGATCGCCCTCGAACATGCCCATCTCGTCCGCCAGCTGCTCCGAATAGAGCGCCCAGCCTTCCGAATAGGCCGAATAGCCGCCGAGGCGGCGGATCAGTGGGATCTCGGTCGATTCCTGCGCGAGGCTCACCTGGAGATGATGGCCCGGCGTCGCCTCGTGATGGGTGAGGGTGGCGAGGCCGAATTTCGGACGATCGAACGTGTCGCGCAGGTTGATATAATAAATGGCGGGGCGGGAGCCATCGAGCGGCGCGCTGTCATAATAGCCGCCCGGCGCCCCCGCCTGGATCAGCGGCGGCACGCGGCGCACCTCCACTTCCGCTTTGGGGAGGGTGGCAAAGGCCTCGGACAGGCGCGCGTCCATCGCCTCGATCTGCCGGTTGAGCTGCGCGAGCAGCGCCGCGCGGCCCTCGTCGGTATTCGGATAGAGCTGCTCCGGGTCCTTGTTCAGCTGAGCCAGCCGCTCGCCGGGCGTCCCTTGCGTCAAGCCGTGGGCGCGGAGGATCGGATCAAGCTGCGCCTCGATGTCCGCTACCTGCTCGAGGCCGAGCTGATGCACTTCCTCGGGCGTCATGTTGGTGGTCGTCGACGCCTTGATCGCGCCGTCATAATAGGCCTCGCCGTCCGGCAGGCGCCACACGCCGGCATCGTGGGTGGCGCGGGCGCGCAGATCCTCGACGGTGGCGATATGCCGATCGAGCGCGGGGAACACGCCGCTGGCGACGATCTTTTCGGCCTTGGCGGCATAATCGTCGCCAAGCCCCGCTTCCTTCGCCCGTCGCGCGAGGGAGGAGACGAGGATCGTCTCGGCCGCCGGTTGGTCGCGGAGCGCGTGGAGCTGCTTCAACGTCGTGTCGAGAATGTAGTCGGGCGCAAAGACGCCGCTCGCAGCATCTTCCTTCTGCCGGGCCAGGCTATCGTCGAGCGCCTTCGGGAATTGCGAGAGGCGCGACAGATAGGCGTCGGCGTCGGCCGCATTGTCGACTGGGTGCTGGGTGTCGAGGAAATCAGGAATGCCGCGATAGGGGCCGGTCAGCTGGCTGATCACATAGGGCGCGAAACGCCCGCCGGCGGAGCCATAGGAAAAGCGCTCGCTCGCGGTGATGCCGCGCAGCAGACCATATTCGACGACGTCGTAATCGATCGCGCTTGCGTAGGAGAGCGTCTCGCGGTCGACCGCGCGCAGCTCCGCCAGCTCGGCCTTGGCGCGGGCGAGGTCCTTCGCCTTGCCTGCGGCGGAATAGTCGTCGAGCTGGCTCCTCAGTCCGGCGCGATCGCCCTTGTCGAGACCGAGGCCGGTGGCGCGTTCGGGGCTGTCCTCCAGGCGGCCGTAGAAGAAGCGGTCGAGCATGGCCTTCAGCCGTGCATCCTCGCCGCCGGCTGCCGCGGTTGCCTGCGCCAGCACGGAATAGCCCGGCAGCGACGCGCTGAGCGCCACTGCACCCGCCGAGACCATGAACGACCTGCGATCCATATACCCTCTCCCGATTTTTGTCTTTCGGGAGAGGGCTAAAGGAGCGAAGGGCGGACTGTCTACCTTCGTGAAACCGTGGGCGCGGCCTCCCAGCCCCCACCAAGCGCGAGGAAGACGGCGATCTGGTTGGTCGAAAGCTGGGCCTCCGATTGGGCCAGGGCCGTTTCCGTCTGGGCCAGCGAACGCTCGGCGTCGAGCACCACCTGGAAAGGATCGCGACCGGATTCGAAGCGGAGGCGGGCGATGCGGGCGGCTTCGGCGCTTTGCTCCCTCGCCCGGCGCAAGGTGGCGACCCGGTCCAGCTCCTTGGCGTAGCGGGTGAGGGCGCTTTCCGTCTCCTCCAGGGCCCTCAGCCAAGTGCCGTCGAAGCGGGCGAGGGCGGCGTCGGCCGACGCTTCCGCCTGGGCGACGCGCGCCCGCGCACCGGAAGTGTTGGGGAAGCTCCAGGAGATGAGCGGACCCAGGGCATAGCGGAAGGCGCCACCCGTGAAGAGATCGCCGATCGCCGTCGCGGTGGCGCCGATCGAACCGCCGAGGCTGATGTCGGGATAGAGCTCTGCCGTAGCGACGCCGATGCGCGCCGTCGCCGCGGCGAGATCGCGCTCCGCCTGGCGGATATCGGGGCGGCGGCTCAGAAGGGAGGCGCCATCGCCGACGGGAATGGGTTGGCCGAGAGCAGGGGGCGCCTCGCAGGACGCGACCTCCTGGGGGAACTCCGCCGGCGGCCGGCCGGTCAGCACCGACAGGCGGTAGAGCGCCGTCTGCCGCGCGGCCTCGAGCGTCGGAATGGCCGCTCGCGTCTGTTCCAGCTGGGCTCCGGCCTGGTTGGTCTCCAGCGCCGTGCCGCGCCCGCCTTCCAGCAGGCGGCGCGTCAGGTCGTAGGTCTGCTCCTGAAGCGCGACGCTCCGCCGCGCGACGCCCAATTGCCGCCCGGCATTGCAGGCGTCGGCATAGGCGCGGGCCGTCTCGGCCGCGACGGTGATGCGGGTGAAGTCGAAGGCCGCCTGGACGGCCTCCACGTCCGCCCGGCTCGCCTCGATGGCGCGGCGGACCCGGCCGAACAGGTCGAGCTGATAGCCGATGTCGAAACCGATATCGTAGAACTCGCCATCCTCCATCGCCTCGTCGGAGCCGTTGGCCGCGCCCGAGGCCCGGCCATAGCTGGCGGTGCCGCTGACGGTGGTGGAGGGAAGGCGGCCGGCGCGCACTTCGCGCAGCACCGCGCGCGAGCGGGCGAGATTGGCCGCGGCCTCGCGAAGGTCCGTGTTGTGGGTCAGCGCCTCCTGCACGAGCTGGTCGAGCAGCGGATCGCTGTAAAGGCTCCACCATTGGCCCGGCGGCTCGTCCCCCGTGAAAGCGGGAGACTCGCCTCCGATGAAGGCGGATTGGCCCGGGGCGTCCGGCGCCGGAGAGCTGTAGTCGGGGCCGACCGTGGCGCAGCCGGCGAGGGCCAGGGCGCTTACGGCGGCAAGGAGGGTACGCATCATTTCGCAGGTCCTTCCGGCGCCGTCAGCGGGTCGTGCGGCGTTCCGCCATAGGCGGTGGGATAGTGAGTCTCCTTCTCCGCTCGCTTGGGGAAGAAGCGGGTCCAGCCGCGCGTCACCACGTAGAAGACCGGCGTGAAGATCAGGCCGAAGATGGTGACGCCGAGCATGCCGAACACCACGGCCGTGCCGAGCGCCTGGCGCATTTCCGCGCCCGGGCCCACCGCTATGGCGAGCGGCAGAACGCCGAAGATGAAGGCGAAGCTGGTCATCAGGATCGGCCGCAGGCGCGAGCGGGCGGCGGTGACCGCCGCGTCGAACCGGTTCATGCCCTGATCCTCCTCCGCCTGCTTGGCGAACTCGACGATCAGGATCGCGTTCTTCGCGGCGAGCCCGACGAGAACGACGAGCCCGATCTGCGTCAGGATGTTGTTGTCCATTCCGCGCAGGTTCACGCCGAACATGGCCGCGAGGATACACATGGGCACGATCAGGATGACCGCCAGCGGCAGGGTCAGCGCCTCATATTGCGCCGCCAGCACCAGGAAGACGAACACCACCGCCAGCAGGAAGATGAGCGCCGCGGTATTGCCCGCCGCTTTCTCCTGGAAGGCGAGGCCGGTCCATTCGTAGCTGAATCCGGGCGGCAGCTTTTCGGCGGCCAGTTGCTCCATTGCCCCCAGTGCCGCGCCCGATGAGATGCCGGGCGCGGACGAGCCTTGCAGCTCGGCCGCCGGGAACAGGTTGTAGCGCACGACGCGGACGGGGCCGCTGTCCTCCTTGATGGTCGCGACCGAGGAGAGCGGCACCATCTCGCCGCTCGCCGAGCGCACCTGGAGGCGGCCTATGTCCGCGCGGTCGTTGCGCGAGGTCGGCTCGGCCTGCGCGGTCACGCGGAAGGTGCGGCCGAACAGGTTGAAGTCGTTGACGTAGGTCGAGCCCAGATAGGTGCCAAGCGCCTCGAATATCTGCGCCGGCTGGACGCCGAGCAGCTGCGCGCGGTCGCGATCGATATCGGCCTCAAGGCGCGGAGAGCCGGTGTTGAACAGCGAGAAGACCTGGGTGACCTCGGGCACCTGCTGCGCGGACATCATCATGTCCATGGTCACGCCCGCGAGCGCGTCGTAGCCGGCGCCGGAGCGGTCCTGGATCATCATCATGAAGCCGCTGCCGTTGCCGAGGCCCGGCACGGCCGGCGGCGCGATGAAGAAGACGTTGGCCTGGTCGATCTCGCCGGCGATCTTGCCGGTCAACTGCTGCGACAAGGCGGTGGCGCTCATCGCGGGATCGCGCCGCTCCTCGAAGTCGGAGAGCTTGAGGAACATGGTCGCCGCGTTCGACGCCTGGGAGAAGCTGGCGCCGTCGAGGCCAGCGAAGGTCGCGGCGTCGATCACGCCCTCGGTCTCCATCGCGATCTCCCGCGTGCGGTCGAGCACCGCGGCCGTGCGCTCCAGCGAAGCGCCCGGCGGAAGCTGGACGACGCCGATCAGGAAGCCCTGGTCCTGCTCCGGGATGAAGCCGGTCGGCGTGTCCATCAGCCGCCAGCCGGTCAGCGCGAGAAGACCGGCATAGACGACCAGCACGATCGTCGTCATGCGCACCAGCTTCGCCGTCAGCGTGCCGTAATTTTCCGAAAGCCAGTCGAAGCCCCGGTTGAACTTGGCGGCGCCGACGCGAACGGGGCGCAGCCAACGCGGGCCATGGTCGATCTCATTCTCCTTGTGCGGCTTCAGCAGCAGCGCCGCCATGGCCGGGGAGAGGGTGAGGGACACGAGCAGCGAGATGAGCGTCGCCGACGCAATGGTGACGGCGAACTGCCGGTAGAAGATGCCCGGAATGCCGGACACGAACGCCGTCGGCACGAACACCGCCACGAGCACCAAGCCGATGGCGATGAGGGCGCCGGAGACTTCGCGCATCGTCCGATGCGCCGCCTCTCTGGGCGTAAGGCCGTTTCGGACATGCTTTTCCACCGCCTCGACGACGACGATGGCGTCGTCGACGACGATGCCCACCGCCAGCACCAGCGCGAACAGCGACAGCGAGTTGATCGAGAAACCGAGCGCCAGCTGCACGGCGAAAGTGCCGATCAGCGCCACCGGAATGGCGATGATCGGAATGATCGCGGCGCGCCAAGTCTGGAGGAAGACGAGGACGACGAGCATGACGAGCACGATCGCCTCGATCAGCGTCTCCTGCACCGCCTCGACCGACGCCGCGACATATTCGGTGGGGTTGTAGGGGATCGAATATTGGATGCCGGCGGGGAAGTCCCTGGACGCTTCCTCGACCTCGTTCAGCACCAGCTCGGCGGCGTCGAGGGCGTTGGCGCCGGGCTGCTGGATGATTGCCAGCGCCACGCCGCGCTTGCCGCTGAACGTGCCCTGGATGCCGTAATCCTGCGATCCGAGCTCCACTCGCGCCACGTCGCGGACGCGGGTGATGGCGCCCGTCTCCGCGTCCGTCTTGATGACGATATTGGCGAACTGGGCGGGGTCGTTGAGGCGACCCTGAACCTGGATCGGCAGCTCGAAGGCGGGATTGCCCGACGCAAAGGGCGGCTGGCCGATGGCGCCGCCGGCCACCTGCACATTCTGGGTGCGGAGCGCCTGGACGATCTCGCTGGCGGTCAGATTGCGGGCGGCCGCGCGGTCCGGATCGATCCAGACGCGCATCGAATAATTGCCGCCGCCGAACACCATCACGCCGCCGACACCCTCGATGCGCAGCAGCCGGTCGCGCAGGTTCGTGTTCGCGAAGTTGCCGATATAGTCGATGTCGAGGTCGGGATTCGTCGAGGTGAGGGCGACGATCATCAGGAAGCCTTCGGACTGCTTCGCGACGGTCACGCCTATTCGGCGCACTTCCTCGGGCAGACGCGGCTCGACCAGCGCCACCCGGTTTTGGACCAGCACCTGGGCTTCATCGAGGTCGGTGCCCGGCTTGAACGTGACCGTGATCGCCGCCTGCCCGGCCGACGTCGAGGATGACGTCATGTAGAGCATGTTCTCGACGCCGTTGATCTCCTGCTCCAGCGGCGCGGCGACGGTTTCGGCCATCGTCTCGGCGGTGGCGCCGGGATAGAAGGCCTGGACGCTGATCGTCGGCGGCGCGATCTCCGGATATTGGGAGAGCGGCAGCTGCGGATAGGCGAAGGCGCCGATCAGGGTGATGAACACCGCGATCACCGACGCGAAGATCGGCCGCTCGATGAAGAAGGAGGATATGTTCATGTCGGGCTATCCTCAACGCGCCGCCGCGGCCGGCGTCGCGACGGACGCCGGGGGTGCGTTGGCGGGCTCGATGGCCTTGCCTTCCTGGAGGGTGGGCGGCTTGATCTGGCCGGCCTTCGCGGTGACCGTCTGGCCCGGCATCGCGCGCTGGATGCCGCCGATGATGACTCGGTCGCTCTGCTCGATCCCGCTGCGGATGACGCGCAGGTCGCCCAGCATCGGTCCGAGTACGACCGGCTTCGGCACGACCTTGCCTTCCTTGTCGACGACATAGAGCAGCTTGCGGGCGGCGTCGGTGACGATCGCCGTGTCCGGCACCAGCATCGCCCGATAGGGCTGGGTGCCGGCGAGACGCAGATGGCCGAACATGCCCGGCTTCAGGAATCCGTCCGGGTTCTGCACGACCGCGCGGGCGCGCACCGTGCCGGAGGCGGAGCCGATGGTCGTGTCGACGAAATCGAGCGTGCCGGCATGGGCGTATGTGCTCTCGTCCTGGAGGCGGATGCGCACCGGCGTGCCGCGCGAGGCGCCCGAATTCTGCCTCTGATATTTGAGCAGCAGCGCTTCGGAACCCTCGAAGGCGAAGTGGATGGGATTGGTCGAGACGATGGTGGTGAGCACCGTCTGGTCGGCCGTCACGCTGTTGCCGACATCGACCAGCCGCTCCGACACCCGGCCGGAGATCGGCGCCGCCACGCTCGTGAAGCCGACGGTGAGCTGGTTGGCGCGGACGGCGGCCCGGGCGGCGTTGACGTCGGCGAGGCCGGTGCGGACGGCGGCCTCGCGCGCCTCCACTTCCTCCTCGCTCGCGGCGCGGGAAGCCGCCAGCGTCTTCGATCGCTCCAGCTCGGTGCGGGCGTTGGCGAGCGATGCCTCGGCCCGGGCGAGCTGCGCCCGCGCCTGATCGAGCTGCGCCTGCGCCGGGCGGGCGTCGACCGTGAACAGGGTCTGCCCCGCCCGGACATAGTCACCGTCGCGGAAATGTACGCGCTGGAGATAGCCGGTGACGCGCGGCTTCACCTCGACGCGCTGAATCGCCTCGAAGCGGCCGACATAATCGTCCCAGTCGACAACTTCCTGGACCAGCGGCGCGGCAACGGTGACCGGCGGCGCGGGCGGCGGCTGCTGCGACTCGCCCGACGAACAGGCGGAGAGGAGCAGCACGAGACCGGCGGCCGCCGCAGCGAAGCTTTTGAAATACATATTAATAATATCCTGTAACGCTGCCTGGGCGGATCGACGTCCGCTCGATCTGGCCGCCCTGGGTCGATGGCGGACGACGCACCTATGAACCTGTTCATCTCATGTCAACGACTGTCGACATAAAAGTCATCACGCGTTGACCTTGCTACAAGCTATGGTATTGAAAGCCATGAAATGTTCCGACCTCGGGCCGGGGCGCACCCGCAACGCCGCCGCCACCCGCCAAGCCATCCTCATCGCCGCCACCCGACGCTTCCTCCAGGACAGCTATGAGTGCGTCGGCCTTCGCGACATCGCCCGCGACGCCGGCGTCGATGTCGCGCTGGTCAGCCGCTATTTCGGTAGCAAGGAGGAGCTTTTTCAGGAGGTGCTGCGCGGCGATCGCGAAGGCAAGCTGCCGCTCGACGGGGATTCGACCGACCTGCCCGCGCGCCTCGCCGATCTCATGCTCGACAATGGCTGTGAAACCGACCGCAACGATGTCGAGCGCTTGCTGATCATCCTGCGCTCAGCCTCGTCTCCCAAGGCCGCCGAGATCGTGCGGGAATCGCTGCGCCATGACGTCCTAGAGCCCTTCGCGGATCTGATCGGAGGCCGCAACGCTCCGGTGCGGGCGAGCTTCGCCATGGCCATATTCATGGGGACGACGATCCTGCGCACCGTCATGCAGGTCGGTCCCCTCTGCGACGAGGACCGGGGCATCGTCCGCCGCAAGCTCGAACAGCTGTTCGAGGCCGCCTTGTCGGAGCAGCCTTAGACGGTGAGTTTCAAGAGGAAGTGGAGGCCCGAGCCGGAATCGAACCGGCGTGCAAGGATTTGCAGTCCTCTGCGTAACCACTCCGCCATCGGGCCGGAGCGGCGGAAATGGTAGGGTTTTGGGGTGGTGTCAATGTCGAGTTCGCAGTTTTTTGGACCGAGTTCGCACTGACTTGATTTGTTCTCACCCAAGATCGAGCTGGCTATGCGTGCTCCGCCTTCTCCATCGCCGCCTTCGACCGCAGGCGCTGCGAGGCATATTTTAGCGCCATTTTGAACGTCTCATGACCGAGGACAGATTCGATCTCTGCGACGGTGCAGCCGGCTTCCTCAAGCATCGATCCAGCAGCATAACGAAGGCCGTGAAGGGAGCGGTCGTTGGGCATCTCTTCGACCGCTCGGACAGCACGTCCTACGGCTGATGAGAGGCTGTTTGCATTATACGGGCGGCCTACAGCGCTCGTGCATATCATGATGCCGCGCTTGCCATCAGCATCAAGCTTGCGGCGCAGATCGTTGAGGTGATCCCTGAGGACGGGGTGACACGCGATTATAAGCGGATTTCCGGTTTTGGACTGCCTCACCCGAACAACATCGCCCTGAAACTGCTGCCAAGTCATTCGGGCTACGTCCGCGACGCGCTGTCCGGTATAGAGGGTTACCAGAATGACGGTCTTCATGAAGGCTGGCGTCTCTTTGAGCATCAGTGCAATTTCGGCCTCAGACCAGACGACATATTCCTTCTCGCCACCCTTGCGGCTCAACTTCTTGATCCCTGCGGCTGGGTTAAAGCCTTCTGCAACTAGGTCGTCCTCTTCCGCCCAGCTATAAAGGCGCGACATCATCTGTTTGATTTTATGAGCCTTACGTGGCGTGGCGGCGTAGTCATCCCGCACCGCCTTGATCATTTTCCGAGTGACGAATGCGAACGGTTGGTCGCCCATCTCGCGGTCTATTAGATCAAGCGTCTGAAGGTAGTCCTTCTGCGTAGCATCCGACAGCGATGCTAGTTCAACGCTCTTGCGATATTTCGCTGTAAGCCAAGCTAGAGACTGACGGTTTTCGGTCGGCTCCGCTTTGTTCACTTTCGCCATCAACTCGCTGTAGCGCTTATGAAATGCCTCTGAGCCAGGCTGCTCAGGGAGGGGCACGTCGCCGATTTTACTGTGGCGGAAGCGCCAATAGCGGCCCTTGGCGATATAGGTGTAGCGGAGGTTAGTTCGTGCCACGGCGACGCTCCAGGAACCGGCGTTCCACCTCAGCAGCTTCCGCTAATCGATCAGGCTCGGCAAGCGGTTGATTTCCCAAACGGTCAGCATATCGATCGAGGTCCGCGCGGTCCCACAGCACACACCTGCCGATGGTGTGAGCTGCGATATTGAGGCTTCGAAAGGTACTGGGGCTGACACCCAGATATGGGGCAGCCAATTCAATCCTCATAAGGCGCGGCCAGTCGGGCAGGATCGGTCGAACGGGAGCATCCCGTCGAGCCTCCTCTGACTGATTGACCGTCCCCAAGCTCATTAGCCGCTAACCTTCGCCTCTTCTGTAGGGGCGATTGCCTGAGCTGAGTGGAGGAGGAGATGCTTCGAGAGGACACCGTCGACCCGAAAATCGAGGCCTCTCAAGTCCGGATTGTTGAGAAAGGGAAGGATAGACCCGACGAAATGATCCTCGCGTCCATCTTCGTAAATTATGGTGGCGGCGGATGTCGTGCGGCAGACACGGACCTCTTTGACGGTTGCCAGGGTGTCGCGATGGCCGAGGAGATCTCTGATGGCGTGATGGAGAAACCAATCCGAGCCATCGGCATGCTTCTTGACCGACTTGAGCGACCGGATGCGGCTTGCCGTGGCGTCGGCAGCAGTAGGGATGCTGGATCCAGCGAGAACCAGGAGGATCCAAGCGGCTTCCGCCGGACCAATCGTGGGGGCGTTGGGGCCTCGCCCGCCCACAGGCAGCAGCTCCATGGAGCGAAGCTTCCGAGTGATCATGTCGAGGCTCGCCGCCGACGCGCCATATTGGGTGAGAAATTTTTCGAACTGTCGAACGTTCACCGTGAAACTTCCTTTCGTGAAAACCACAATAGAACCCAATTGGAGAAGTTACAAATGGAATTTTTGCAGCCTTTGTCCTTCGTGGGTGCGCCTACAGGTCTAGGGGGCGAGAACTAACCGGGTTGAAGAAGGTCAGCGTCTTCGGGAACTCAAGCTGCTGCCGCGAGAGAAAAGGCTCAGGGCACCCTCAAGCCAAGGTGGGTTCGACCGAGACCCCCGGCTGGGTTAGGCTCAATAAATGAACTCAGAGGGGAGGGGATATGTCTGCAGATTTAGGTTTGATATTGCGAGCTGCACATTTCGCAGCTCAGCGGCATAGCACGCAGCGCCGCAAGGATGCGGCCGCTTCTCCCTACATTAATCATCCGCTGGCGGTCGCTGCGATCCTGGCGGAGGAGGGAGGCATCACCGACAGCGTCACAATCGTCGCGGCCCTGCTACATGACGTGGTCGAAGACACCGTGACGACGCCGGATGAGGTCCACGAACACTTTGGTGGGGAGGTGGCGAGCGTCGTCGCTGAAGTCACAGACGACAAGAAATTGGAGCCGGCTGAGCGTAAGAGACTTCAGATCCAGAAAGCGTCCTCAAAGTCCGAACGAGCAAAGCTCGTGAAGATGGCCGACAAAATCGCCAATTTGCGAGATCTTGTGAGCTGCCCGCCCCCTGATTGGGATCATCAACGTCGGTGTGACTATTTCGAGTGGGCGCATCAGGTTGTGGAAGGCTTGCGAGGCGTTAGCAGGCCCTTAGAGGAGGCCTTTGATCGGGCTTATGAACTCAGGCCCGCTTAACGGTTGAAGACTCAAAATGGATGGCTCCGGCTTCCCGCGCCATTTCGCCATCGCTCGATGGTCTGATTTGCGCCCATTGCTGCCGGGCGAGCCGCTAGCGGGGGTGCCGACAATTGGAATTGCTGTCATGCGGGTTGATGTCAATCTCGATCGAAAATTGTGCGCTGATCGGTCAAGCTATTGGGTTCACACCGAGGATTGACACACGCAGTAGCGGGAGCATGGCCTGTCGCCAGCCTACAATCTCCAGGGGATTGCACTCAAGTCTGCTGGACCCACTGCTTCGCGCAAGAAGGGCACTTTATCCTCAGCTGCTTTCGGCGGGGCACCCGCATCCTCCGACTACAGCTCGGACAACTGAGCACAGCGGCAGCCGCTTCAGCCGTCCAGGTTGCAAGATCTCTTTCATCAACCAGCACGTTGCCTTCTTCATCTTCAACCTGAGCAAACAAGTGACCATTCTCAGCTTTTGCCCTCGCAGCTAGCACCGCTACATACAGATCATTGAAAGGGTGCCGGTCGATGTGGCCTTCTAAAGGACCATACATTGGCATTGCTGCAGCGTAGAATGTCATGACGGCTCCGCCTCCGACTGTGCTCTGCTCGATATGCCGGTCGAATCTTAAAGGCGGCTTTCCACTCTTCCTCCGCCACTCACCGAAGGGGGGCGCTTTGGCCCCCTCTTGCACGAAGGACGGACGGTCCGCTCGCGGCCAGACGGAGACGTTCGGCTGTGCTGGCATTGCAGACATCTGCTCAGCGGCCCTTCCTGGCGCGTCAGCATAGAACGTCTGACCTCGTGATAACTGCAGCTTCACCGCATCCATCGGGGCCGATAAGCTGACCTCACAGGAGGGTCCCAAATATGCGCCAATCGCTTCTTCTCGCCGCCAGCGCCTTCGCATTCGCTGTGCCTTCGTTTTCTGCCGTCTCGGCCCAGGCGCCGGCAGTCGTGGCGGAGGCGGAGGACGCGCGCTTGTATGCGTTCCTGGACAAGGAATTTGCCGAGCAGCTGCGACACAATCCTCAACTGGCGACGCGGCTTGGCATGAAGGAGGGACAGGATCGGCTCGACGACATCAGCGAGGCCGCTGAGCTCCGGGAGCTGGAATGGCGCCGCGCCAGCGTTTCGCGCATGAAGTCGCAATTCGACCGCGCCAAGCTCTCCCCAAGCGCGCAGGTCAACTACGACATCTGGGCGCTTGAGCTCGACCGTGCAGAGCTCCGCTACCGCTACCGCCAATATTCGCCGCCTTTCTACTCGTTCCTCTATTCGGCACATTCGCGGCTGCCCGATTTCATGATCAACACGCACGTCGTGCAGGATGCGGCCGACATGCGGGCCTATGCAGCCCGCCTTCGCGCCATCCCGGCAGTGCTGGACGAAGCCATCACCCAAAGCCGGGCCTCCGCTGCGATCGGCGTGCACGCACCGAAATTCCAGGTCGAGCGTGTGATCGACGGCAGCCGGGCCATCATCACCGGTGCACCGTTCGATGAAGGCGCCGCCTCGCCTCTGTGGGCCGATGCTGAAGCCAAGGTGGCCAAGCTTCAGTCGAGCGGCAAGGTCACCGACGAGCAGGCGCGGGCGCTTCTCGCCGACACGCGAACCGCCCTGCTCTCGATCAAGCCTGCCTATGAGCGGGTGATCGCCTGGGCCGAAAGCGCGTTGCCGCACGCGCCGAGCGGGCGCGTCGGCGCGGGGTCGCTGCCAGGAGGTGCTGACTGGTATGCCGCCGCGCTGAAGCTGAATACGACCACCGATCTCACCGCAGAACAGATCCATGAAATCGGCCTCGAGGAGGTCAAGCGGATCGAAGGAGAGCAGGACGCACTGGCCCGCCAGGCGGGTTCGAAGGATCGCCTAGCTTATTATGCCGAGCGCGAGCGTCGCAATCCGCCCCGGCCGTGGACGGACGAGCTTCGCGCCGAATATCTGCGCAACGCGAACGCCGCCATCGCGCGCAATCGTGAGCTGCTGCCGAAATATTTCGGTATCCTTCCGGCGCATCGCATGGAGGTGGTGCGCGAGCCATCGTTCAGCGAAGTCGCCGGCGGAGCCGCGCACGCCGCGCCGCCCACGCCCGATGGCGCCCGTCCGGGCCGCGTCTATGTTCACCTGCTCGGCACCACCGACGATCCGGCGCCGGATGCCACCATCGACCTGATGTGCCACGAGGGCGTGCCCGGCCACGTCATGCAGGGCGATATCCAGGTCGGGCAGACGAGCGGGCCGAAGTTTCGCCAGGCCACGCGTTACGTGGCGTTCGGCGAGGGCTGGGCCCTCTACGCCGAAGCCTTATGCAAGGAGATGGGCGCCTATCCCGACGTAGCCAGCGATTTCATGCGCCTCGAAGCCGAGTTGTTCCGTGCTGCGCGCCTGGTCGTCGACACCGGCATTCACGCCAAGGGCTGGAATGAGCAGCAAGCCATAGACTATATGGTGGCGTCCGGCCGCGCTTCTCCCGACCAGGCCCGCTCGGAGGTCCGCCGGTACATCACGTTGCCCGGGCAGGCCACCGGCTACAAGATCGGCATGCTCAAGATCATGGAGTTGCGCGGCAAGGCCGAACGCGAACTTGGTCCAAGGTTCGACATCAAGGGCTTCCACGATCTCCTGGTTGGCGCCGGCTCGCTCCCCCTTTCAATCCTCGAACGGCAGGTCGATGCCTGGATCGCAGCCCGGAGCTGAGCAAATGCGATCATGGGAGATCCAGTCGCCGCTGCAGGAGGTCCGGAGCATGGGAGCCACGGTCGCAAAGCTCACGGTGGTTCTGGCGTCCTCATTATTGCGCTAGCCGTCGGGATCGCTGCGGGTACTAGATCAGGATCACGCTTCTAAACTTCGCAGCAGGTCGCCTGACCTGGATCTTCGTCATCAATTGTGAGCACGCGGCCCCTTTGACGCTCGGGCCACTCAACGCGGGCGCCAGACGCCAGCACACGCGCAGACTGACCGGCTCCGGAGGGGTAGCGACTCAGACGCGATGTTCTGTATTTGTTCCTCATGTCCTCGCAGCACCCTGGTTTCCAATGAGCGCCAACCTCAGTCGCAGCAAGCGCGACGAAAAGCGACGCGCAGCCCGGCTGGCAGAGCTCAAGCCATTCCTCGTGCCCGGGTGGCAAATTAGCTCGGATAATCTCCGGGTTGTGGCGGTTGCGACGGTGCTTGGCTTCTACCAGCGGGGGCAGGAGATGCTCTTGAAGTGTGGCCGCCGCGATTGCCATCGCCGTGTGGAGATCGATTTCCGCGCGGCCGTTCAAGCGGGCAGGGGCGATCAACCGCCTCAGCACCTGATCCAGGCCTTGCGCTGCGGCCATTGGGACGGCTGCAAGCTTGAGGAAGTCAGCGCCATTTATCCCAAAGGCGTCCCACTGGTGGCTTACCTCAATGACAAGGACGTGCTCATTGCCATTGCGTGTGAGCAGTGCCCGGCGCGGGTCTTGTTGCCGCCGAGAGCCATCATCGAAAGGCTTAAACAGGCGCGTCGCGGTGACGGCTCTACCGGTATTCTGGAGCTCGGCCGCAGGATTCGTGGGCCCTGCAGGCGATGCGGCGGGCGTGAATTTAGATCGGAGGTGCTGCCCCCGAAAGCGCCAGGACGGCGATAGCGGCAGGCGTCGCCGGAACCGCTTCTGTTGCTGAGCGATTCAACTCGGTGACGACTCTCGCGACCAGCCTCAGCTTCATTGAGCCAATGCGACCTGCGCTGGTGGATTCGCCTCCTGAGGGTGACGGGTGGCTCCATGAGCTGAAATATGACGGCTACCGCACCGAGATCATCGTAGCCGGCGATCAAAGTCGCGCCTTCACCCGCACCGGCCTCGACTGGACGAGCCAATATGCTCACCTCGTGAACGCTTTGGCGGAGCTCGACTGCGAGACCGCCATCCTCGATGGCGAAGTTATCCTTCAAGGTGCCAATGGCATCCCAGATTTTCACGGCCTTCGGCGTGAGCTGGCGAAGAGAAGGCCGCGAGGGCTCATCTTCATGGCTTTCGACCTCCTGCACCTCGACGGGCAGGATCTGCGTCGCGAGCCTGTGGAGGAAAGGCGCGCCAAACTCCGCGATCTGATAGGCGAGAATACACCCGGCCAGCCGTTCCAGTTCAGCGATCATGTCATCGGCGGCGGATCAGAGTTCTTCGCGGCGGCCGAGCGCATGGGCCTGGAAGGGATCGTCTCCAAGAAGCTCGGCAGCCGCTACCGCAGCGGCCCGGCCAAGACCTGGCTGAAGTCGAAGAGCTTCACCGAGAGCGAGTTCGTCGTGATCGGCACATCCAAAGGGGACCTGGCTCCCGTGGCGCTGCTGGCGCGCGAAACGGAGGATCATCGCCTGGAATATGCGGGAGCCGCGATGGTCACCTTTTCCGAGGCCGATCGGGAGCGCTTCTGGCGCGCGAACGAGCGGCTGAAGACAGACAGGCCAGCGCTGCACATGGATCCACGGCCGGAGACGAGTTGGCTCAAACCCGAAATGCGGGTCCGCGTGAGGCACCTCCAGGGCGAGGAGATGCTGCGCCATGCGACCGTAAAGTCGATCTTGCGTCTGCCGGCCGAGCCGTCGCGCTCCGCGCAGAAGAAACGAACCGGCGGTCCCAGCAAGGAACCAGGCTACCATGTGGAGCATGGCGCTGTGCCGGACCTGTCCGCGTTGCTGGCCTACTATCGTGAGGTTGGACCGCTGATGCTCCCACACCTCTGCAATCGCCCGCTCAATCTATTCCGGTGCCACGGCCGCTACTGCTTCTTCCAGCGCAACCGGAACCACCCGCCGACGGAGCACCCGTTTGATGAGCCGATCCACAAGATTCCGGTTCTTCAGAAGAACGGGCGGACGGAGGATTATCTATTCATCGACAGCCTCGAGGGGCTGCTCGCCTGTGTCGAAGCCGGCGCCGTCGAGTTCCACGCCTGGGGCTCTCGCGTGCCGGACTATGAGCGGCCGGACCGGATCGCCTTCGACCTCGATCCTGGAGAGGGAGTCACCTTCTCGCAGGTCCGGAACACCGCATTTCAGCTCCGCCGTTCCCTAGAGGCAATCGGCCTTAAGTCGTGGCCGCTCCTCACCGGCGGGAAGGGCATCCACGTGGTGGTGCCGTTCGCGGCGGAGCAGGGCTGGAATGAGGTGCGCGCCTTTGCCAAAAGCTTCTGCGTAGCCCTCGCGGAAGCGGCGCCAGATCGGTTCACCGTTGCGCTTCCTCTCGCGAAGCGGCGAGGGCGCATCTTCCTCGATTATCTGCGCAATCAGCGGACGCACACAGCAATCATGCCCTACTCGCTGCGAGCGCGACCGGGCTCACCCGTGGCGGCGCCGATCACATGGGACGAGCTGGAGCGTGTCGAAACTCCGCAGCACTACCTGATGAAAGACGCTCAGCACCTGGCGAAGAGGGCAGAGAAGGGGTCGCTGTTTGGTCGGAGTATGATCGATCAGCGACTGCCTCTCCTTTGATACTGTGGTTGAAGGTCGCGCGGATGGAATTGCCACATTGATCTGGGCGAGCATCGGATGAAGATCGCGACCTACAATGTGAATGGCATCAACGGGCGGCTTCAGGTGCTCCTGCGCTGGCTCGCCGAGGCCCGCCCAGACATTGTGTGCCTGCAAGAACTGAAAGCGCCGCAGGAACGGTTCCCGGAGGCGGCAATCGAGGATGCTGGCTATCGAGCGATCTGGCACGGACAGCCCCGCTGGAACGGCGTCGCTATCCTCAGCCGCATAGGCGCGCCGGTCGAAACGCGTCGAGGATTGCCAGGCGATCCGGACGATAGCCACAGCCGATACATCGAGGCGGCCGTGGCCGGCATTCTCGTGGGCGGCCTCTATCTGCCTAACGGCAATCCGAAGCCGGGGCCCAAGTTCGACTACAAGCTCCTGTGGTTCGAGCGTCTCGTGGAGCACGCCGCTGACCTCATCGCAGCGGATGTGCCCGCAATTCTCGCCGGCGATTACAACGTCATGCCGACGGAGAAGGACGTCTACAAACCCGAGAGATGGGTCGATGACGCTCTGTTCGCTCCCGAAGCGCGGGCGGCCTATTTGCGCCTGCTCGAGCAAGGTTGGGTCGACGCGCTCCGGACCATTCATCCCGACGCCGTCATCTACACCTTCTGGGACTATTTTCGGAACGCTTACGCGCGAAACGCGGGTCTTCGGATCGATCACCTCCTCCTCAGTCCCGCGCTCACCGACCGCCTCATCGATGCTCAGGTCGATGCCCACGTGCGCGGCTGGGAAAAGACGAGCGATCACGCGCCGGTGTGGATCGAGCTGCGCGATCCCATCAATTGATCATCGAAACTGCTCGAGCCGAAGACATGCAGCCTTCCGCTACGCGCCCATCCTCGTCGTTGCCGGCTGTTTTCAGGCTCCTCAAAGCGGACGTCTGCCCGCCATGCGCCCGTATCGGCCGCAGTACCGCCGCCATCGGCGGCACCAGCGATTGGAAAAATGATGGCCCAAGACAAAGACCGCCGATCTATTATGCATTTCATAGCCAATCTCGCCATGACCGAGGCCGAAGCCCTTCAGGCCGCGTTCAACGCAAAGATCACTTGGTCCCCCGGGGGCAGGGCAGGGCAATTTGAGTATATTCGAATATTGAGTGTCGATCTGAAACGTCGACACGGTACTGATCCTGTCGCGAGGCGGCGAGACGTTGGCCCAAACTGGTCGCACAACCCAACCGCCCGCCGCTATTTATGCTTGCAATCCGCCGAGCCTGAGTGCCCTTTGTCATTGGGAGGGCATGATCGGTGACTATTCGCCATCAAGCAATTGGCATGTGCGCATAAGGGCGGAGACGACCGCCCAATGAGCGAAACTGGCGTTGCGCAAGGGCAACCTGTGGCGTGGCCCTCGATCAATGACGCGCCTCCGGTGGAAGAGGGCGGCCCCATCGCGCGGAAAGGATTCACCTACCAGGATGAGATCGCCGTCAGCTTCCTGCTTGTGATGCTGGAAGATCCGGCGCTGTTACGCGTCCATTGCGAAACCCATGACGATCTCGTCCTGGTCTGGCTGCTTGAAGGCCAAACCGATGAGTGCGCCGAATTTGTGCAGGTTAAAGCCGGTGAGCCGGACAAGCTCTGGTCAACCGCCGATCTGTGCCGCAAGCCAACCAAGACGACCTTGTCAATCTTCGAGGCGTCGCTCGCGCGTGATCGGCATAAGGAAATTGCGCTATTCCGACTGGTGACGCTGCGTCCGGTGGTCGAGGCGCTATCGCCTCTAACCTATGATTGCGGATCGGAAGCCCGGGCGCTCGTCGCGGCCGAGTTGGAGACCCTGCGGGACGAAATCGAGAGTAAGTTTCCCAGCCTAGTCTCCGCCAAGGGAAATGGCTGCCAATATTGGCTCGAAAATTGTCGGTGGGACGTCCGGTACGACCTTGCCACTGCCAAAAATGAGAATCGGCGAAGGCTGCTTCAGCTCAGTAATCTGGCCGGACTCCCCTTGTTGTATGAACAGATTGACCAGCTGCTCGACGAGATGCGGGCTTGGACCAAAGCGGCGGGCGACGCGAAATGGGTGCCCGACAAGGCGAAAAAAATTATCACCCGCGCCCAGGTCCTTGAGTGGTGGCAGTCGAAACTGGCCGAGATCGTCGACGGCAAGGCCGAGGCTTCGGGCGGCAAGCTAGCCGCGAAAATGATTGCGGCGGACCTTCCCGACGAGCTCGTCCTTCTCGCGGTGGATCTTCGGCGCGAATATGCCGCCGAGGTGCGCACGCCGCGTTACATGCAGGCCGATAGCATCGGGCAGATGCAGGCGCGTGTGAAGTCGGAGGCGCTCACCCTCAGGTCGCGCCTTGTCGCGGGCGAACTCGATTTGTCGGGACCGGCTTTCCACGCGCTTTGCCTCGCCAAGATGGACGAGATCAATGCGGCGCCGGAAGCGCAGCAGGGCGCGGGCGCCTTTCTCAAGGGTTGCCTTTACGACATCGCGGATCGTTGTCTGCTGCGTTTCAAACGGCCGGCAAAATGAGGTCGCTCAACCGCCTTGGCGCGCAGCCCGCAAGCCTGCCATTGGCCGCAGACGACGTGCTCGAATTCCACGCGGCGCGCCTGATGCTGCTCATGGAATTTTGCGGGACCAGTGGCCGCATCGACGGCCTCACAAAAATGGCCAAACTCGACTTCTTCGCCCGATACCCGGATTTCTTCGACATCGCTCGCGCCGCCGAAGCCGCCCAGGCCGACGGAATGGTTCCTCTGCCGAATGACAATCGCACGGTAGAGGCTGCAATGGTCCGCCATCACTATGGCCCGTGGGACAAGCGCTATTACCACGTGCTTTCGCACCTCGAGGCGAAAGCGCTCATCTCGGTAACCAAAGAGGGCAAGTCCTTTCGTCTTGCGCTTACCCCGCTGGGCCGTGAGCGGGCAAAACAGTTAGCCGCACGACCATCCTTCACGACTCTGGTCGGTCGGTTGAAGCAGATCAAAGCCACGTTCGGGCGGAAGTCGGGGACGTATCTCAAGGATATGATTTACCGACTTTTCGATCAGGAGGTCAGCCGTCGTGAAATGGGCAAGGTGATCGAGCAATGACCAACGCATTTCTGTCGGTTGCGCGCCTCGAACGTCGGCTCACCACCGGCAACGTCGAGTCTTTGACGTTCAAAACAGGCGTCAATCTTCTGGTCGGCCCACCCAATACCGGCAAGACGAAATGGCTGCAGACACTGGATTTCCTACTCGGCGACACGGGCGCCAATCCGTACGAAGGTAGCGATGAGGCAGGTCTCGCCGACAAATACGAAAGCGCCGCCGCGAATCTCATCGTCGATGGCGATGCGGTGCGGATTGAGCGTCGCTGGCTCGAGCCAGGCGCGAAGGGCAAGATCTTCGTCGGCGACGAGGTGATGGATACGAAGGAGTTCCAGCATTGGCTTTTCGCCAAGCTCGATATCCCGCTCGTCCATTTTCCTAAGGGTAACCCGATGTCGGGGCAGACCTGGCCGGAACTCAGCTTTCGCATCCTACTTCGCCATATCTATCGCCAGCAGCGGTTCTGGAGCGGCCTAGCCGACCAACAGCCCGAGGGCGAGCAGCATGCGTCGCTGCTTCAATTCCTAGGGCTGGCCCAGCGCATCTTCACCGATGATTACGGTGAGCTGGTTCAACTTAAGCTGGAAGTCGAACGCCTCAAGGCTCGTCGAGACCAGTACCAGCACACGCTGGCTGAGCTGGCACGCGGCCTCCTCTCCGATGAAGACATTTCGGTGGTGGTGAATGCGCTAACGGTTGCAGCGGCAAAGGTGCGCATCGCGACCGAAACCGAGGTGCTCAGGCGGCAACGTGTCGAATTGCTGAGCCGGTCGGCGGGCGAGACCCTAGATCCCGGCCAGCGCAGCAGAATTGTCGAACTGGGCGAGCTTCGCGCCCTCGTCTCCTCTCGACTGGAGGCTAGCTCCCGCGATCGCAACTCCGCTGTCGATCGCGCCCGCGAAGTTGCGCGATACGAAAGCGATCTCGCCGATGAGCTCGACCGGATGGCTCGCGCCGAGGACGCCGGCACAATGCTGGCCGATTTGAAAATTACCCATTGCCCGGCGTGCGATCAGACCGTCGCGCCCGTCGTTATTCCCTCCCCCGATTGCTTCCTCTGCCACCAGGCACGGCCCTCCGAGCCTATGGTCGAGGGGCTAGGCGCAGTTCGATTGCGGTTCGAACGCGAACGGCTGGAGAGCGAACGGAAAGAGGCAGCGGCGCTCTCCGACGTTCTAGCGAGAGACATTCGGCACCACGCATCGCAGATCGCCGATGACGAGCGCCAACTGCGGATCATCGACAATGAGCTAGTTCCGGCGCGACAGGCGATTGCCGCCGTGGCGCAGGAAGAGATCAGTAAGATCGACATGGCTTTGGGTCAGGCGAGCGAGCGAGAGCGGCAGCTTGACAGGGTCAGTGCCGCTCTGGCGCTTGAGACAGACATCGCGGATCGCATCGCCGCGCTCGAAGCGAAAATCGAACCGATTCAGGAGCGCGTTGACGAAGTAATGCGCACGGTCGATTTCGGCGCTGCCGCCAGCGATCTCGAGGACGGCATGAACGCATATCTCGAAGCTCTCAATCATCTAAGGCCCCACACTTGGCGTCATAGTCCGGTTCAGATCAGCCTTTCCCGGCGCGAAGGGGTATTCCGCGTCGGAAACCGTCGCTGGATGGCGGCACTTGAAGGAACGGACTCGCTCTATTTTCTGATGGCCTATCACTACGGCCTGCTCTCTCTTTCCGGAAAGCCGGGCTCTCACTACCCAGGCATTGCGATCATTGATTTGCCGGGGGAGTTTCTCGGGGAAGCAATTGAGGACAAAGAAAACTTTATCGTCCAGCCCTTTGTTGACCTGCTGTCGGGAGAGGCTTTCGAAGGTGCCCAGTTGCTGATTACCGGTGCGTCGTTCACGGGGCTCGCCGGTGCACATGTTCAAGCCCTGCGGCAGGTCCATATCGCTTGATGGTTGAAAGGGCGCGGCGATCAACGATCAGGCCCAAATTGCATCGCTTTGCGGCAAACCCTCGAAGGTCTCCAGACCGAGGTGCGGCGTAGCTCGACCCTCAGTCGGACGGCGGTGGCGCCAAATCTCCCTTGTGTCCGCTTTCATGCTGTTTCGACCAACCAGCGGACATTCTGCTTCCGGCCACACCTAGCTATTCCGCAAGGCGCCCATCCAGGTCGTTCCGATTGCCGAAGCCCGCACCCGTGAGCGAACCTTCGCTTAGGTCACAGCTTATATCCGATTTCGGCTAAGTCTCGCCATTACCGGTCGTTCTAACTACCAATTAGCACCCTCGAGATTTGCCATTGCCCTTCCCGGAAGAGGCACGGTGGTATCGCTGCCCGCAGGTTGGAACGTTGCGCCCACGGCTGCCCCCACATGCGCGACAACAGCCCTGCTCCACCGTTCAGATTGCGCATTCAGGAGTAAAACCGATGATACTGCCTCGGCCTTCATTACCGACTTTGCTTTGCTTCGTCGCTGAAGATGACGTCGACGCCAGAAAAGCGATCAGCATGTTTGGACCCGCAAGACCCTCAGTCGTGAAGCCTCTATTGCGTCGTGGGCACAACCGTCCACGTAGTCTTATAGTCGACAAAAGCACGGCCACTCAGTCCGGCGTTGGACGTCGGGTAGCATCGAGCAACCGGTTTTGAAGTAAAGCATTGCGCCTTCGCGGCTGTCAGACGGCGTGGTACTAATCAGAGGCGAGCGAATGAAAATGTAACCCTATCCTTCGAAAGGGTAAGTCGCTTCACGCATAGCCTACTCATATTATTGTTAACTTCCTAATTGACATGATTATTATAAATTCAGTAAAATGAGCACTTAAGGTGCAATCAGTCGCGTCGCATGAGTGAGAGTGCTCCACCCAAGGGATGCTCCGGCGATGCTGTACTTATATTGTACGCTCTTCGCGGCCTTTCTAGGCGCCTTCCTCGGAGGATTGACCCTCTGGTTGGTCAACCGGTCGCTCGTCAGCGGCTCCTCCGGTGAGCCGGTCGACGGAATAATTCTTGGCTGGTCGAAGGATTGCGAGGAGGCTCTCGGCGAATGCCGCCGGCCAAGCCGAATGAGGGGAATGGCTCCTGAGCGGATCTGGAGTTTCCTTTCTAAGCACAAGTTCGAACGTTCTGACCGGCCGTCCTTTGACCTGCTGAAATCTTGGCCAAAGCAAGCGGAACTGCTTCACCTCGGACGTTATAGCACCTTGGCGCGGTACAAACGCTTCATCGCCAAGGGCTATGATGAACCTCCCGGCGCAGAGGACTACCAGGGTGAACGCAGGCTGACGGGCAAGGATCGCGTCAGCATTGCATTGCTGGTCGTCTTACTGATCGCCTTGATTCCCGCCTACTTCCTGATGCGAACCAACGATTGTTTTGCCTGCGAGGATCAGGCCTTCGATCCTAGCGTCGTGTTCGTGAAGCTCACGCCCACCGGCCCAGGCAAGTTCTTCATCGAGTTCAACGCCGAC
Organism: Sphingosinicella humi; assembly: GCF_003129465.1. Taxonomy (NCBI): domain Bacteria; kingdom Pseudomonadati; phylum Pseudomonadota; class Alphaproteobacteria; order Sphingomonadales; family Sphingomicrobiaceae; genus Allosphingosinicella; species Allosphingosinicella humi. The sequence continues at coordinate 2,415,950 of NZ_QFFF01000001.1, forward strand.
CAGATTTTCGAGTACAACGAGGCTGGACTCGAAGCTGTTCATCGCCGCCGGGCCGAAGCGGTAATGCGCAAGGCTTTCGGAGAATTTGACGGCGTCTCGATCGATCGGGTGGAGGGCTTCACCGATCCGATTGGCGGGCTGTGCGACAACTACCAATTGGCCAACGGGCGTGCCGACACGGTGGCTGGAGTGCTCGATGGACTTCAGGCGGACGGCATCATGTTGTCCCGCCCCGGGCAGTTTGCAGCCACCGGCGTCGGTATCGGTCCAGGCACAGAGCAGATCGACGTCGATCAGTGGAAAAGCTGTCTCGCGACGTACCAAAAGGTCACGACGACCAATAGGATTATTGGTCAAGGCGCCAGGCGCCGCCGAGTGGACATTCAGGTTCCGACCCCGCTGATTTTGGATCGTGGCGAAATCTGCACCGGGAAAACCCCAGGTCAGCTGACCGCCTATCCTGAAAGGCTTATTGCCCGCGACCCGAGGAGCGTGCGCGACAGGGACGCGGCATTGGCTCTTTCAATCCAGCAGCGCAAGCTGTTCAGCTGCCTGGCGCCCATGCGCAGGGTGTCGATAACCTTTTCAGGAACGCCGAGAAAGAAGGGCGAGCTTGGGCCGTCGCCGGATTTGCCTGCCATGGCTGACTGATGCCGCCGGCCGCAAGCACTCATCGTAGGATCGAGGGTCAATATGATTCGCGCACTGATCAAGGGTAGAATCGAATTCTCTCCGGCTGAACAGGGCGGGGATGACGTCGGGCTGCAGTTTCAAGCGCTGCTTACTATTCTAAAGGGGCGTTTCGCAGCGCCGGTTTCAACCAATCGTCCAGGCTCGTCGGGCGTACCACGGGCCTCGTACGGTCAGGCTCAACCGGAAACCGAAACCACGGTGCTACCGTTTCCCGTCGCGTTGACCTTTCAGGAACGGAAGTCGGCGTCGTCTTTGGACAAGGCGAAGAAGCAGGCGCTGCTGGTGGCCGACCGGGTCCTTGAAGCTATGGCCAAGCTGCCAGGGCCGCTCGGGATTGGAGCGGCAGCGGTCGACGCGTTCAAGGACCTGATCTCCAAGGATGAAAATGGAAATCAAGCAGGAGTCGATCATTTCCTTCAGCAGATGCGCGACGTCTTCAGGAGCCAGTCGGATAGGGGTTGGAAGCAGATTGTTGACCGAGCCCGGTCGGGGCCGAGAGAGGTCAGGAAGGCGCTCAAGAAAAAGGATTGGCAGGAATTCATCGACACTTTGCTGGGCAAGGAAGGCGACGGCGATGCAGATTCCGGCAAACTTCTCCCCGATGGCGAAGACCCTACTCGCAGCAACCAGCCTGCAGAACCGAAAGAGCCGGCTGGCGCCGATCAGCCGAAGGTTCCCGAGCAAGGCTCGGAGGACTTGGGCGTTGAGGCGGGCGCAACCACTCCAAAGCTCCAATTCGAGACAACCCAGCTGCTCGGTTGGCTCACGGAGCCTCAAGAGAAGAAGTATGAATTCATCATCGAAGGGCTAACGCGATTTGAGAAAGACAAGGTCGAGTATGGCGATCTCGCCCGTTTCGACGTGCTTGGACCGGACGGAAGTCAGCTAATCACTTGCTACCTCGACCGTCCAACCCTGCGTGATTGGCTGACCGAGGACAAGACGCAACCTGTCAAAGTGGGGGCCGGCCAGGATCTCAAGGCAGCCATTCATCGGCACGAACATCTCAGTAAGGCTGAAACCCGTGAAACGGGCCGCGGCAAACTGTGGTTTTCGGATGGGGTGCCCTTCGGATCGCGGACGATTGCAATCTACGCTCCCCCCGCGTTCGACCAAACCTTCGATGACTGTTGTCCGCCGATCGATTTTCTCGGTCAAGATCAGGACCACTGCGACGATGATGACGATATTCCAGATGTACTCATTGCGCCGCAGGCACTCGCCGTCACCCAGACCGACGAGACAGGCTCTTTTGAATTCTCTTATCCGGACAACGCCACTTTTGCGTCCGAATATGCCCTTATCAGGGTGGCAGGGATTGGCATGCCGCTCGCCGTTAAGTTGCTCACTAAGTCCGAGAGCACATTAAGGCGGTTCCCACAGCCCATTCTGCTCGAAGTAGACGCTCGCTTAAGACGGAAGAATTTTGCCGACTTCGCTGTGGAAGCGAGCGGTGACTGTAGTTGCGACGCTCTTGCCTTCCACGAGCGTGACCGCGCGATCGACGAATTCAGCTTCGACATCGTGGTCAGAACGACGGACCCGATGATTACCAGGGAGTTTCTGCAACTTCCTTCGATGTTTCCGAAGCCTGTGAAGCCGGCGGAGGGCGAGCAGGCGGCAGTTGCTGGCAACCCTGACACCGTTCCGTCGATCGAGCCAATCGATCAACTGTTTCGGGCGCCCCTTTCGAGGGTTAACCCGATCAGTTGGGACGAGACCCCGATGATCACGCAGGCAGCCACCATTTCTCACGGGCGTATACTGACGGTGAAGCAGGTATGGCGCCCCGACGGCTATTCGCTCGGGGACCTCCGCTACTCATTGCCGCTCGCTCCACTACAGCAAAAGAAAATCGCCGTGATCGACTGGGCGCGGCAGGATGATCTTCGAGCCGAGGCCGTTCAGGAAAACGTCGAACGACTGACCAATCAAGCGACCCGGGAACGGGGCATTTCCGAAATCGTCAACTCGGCGCTGAACGAAACCCTGCGCGGCAGCTCGGAGTCGCGCGGCGGCGGTGGCAGTGGCGGTTTCGGGATATCAGTCGGCCCTATTTCGCTGGGATCAAGCGGCGGATCATCGAGCGCGTCATCGACGTCGAGCCAAGACTCAACCAAGACGCTAGCCGCCAACTTCGTCAATCAGCTTCGAGATAGCACGATTCAGGCGGCCAATGCCTATCGGGCGCAGCGGGTGACGACCGTTCAGCAAGTCAGCCAAACGGAATCGTCGCGAGCTGTTTCGGAGACGGTCGCGAACCGCAATTCCTGTCATGCGATAACGGTCCAATATTTCGAGGTATTGAGGCATTTTAAAGTCGATAACGAACTGGCGTCGGTCCGAGAGTGCCTGTACGTCCCAATGCCAGTGCGGCCGTTCGACGCCGAGAAGGCGCTGCGGTGGCGCGACAGCCTGCAACGCTATGTTCCGACGCAATATCTGCGCGATGCTTTCGATGCGTGCGTGCGCCTCAAACAGGCTGAGTACCCGGCCGGAGCGAAGGGCTACGCCGACGAGAAGATTCTCAAGATCGGCGGGGAATTGGAGTTACGACTAGTCTTCGATTTTCCCCGGAATCTGGATGCCGCGACGACCTCCTCACAATTCTTCGGCTTTGCTTTCCCTGAGTTGGCTGGCGTGTTTAACGCGCTCAAGAACGAAAAGGACGAGAGCAAGCGTCATCGGCTCTACGAGTCCGACGCTGCGCCGATCATCGCTCGCAAACTGGCTGAGAGCCTGGTCTTCAGTGCCGAAGGGGCGCAGGGCCTGCTGACTCCCATCAACTTCGAACTGGGCATCGTCGCCGACTATCGGCCGGGTCAGGGCTTGCGAGTTGCGTTGCCCGAATCTCAGTCTCTTTCAGGCCTACACCGCTCTGAAGTTCGGGCGCTTAGGATTGACCTGTCAGTGGTCTTGCCAAGCCATGTCCGCGTCGAGATCTCAGAGCTGCTGATCCACGTCATAACTCGGTTCAATCGATCCTTGTTGGTGGGTGAGCTGGCCGGGCGTAGCCGCCCACGTCTACTGTCGAACGCAGTTCGCATTTCAACCCCGCTGCTGTTCGAAGAGACGCGCAATCCCAAGCTCGAAGACGAGCGGGCACAAGCTAGCCTTGTCCGTCATTTGAATGAGCACCTTGAGCTCTACCACAAGGCGATCTGGTGGCACATGGATGTGGAACGCCGGTTCAGCCTGCTAGACGGCTACGTCGCGCCCAATGCGGGCGGCCGAAGCGTCGCTTCAGTGGTGGAAAACCGCATTGTTGCGATCGTCGGCAATAGCCTAGTGATGCCGCTGGCGCCTGGACTGAAGCTCGACCGGTTCAACGACATCAGCGAAACTGCCGACCACAAGACCGCAGACAAGGAGCCTGCGGATTTGCTCAAGATTTATAAGCCTGAAATGGACAGCCCGACGGTGCACATTGCGGTACCGACCCAAGGCGTGTTTGCTGAATCCGTGATGGGCAGATGCAACAGCTGCGAACCGATCGACGATACGCGGAACTGGCATCCCGACGAGCCCACCCCGATTGACCCACTTTCGACTGGCAGCCGAGCACAGCCACAAACCCCCTTCATGCCGGCGGCGGCGCCGTCAACTGTCAGCCAGCAACCGACGGGCCTCGAACAAGCGCCATCACCCGTCGACATTGCGCAGGCAATCCTTGCGCTCGCCACGGGCAGCCCGTTCCCTGATGCTCGCGGTCTCGCGGGCACCCAGCAGAGCGCGCGCGATGCTCTCGCCCAATCGTACGCGGCCACGACCAACTTCGGCGAAATGGCAACCGAGCTCAACAAGCAGCGGACCGCCATTGCAGGCGACATTCTAAAAGCTGTCGCCAGTTACTATACGGGCGTCCCAATCGCGCCGGGTGGGGGCGGGGCATCAACCGCACCTGGGCATCGGGTCAAGGCTTCGATTCAAAGCGATGTCGCAAACGGCCGCATCACAGAGGAGGAAGGAAGGGAATCTCTAAACCGCCTCAACGGAGCGATGATCTCAGATCTTGAAACGCCTGAGGCGACGTCCCCCCTTGAAAAGCCCGAGGTCGCGTCCGCCATTCAGACGGCAGCAGCACAGGGCGCTCCATTCAGTATCTCCGATGGCCAGACGAAACTGGACATCGGCGAACGGCGGGCCGGCGGCTCGTCAGCCGGTCGATCCAATTGGCCGTGGCCGTTCCGGTTGTTCCAGCCGTCCGTGGCCGAGGCAGCGCCGGCCCGAAAGCAGCAGTTTACTGACGACGAACTGTTCAAGGGAATGTGGGCCTCTCTGGGCAACCATTACATGGATTCGGACGTCTATTCAGACAAGAAGTTCCTCAAGCAGCAGCGCGCTGGAGAAGCGCATATGAACATGTGTGCAACGAGGATCTCGCTCGCATTCCACGACGCTGGAGCAGGCGCCCTCTTCGATAACTGGAGAGACTATATCGTGCGCGACAAGCGCGGAAGGAAACTCATTGCTTCGGTTGAGCACCTCATGGAACTGCTGGAAAAGCGGCTCGGTCGACCGACGGTACTCCAACCGAAGGATGCCAGAAACTACGCCAAGAGTCCCTTGCTGGCCGGTCAGCAAGGATTGATCGCCTTTCGCAATTTCTGGCAAAGGCGCGGAGAGACCGCGTTCAACGGGGATCATATGGATCTCTGGAGGGGTGACGAAATCTCAGGCTCCGCATTGCAAAACCTAGGCAGAGCAGAAATCAGTTTCTGGCCAATTTGGATGCTCGGACAATACATTCGTTCGCGTCGCTGAACATTATGCGCCATGCTTCGCGCGGCAAGCTCGACCGCGAGCAGCGGCGAGAGGCCGCGAAGGAGGGGTGTGAGGCGGAGAAGAAGTGGCGTGAGCGCATTCGCTACCATGAGTGGCGCTACTGAGACGACTGACCGACTGCGCCGCCTTCGTTGAAGGATTGGAAGACACAAGGTTCGGCCTGAATAGTGTCTGCTTTCGAGCCTCAGCCCACAAGACCGGACTGGCTGCTTTCGGCCAGCTCGCGTCATTCCGTTGAGTCCGCTGATCGTTCCGAGTTTGTCGTGCCGTCACTGACCGGCGTTCGCTCAGCTTTGGGACGAAGCTCGCTTCGATCCGCTGCAGACATTCGGCAGCTCAGGTGCACCTCTTACCATTGTCGCCATTCGTCTGTGGCCGTGTCGGCTGTCAGATCAACAGAGGAGATGCACAGGCCGGAAAGGACGGGTGCGGCACGCCCGAGGCCGGAACTCAGGATAGCGATGCGTCCAAGGCAAGGCCGGGCCTTTCACTGTCCCACGCCAAGCCCGCAACCTTCCAGCCTGTTTCGGTTCGCACGAACAGGAATGCGTTGGCGCCTCGGGCGGGCGCGTCTCCGTCGACCTGCATCTCATAGCCGCCGATCGCCACCGCGATGTTCCCGAATAAGTGAACCACCGTGGTGAGCGGCTTTTCGCTGAACGTCGCCATCGCGCTTTCCGCGTGAAGTCGTCGCATGCGGTCCGTGAAGGAGACGATGTCGGTGGGAGCCGCCGGCCGTGCGGAGGGGACGAGAATGGCTTCGGGCAGAACCGGTTGCGCGAACCCATCCAGGTCGGGCCCCTGGTCGGGGTTCCAGCTGATGGCGTCGAACATCCGCGCCACGATCGCAATGATCTCGCTTTCATCCTGCGAATGGGTGCTGTCTGTCATGAATGGCCTTCCTGTCCCTGGTTCAAGGCTCGCATCGTTCCCACGCCCTCAGAACTGGTGGCGCAGCTGGAATCCCCAGCGTCGATCGGGAGCCGGTATGGAGTAATTGCCGAGCGGAGCCCCGCTGAAGCGCTGCGAAATATATTCGAGCACATATTCCTCATCGAGGAGGTTTTCGACATAAGCCGTCACCCTCAAGCCCCGCCAGCGGCCGGTGAGCCGGAGGTTGAGCAGGTCTATGCGCTCGCGCCGGTCGAGATTGTCGATCTCCCAGAAATAGTCGCCGCCAGAGCTGTTGAACTCGGCCCGCGCTGAGACGGAGGCATCGGCCGCGATGTCATGGCTATATTGTGCGGCGAGGCTGTAGGAGCTGTGCGCAGTCTGGGGCAGCTTGTTGCCGGTGAAGTCGCCCGCTGCGGGCAGGCCCGCAAAGACCGTCGGATCGTAGCGCTGGATCTCGCTGTCGAGGAGGCCGAGGGACGCCGATAATTCAAGACCGCGCAGCGGTCGCAGGATGGCGTCGACCTCCAAGCCCCGCACCTGCGCTGCGGGAATTGGATTGGTGATGATCTGAGCGGCCGCGAGAAGGTCGAACACATAGACCTGTCGGTCCTCGATATCGGTGACGAACGCCGCAGCAGACAGGCTGAGGCGCCGGTCGAACAAGGCGGCCTTCGCGCCGAGTTCGTAGTTCCACACCTCCTCCTTGTCGAAGCTTCGCACGATGCGGTCGTTAGGGTTGAAGCCGCCGCTGCGAAAACCCTTGCCCACGCTCACATAGAAGGTCGCGTCGTCGTTGGGATAATAGGTCAGCTGAAATTTCGGCTGAAAGGATTTGAAGGTCCGGGCAAAGGCCTCGCCGGCGACCCGGTCGAGCTGGACGCGCTCGTCCCAGTCCTGTCGTGCGGCGACCGTCGCCTCGACTTTGTGGAGGATGCGATATCCGATCTGGCCAAACAGGGCGTAGGCCTGATTGTCGTCAGTCGAGCGGGTGGCGCTGAACGGGACCGGGCCCGGAATAGGAAAGGGCACAAGGAGCCCACCGGCGCCGGGCCTCAGGAAGACGACGCTGTCGAGACTTTTGTCCGTCTCCAGATAATAGGCGCCAGCCAGCCATTTCAGGGGCCCCGATCTCGCCGACGCGAGACGAAGCTCCTGCGACCAGCTTTCCTCGCGCACCGTTTGGGTGGCGCTGAGGAGGTCAAGGGGGGTGAAGTCGAAATCCTCGTCCAGGTCAGACGAGACCTTCGAGTAAGCGGTGATGGACGTGAGCGTCGCAGCGCCAAGGTCGACATCGAGCTTGGCCGAGGCGTCATCGAGTACGCGCTCCGATCGACCCAGCCGGTCGGCCGTCACCGGAAGGACCGCGTTGATAGACGTGCCCGGCGGCACCAAGGTGTACCAGGCCGCCCCGGCTTCGGTATCCAGCCGGCTGTAGCGAAGATCGAGCTCCATGCGTTCGCTTAGCTGCGCAAGAAGGCTGGCCCGAAAATTCTGGCTGTCCTCGAAATTGGCGGGACGTTCGAGGGTTACATTGGGGATGTCCCCGTCTGAATTGCGAAGGCTGCCGGAAATCCGGAACAGGAGCCGGTCTTCTACGATCGGTCCGGAAACGGCAGCGCTCGCGGCAAACGTATCGCCGGTTTCATAGCCCACCTGTCCCCAGCCTTCGAAATCGTTGGTCGGCCTGCGGGTTACGATGTTGATCGCCCCGCCCAGCGCATTGCGCCCATAGGTCGCACCCTGGGGGCCCTTTATCACTTCGATCCGTTCGATATCGAAGAGATCCTGCGTGATCTGGCTGGCGCTGCTGAGCTGAACGCCATCGACGATGACGGCGACGGGAGGCTCGGCATTGCGGACCTGGCCGATACCCCGGATGTTGATCGCGCTCACCCCGGGCTGCTGGGCTTCGACAATCGAGAAATTGGGGACGCGCAAGGCGACGTCGTTGACGCTTTCGATCCCCGATTCCTCGATCTGCTGGCTCGTAAAGGCGGTGATCGCCTCGGGCACCTCGATCAGCCGCTCGGCGCGCTTTCGCGCGGTTACGATGATCTCGCCGACCTTCTCCGGCTGCTCGATCGAAGCCGTTGGCCCGGCGCTGCTTGTGGAGGCGTCCTGAGCATGCGCCGGTGTCGCCTGCAGCGAGGCAAGACAGAGCGCGGCCAGCGAGCCACAGCAGAACAGATCGACCTTTGCCACTTGCATTCCTCCCCCCTGATCATGACCTGCTTGAAGCCAAAGGACCCGCTGTGGACTATTTGATGAACTCCGCCGACGGGTGGGCGCGCGGATAGGCGCGCAGCAGCTTCAGATATCGGGCGAAGGTCTTGTCGCTCTTCGTCAGCGTCCCCGGTCGGAACCGGATGGTGTTCATGATGGGAAGGTCCTCGCCGACGACCCGCTTTTCGAACTCGATCACGAAATCGAGCCATTCCTCCACCTCGCGGGGAGTGCCGTCGGCTCTCTTGCCAGCCGCGACCATGAAATTCTTCGAGTGACCCGGCTTGGGAAGTCCCATGGGCACCAGGAAACCGAACCACTTCCCGTCGATGAAGGTAGATTGGTAGTATAAGGAGGTGCCGTAGACAGCGATGCTATTCTCGACATGCTCTCCGTTCACATGCGTTCCATCGAAATCATAAGCACAGGAAAAGTCGGTCCAGCGCACCGCCTCGTGCGGATCCTCCTGGTTGAAGCTCACCCCGTGGAGCGCCTTGATGTGCTGCATGTCGGGCGTGTTGCAGCACTGGACCCAGGGATCGACCGGCGACAGTCCCGGCAGCTCGATCGTCTTGAAGGCGAGCTCTTTCTCCGGAAAGGGAAAGTCCGGCAGCTCGAACAGGGGTTCCTCTCCGTTGAAGGCCCAGATGAGCCCGTAGCGCTCCTGCGACGGGAAGACATAGAGGCAGGCCGTCGGGGGCGGGGGGTCGCCGACCATCGTGGCGACGCATTTGCCGGTCAGATCATAGTCCCAATGATGGAACGCGCAGCGGATCCTGTCACCGATGACACGCCCCACCGCCAAATCGGCCCCCATATGAGGGCAATAGGCGCTGGCGACCGTCGCCTGGCCGGAGGCCCCCCGGTAGACGACGATGCGGCCGTCGAGGAAATCGAAACCCTTCACTTCTTCAGGTCCGACGTCGCTCGACAGGCAGATGGGAAACCAGGATTGCGTGAAGAGACCGTCCTCGCCTTCGGCCTTGACCGGCGGACCGGCTGCGCGCCGGACGGGATTGGAATGCGGCACGGATTGCGCGGCGCTAGCCATGGGCGTCTCCTGTTTCGACCTGAGAGCGGATGAAATCGATGAACGCGGTCTGCATGGCGGTGTAGATTTCCCGCCACTCGGCCGCGCTGATGCGGCTGGGCACGAACTCGCAGGAGAAGACGATCCGGCAGCTGCCGTCCTCTTCGGGCGAGACGGAGACTGAGCCGAGATAGTCGGCGAGCGGAAAGTCCGCGAGATTAAGGACGCGGTATCGAAAGCCATGACCTGTCGGCGAAAGGCTCTCGAGACGTTCGACGACCTTCTGGCCACCGGCAAGGGTGATGGTGCGAGTGGCGCCGGGCACCGGTGCGCGTTTATCGTAGTCCACAGCGGTGAAGAAGCCGCCGGGGAGCATCGCTTCCAGATTGTCCCAACGGAAGAACCGCCAGACCGCATCGGCAGGAGCAGCAAGCTGCGCTTCGACGCGGGCGCTCTCGGTCACGGATTGGAATCCGATCTGCCGGATCTGCGCGCGAGACAGGACACTTCTATCACCAGCCCCGGCAACACCAGAGCCGAAACCTGGACGGCGGTGGTGGCGGGGCTGGCCGGAAAAAGCGCTTCCTTTCTGACCTCGTTGGCAGCCACGAGGGCGGCCATGTCGGTCACGTGCACGGTCTCCTGGATGATATCGCCGACCGCAAATCCCGCCTCTTCAAGCAGCGCGCCCAGCTCTGAATATACGCGCCGCACCTGTACTCGCATGTCGTCGGGGTCGAGGACATTGAACGCCTGATCGACGCTCAGAATGCCGGCGACGAACAGTTCGTCTCCGCTGATGACGGCCTGCGCAAACCCAAATGCGTCTTCTGTGGCCGATCGCTTGTGGATGGGCCGATGACCGGTCATGAAAGAACCTTCGGATGAGCGAGTTTGGCCGAGTCCATAACCCAGGCTTATTTTCGACCGACGGGTCGGTCAAGTTAATCTTGTCGACCATGGATGCAGGCGGTAGAGCGGGTGCAAAGCCGGGCTTCGTCCCTCATTGCGATCGTTCGGCGACCAGACAGGTGGACCGATGCCAAGGATCGTCGATAAGAACGCGAAGCGAAGAAGCCTTATTCAGGCGGCGGCGGCGGTGTTTGCGCGAGAGGGTTTCGCGCGAACGAAAATGGCCCATATCGCTGCTGAGGCGGGCGTCGGGAAGGGCACGCTCTACGAGTATTTCGCCTCGAAGGACGAACTGTTCCTCGCCATGTGCCGCGATCTGGTGGAGTGGCCGGAGGACATCTCGCGTTTCACGGAGGAGCCTCGACAGGGCCTGCACGATCTCATCCTGGCGCTCGTCGACAGCTATGAGCGGGCCAGCGGCTTCTTCAGCATCCTGATCGACTATTGGTCCGTGATCATTCGGGAGAAGAACGAGCATGGGCAGCTCTTTCTGTCGCGGGGGGCGGATCTTTATGATCAGCCACGGGGGCTCATCGCGAGCGTGATTGTGGTTGGGCAGGCGCGGGGGGCGTTCAGGCAGGATCTTGACGCGACACGCACCGCGCAGGTCATCATCGCGGGCATCGAAGGGTTGAGAATTCAGAGGGCTCTTGATCCGGTCCATCTCGACCTCAACGAGACGGTATCGTGTCTGGCCGACGTCATGCTGGCGCGCCTGGCAGCCTCTGCCGCCTGAGACGCCGGGCTGAAGGCGACGTGTCGTTGACGCTCCGCGAAAGAGCTGCTGGAATCGTCCCATGGCAACGCCTGAGTGGCGCGTTTTGGGTTATGATTATCCAAAATCGAATATGATCAGCAGGAGCGGCTTAGTTCTCCTGCGTGTGATCGTGCCGCAGTGGTCGCAAATCCTAACATGACCCGAGCGTCGATCGGGTCATGAAGCCTATTCGTTACTGGCATGGACCGGCCTTTGCCGCGAGGTCGTGACAGGGGGCGAGACTTTCCTGCTACTAAAATAGACCCGTCCGGTGGTGGACGGGAGATACATCATCGGAGGCGGGCATCCGCCATGAAGATTGGAATGAAATATAAGGACGCCGAGCGACTGGCTCGTATGGAACGCAGCAGAAGAGCCGCGTTCGCTCTCGCGGATCTCGCAGGCTGGGACATTGACTTAGCCAGTGACATATTCTTCGCCGGTCTCGGCGAGCTGATATATGCACCGCAACCCGACACCGTGATCGTGCTCGGACCGGCCGACGGCCGCAGAGACAAGTGCGCTAGCTACATCCAGCAAACCCGTTCTAGCGTGCTGTTCATCGAACCAGGGAAGAGTCAGCTTGGAAACTCTACAATTTACATGTCGCTCGCGCGTAGTGCGAAGGGGCAGGTGCATTGGCATGATGAGCTTCGTCTCTGGAGCCTAGGTAAGGACGACGAGCTCTGGCTGTTGCCCGATCCTGAGGGATCATGCGCGGATGGTGCGACCTTTCTTTTGGGGCAGGGTCCGCTTCGGCAAACCTCCGATAGGCCTTGGAAGGATCAGCAGGAACATGGCTTTGGTTTCGGTTGCGCTGACACGCTTTTGTTCAACTCGGGCGGCTTCTGAGATGAGGCCGGGGAACAGGCGATTAGCCAAACAAGGCGGATCGTTCGGTCATGTATCCACGACGCCCAGGTCGGCCACAGAATGACTATCCGCCGAGAATGCCCAGCAGCCCATTCGCCCAGCACTCGTCTAGAGCTCCTGAGAGATGCATCTTGGCGACCGAAGCCTGAGGCGCGTCGGGCTCAGAGACTTATCGTCGACATTCTTGGGGGCGGAGAAGAGTGGGGCTGCGGTGCTATGCCCCACGCAATCAGAGGCGGTGTTTGTGCTGATCGATCGCCAACCTATGTGTTCGCCGAACCGGAGATCACGTCCGAAATTTATGCGGACGTCCTTCGGTTTGCCGGCAGCGAGCATATGGATGTCATTGCCGTGGCATACGGGGCGCGTCCAGCCGATCCCCTCCGGCTGTGGGGCGCTCTTAGGCGGAGAGGAACGACAATAAGGCTTCTCGATTATCGGCTTTGGCGGTTGGACGACCGACTTCCCGCCTTTGTCGCGGGACGGGGAGGTCCTTCAGTGATCGTCAAACAAGGCCGGCTGGTTGTGACGAGTGCTTCTCCCTGGTGCGGCATCGACGAGCGAGATCATGGATTGGAGCAGGGCGCTCGGCTCGCGCGAGCCGCCGTCTGGCCGAACCTGAGTGTCGATCGAGCTGACGGCTAAAACCAAATCTAACTTGCGCGCGCCGCAATAGGCGCAACAATCTCGTCTAATGGACTGCCGACGCCAGATGCGCTTCCCCGTTGGCGCACATACGGAGAGTGCATGTCGATCGGATCTTTCCACAGCGAAACCGGATTGCTCCTGCGCCAGCGAGGCTGGCTCATCCTGCAACGCGACGAGGGCGGACGTTGGCGTCTTGAGGTGAGCGCATCCTTTGATGATCTCCTCGGATCTCGGGTTCGGGTTGAGGGCACGCGGATCGACTTCGACATCCTTGAGGTGGCTCGTATCTCGCCGTGTTGAGTGACTGGGAAATTTGGGCTTGCGCCAACGAGACCGTTCGCCAGCATGGGGCCGCAGCGACCGTTTTTGCAGTGACAAGGGCTGACGAGCTTGAGCGGCAGGGCGACCAAGCAGGAGCTCGAACCTGGCGCTTGATAGGCGCGCGGATCAAGGAGTTGCTGGGCCCACCACCTGGGGACTTAAACTGAGGCTGGAGGCATCAGGCTGTGAGTTATGGCGACCGAGCCAGCGTTCCGCTCAACCGGCGCAGGTCACGCATCGAGAATGAAAGGGCGTGCCTTGTGGAAGAGGGCCTCCCGGGATCGCACCTCGAGCTTGGAGTAGATGCTCTTTATGTGAGAGCGCACTGTCGCGACGGTAGTCCCATGATCGTGGGAGATCTCCTCGGCCGTGCTGCCGTCCAGTAACGAGGTCAGCGTCCTGATCTCCGCACGGGTGAGGCCAAAGGCCTGATCGAGCGCGGCGCAGCGGATCTGTTCCTTCCTTCCCGCGCGACGAAACAGAAGACCGAAATAGCGTGTCCGATTAGACGCGGCGAGCTCCTGACAGCTGATGATCATATGGCCGTTCCCGTCAGCGGCCGGCACACAAAAGCAGGAGGGAGTCATGTCTGCCCCTTCCATGAACTGCTTGAATGCATCGGATTGCCCGAGCGTCTTGATGACGAGGCGACCGTTCTGGTCTGCGAAGGTTTGCGAGCTGGCGAGTTCCGCATTGGCCGCCGAGTTCGTCCAATGGAGCCGCCGAAGGTCGTCGATTATGACGCGGGGCAGGGGGTCGTTATAGGCCCACCGGAAAAGCAACATGGTAGGACTGACAGGGGCCGCGCGCTCTTCATCTGATCTTGCCATGACGCGACAACAAGCACCTTCCTCCGACAGAAACGGTCGCGTCCGCGAACCCGCGAACGGAGCAGGTCGCGCAAGGATCATCCCGCTCCCAACAACAAGCTATCGCTCCTCTCCTCCCGCTGCAAGAACGAAACAAGAACAAATTGCTGTCCTACAGGGGGCTACTTGTGGTTTGAGAGCTTCCCTGAGTCGAGAACGGAGGCACTGGTGAATGTGCGACTTTCTGGAGTTGGTGATGGCCATCGCGCCGGCGCTGCTCTTAGGATGGGCGGCGATAAGGCGAGCAGAGGCGCGCGTTATCTGGTCTAAGCGCCGCCATCCACGCGGCGGCGAAAGGGGAGGGGGCGAATGAAATTTGCTATCACATCAGCCTTGCTCGCAGGCTGTGTGTTCACGGCAGTCTATCTTTGGCCGACGGCGGGCGCGGGCCTGTCGACCGGCCGTCTCGATGGGCCCGCTGCTCGTGATCGGTTTAGCTGCACCGTCACGACGGTGCATGATGGTGATGGCCCAATCTGGTGCGCGGAAGGGCCGAAGATCAGGCTTACTGCGATAGCAGCGCGTGAACTCGACGAGACATGCAGTCCCGGACACCCCTGTCCCTCAGCGACCGGCGCCGCTGCGCAAGCGGCTCTGGAGGACTTGGCTCTTGGCCATGTTCTTCAATGCCAGAAGACTGGCACGAGCTATGGCCGGGTCACGGCCTGGTGCTGGCGAGAAGATGGGCTGGAATTGAACTGCGCGATGGTTGAGGGTGGATGGGCTCTTCGATGGGACAAGTTCGATCCCGACGACAGGATGTGCGGCTGATTGGAAGCCACGCTTGCCGGCATGAGGATCGATATCGCTCCGAGGAGCCGGTGCTGAATGCTCTCGTCTGTCGCCGCCGATCCGCATCGTCGCAGCCCTTGCTGAGGTGTGAGCAGCATCAATGGGAACAGATAGTGGGAGGAAATGATGGAGCTGCCCTCGCGCCCGGAGCTCTTAACACCGGAGCAACGACGAGAACTGACGGGACCGGCGCTGCGAACGTTCTTTCGCATAGCCGATGCCTGGTCGCTGTCGGAGGCTGAACAAGCCAAGCTCCTGGGTCTCTCGGACGCGGCAATGGTGCGTCATCGGCAGGGGAAAGGCGGGGAGGCGGAGGCTCTGGAAGCAGAGACCCTCGAGAGGATCTCCTATATTCTTGGCATCTTCAAACGCATCAACACGCTGCTGCCGAGTCCCGAGCGAGCCGACGCATGGATGCGCCGACCAAACTCGGCGCAGGTTTTCGGCGGGCGGAGCCCCATTGAGCGGCTGTCGACCGGAACTCTTGAGGACCTTCAGGCTGTCCGCCGCTACCTGGACGCAGAGGTGTGGGCATCGCCATAGGCGAGCCAGTTCGCTCATGAGCGCTTGGGCTTAGCCTTCGATGATCCTGCCATCTTCTGTGACGCTGGCGCGGGCGTCTTCTTGGACTTAACCGAGGCTTTGGCCGTCGGATCTGGAGCTTCGTGCATGCCAGCCGGGCCAGAAGCGGGTAGCCTCACCGTTTCCGCGCGCAAATGCTGGTATATCTTCACAGGCTTTAGACCATGCTTCTTAAACCCACCTAGGGCAGGCGGACCATATTTCCTCGTCAGATCGATGAGAGTTGGACCGTTCGTCAGGACGAACACGCCGGCTTTCTTTGCAAACGGGATCAACCAAGGGGGCATGGCATTAGCTCTCCGAAGGTGTTCGAAAGCAAGCTGTGGTGGCGGCTGCGCTGTCGGGATGCGCGAAAGTCGGGTCGGGGAACGAGGGTAGACTTACTATCACAGCAACAATCCCTCCTGTTTTGCTCCCTCGGCGGCGTCGAAATTCCGGAAAAGTGAGGCGATTATGCTCGCCGGAATCCGCTTCTTCTCCATCGCGACGCGGAGCTTCACCAAAAACTCCTCTTGAGCGGCGGATTCCGGCGCGATATCCTTGGGCACGACCCGAATGGACGGCTCTTCGAACACGAATGCCTTATCCAGAAGCTCATTCGCAATGCGATGGAGCTCAGCCTTCAAATCCTCTACCGGTGGCTTATCGTTGAATCGCTTCATGTAATCGGGCGAGCGCTGCTTCCAACGCGGCAGGAACTCGGTCACCATGGTGTTGGCGAACTTGGATTTCACCTTTTCCAGGCTGGCATTCACAGCGGCGCGATAGGTACGCAGGTTGGTTTCGAACCGCTCCACCTCGGCATCAAATTTGGCGCGCTCCGATCGGAGTATGACTCGCCCGTACTTGGGAACCTCAAAGGTGTAGCTCTGCTCAATGCGCTCTCGTTCTTGGCTCAGCCATTTCTCGCTCACCTTCCGTTTTTTCATGCTCCCGTCCTCGTCGAGGATGTCGATCGTGAAGGGGCCTAGGGCATCCGCCGGCGGTCGTATGCCGCTAGAAATTCGGTCCTTCAGGTTCTTATCGGCCACGTTGAGAAGTTCCGGCGGTAGGGCCACGCGCCGGCTGCTGAAACGGCAATTTTGAACTTTGAGTTCTATATATTGGAGCTGGGAACTGAATACGCGCACGGAACGCACGATGTCGAACTTTTGAGGTGGGTTGGCCTTGAGATCGCTGGTGATCGCCGTGGCGGCCTCGGGTGTTAAGGCCGCCAGACCGACTTCTTGATCACCAGTCTTCTCGGCGGGGCCGGCACCCGCTGCTACAGCGAGCTTCTCACTGGCGCTGCCGCTTATCATCACCGCATTCGGCTTCTCGTCGCTTGTAGAGCCGGCCTCGATCAGTTGGGGGACGGGCGAATAGAGCAATGTCGCGGTGTCCGCGATGAGCAGCCCGATCCGAATGCCAGGCTGGATTTGGAGGGGGAACAGGTGCTTCGCAGCCGCCGTGCGTAACAATTCGAGAGCACTGGGGCTGCCATAGCCGAGCCGATAAACCTCAGGATCGGCATCCAAGATGATGGTGATATCCAAACGCCCAACCTCGGGCAGACGGGCGGCTAGGGCTTTGGCAACGGGTTCGGTGACGGCGGGTGCTAGAAACACGAGGCGGTCACGTGCGCCTTCGATCAATCGTGCAAGCCGGTCGTCTGACGCAACAACGAAGGTTTGCGCGGTTCTCGTATTCACTTGACCCTCCTTACGCGAAACCGACGCACCCCCACGCGGCTGCAAACTAGATTAGAATTGTGAGAGGATAGGCAACAACCCCAGATTTAATGCGCGTGATGGCGGAGGGGTGACGGACCGGCACCCTATTGGGGCGCACCTGAAGGCCTCTAGCTGCGCATAGAGGCCGCTAGGTGACAAGGAGGGAACACTGCGCGACTTGGAACCTGCATTGGTGGTACCATCCTCATCAGCCGAGCTGAGGCTAAATGTCAGGTCTCCTCAGCCAACCCGAACCTATCCAAATCCTTGGGAAGGACCATGGCAGATGGCAGGTTCGAAGTGGCAGATGAAAGTTCGATCGTCACTCCGTTCGAACCGTTTTCACTGTAGTATATCTCAATCCCTCGCCCGTCATCGCTCTCTAAAAATACACCGTGGTTTTCTACTCGGAATGAACGGATGAAAGCGTCTCGCATCGCCCAGAGCATTCGCTGCTCATTCAAGCTGCGGTCGCTATCGTGCTCATACTCAACCTCGAGGAACCAGGATCGGCTGTCGACCTCGTGAGCATATGTGAATCTGGCTGCTTCGCACGCGGTGATCTTCCACCGCACTTCCTCGTCAACATAGCTGCCGGTAACCACGATCGGGCCGTGACCGTCGAAGCATACATCTGAAATTGTAGTGCCGTGCAATTCTTCCAAAATCACCTTGAGCTCCTAGTCTGGAATTGGATCGCCTTAGATCAGGGTCGCTGGCTAGGGCTTGAGGAACTACTGCTACGATTTGGTTAGCGTGCGCCAAATTCGAGCAGCGAACTGCGCTCGTTTTCCAATAGTTTAGGCAGCTGAACGGCAGAAGGTAGGAGGGCAGGGGACTGCAACCCTTGAGCCACCCGCGTCCACTGCTGAGCCACTTTCGTAGCGCGTCAGCGGAAGAAGCTGCCGTTAGCGGAAGCTCAAGCGCACCAGGGCGGCCCCTCCAGACGCGCCGGTTCCCTCAAGTGGCAACTCGGTCGCCGAAAGCGGAGATGGCAGAAGGAGGGGCTGTGAACAGCCAGGGGGGGAGGGTGGCTCCGCCAGAAAGATGAAAACCTGTCGCGATCATGAGGGTCGAGCCGGCGCGACTGACAAGAAGAATGCACTATGGCCATTAACAATTCAGCCATCGCCGACCGAGCGTCATCCACTAACATCCTGCGAAACTCCTCGACACCTAGTGGGTCGGAGCAAAGGAGAGCATCGCCACTCCGGTCAATTCCGGTCCCCACTCCGCGACCTCTCATCCTTCGCCGGATGCAAGAGGTAGCACGTCTCATCGGTGGGCCGGCCGAGACGCTTGCCGTCGGAAAGGACGTAGAGGCGGAGAACACGCTCCACCTCCAAATGGCGAATCTCATCATCATGGGCACCGCCTGCTCACGCCCGCTCCTGCAGGACGAAGCGACGGATTTGAGCAAGGTCATCAGTTACGGGATGCTTATCGTCCGTCTCGAGCTCGATCCTGCAATCCCCGAAGGAGTGACCTTCGACTATCTCGGGGGTCGCCGAGAGGAATGGATCGATCGAGCGCTCATGTGGCAGGACCCGACCCGCCATGGGCTTTGGCTTGTGCCATCAGCAGGTGAGGGACGTTCAGTCCGCCTTTCTGCTTTAAGTCGCGAGGTAGTCAGCCGTGCGCCCTTTTACAGTCTTGAGGAGCGCACAGCCGGCCTCGAGCGGGCGGCGAGTTCCATGCGCGCTCTGAGGGAACCTCGCTAATGGCTAAGGCCTCTAGATCACCGAAGACCAAGGCTGCCAAGGCGCAGTCCAGCACGCCGGCGAAGGCCAGGGCTCAAGCTCAGTTAAGGTCGGACAACCCGATGGACTGGCTCTTTGACAATCCGTTGGGACCCTATCCGAATTTCGTGTTCGGGATCCTCAAGCAATCTTATCAAGGCTTTTCAAACACCGCCGTTGAGTTTGGAGGGCGCAAGCTCAGGCCTGTAGAGGGGCATACGACCGACGCGCCTCCAGATCGCCCCCCAATAACTGCATACCGCCACGGCACAGTCTTGCCCGAGGATGCTCCCGATGCCTTCGACGACATCGAGCTCTTGCTAAAGGCGTTTGATCTTGCTGCTTGCCCGCATGCTCCTGCCCTGTTGGCCTACGTAACGTTGAGCTTCCCAGATGCACGGCGGTTGCACCATTGCTGGGAGGAGGCGAGGGCCTTCAGCGTCCAGGCTTTCGCGCGAAGGCGGCAACTTCCAGTGGGGTTAATCCAGCATTGTCCCGGGGAGGCCGGGTCTGACAATCCAGTCCACGTCCATTTGTTGGTAGGCCCTCGCCGCCTCGATGGCATCGGTTTCCGGGGTTATGTGACCGACATACTCATGGATGAGGGCCAGGAGGTGCTGCACGGTGAATGGCTGAACTTCAGGAAAGCTTGGAATGAGAAGACCTAAGCATTATCGGGAGGAAGGATCTGCCGCTGGCGTAGCATCGGACTCAACCGTCGCTCTATGTTCTCGCCCACATTCGAGGCGGGTTTAAGCCCGGAGATGAATGGGCGGCCCGCTTTGTACAGTAGGTGAGAAATGTTCTGCCATCGGAGCGTTACCGAAGCAGCCGTGCGATTCCGCAGGACGCCCTCGCGAAGCTGCCTAATCCTCGCGGCTTTGTTATAGGGAATGCCTCTAGCCTCGCACGTCAGCATTTCCGCGTAGCTCTCTACGGCCGCCCACAATTCAGCATCAGTCCACCCGGTCCCAGCCTCGCCGACCCGTTCGCCGTGGCTTCCACGCCGAACGCTGGCTGAGCTAAACGGCGGCTCTTCGAGACGAGCCAAAATCGCGAGGATCACGTCAAGGTAAGCTGCGACGTGGGTTTTGTCGGTGGCCGCTCGAAGATCAGCGGGAACGAGCCTTGCATACTCTTCTCTGCTGCTCACACCCTCCTCGAGCAGCGACTGCATCATAGCGCGTCGAAGTATCCCCATCGTCGGCGACACTAGGGGGAAAGAGGGCTTCATCTCCTCGTCGCGTAGCCGAATTAGGATCTGGCGGGCTTCATCCGCAGTCACCTGGCTAGTCGGGACGAAAGCCGTCGCTCGTTCACGTGCAGCATTGATCGGATCGAGTGAAGATTCCTCCGTGTTTTTTGATTCTTCGAGTGGCTCGGTAGGCTCCACCGACGCCGGCGCCTCGCCATGGGGCAATTCCGAAATGATAACCTCAGCGATGCCAGAAGCCGCCTCAGCGGCAGTGACTACATTCCGCGCTGCTGGGCTTTGATCCTCATCGGTCGGTCGCGGCAGCGAGACGTCGGCTGGAGAAGGTTCAAACTGAGCTGATGGCTCTTTGCTGCGCAGGGCATCTCTCTGTTGTTGGCTTAGCCGGATCCAGACTGGGCCGGACTTGCCCGAGGATACTGCTACAGGAGAGGCGAACCATTCCACCTGATCAAACTGCCAATCACTTCCTCCATCATCGTCTTCCGCAGATGCATCAGATAGCGTTGCAGCGCCGATTATCGCGCAGGTGCTCTGACTGAAGAGGGCGATCCGCATGCGCAGCCGTGTCGCCGTGCGGCGACGCAGGCGAATGCTATCGTCTACCTGAAGCTGGTTGATCTCGCCGTCGTCGAGGATCAGGGCGTGCGAGATAGAGCTAGTGTTTATCATAGTCCCCCCAGCCAGCTTATGTCGCCAGCTTGTGCAGCTTTGTCAGACACTAAGATGTCCCACATCGCTGCGCCATTCTCCGTCTTGCGTTTATAGTATATTCGCCCGTCCCGGGCACGGCCCGTGCTGAAGTGTATCTCCAGCCATCCATCAGCTGTATGCACTCGCTTACCGCGCAGAGACGTCGGATTCTCACTTAGCATACGCAACTTTGTGTAAAGATCGCGGCGATCGTCTACCTCCGTGACAATGAACTCGCATGAGCCACGCAGTAGGCGAATGTCGGGAAGCAACACACGTATCGTCGTCTCCAGCTCATCAAGGCTTCGCTGGCGACCTCTTCGCCCGCCCGCTGGCGACGGGGGAGGCGTAAGTGCAAGTTCCTCCAGCCGGGCCTGAAGCTCTCGTCTCTCCGCCTCCGCTCTCTGAAAGGCCTCATCAGAGACGGTCCACTTGCCCAGCGCATCTTCTCGTTCGGTCTCGAGTTTTCGAATGATCTCTCTGAGCTGGGCCTCTTCGGGCGTAGGGCGTTTTGTCGCCGACTTCGAGGCGTTCATGCTCGCACGGAGGAAAGCGAGCTCCGTCTCGAGGATCCGCTCCCGCTCCTTGGCTCTGCGGCCGATCTCAAGGATGGCAGCAGCCTGCGCATCAGCACGCGTGAACGCCTCTGATAGCTGGCGTTCAGCGTGGGCTTGGCGACGTAGCAAGGCATCTAGCAGCCGCTGCGCGCGGTTCAATTGATCCTGCAGAGTTGCGTCCGACTGGTTCTTGTTCGCCTCGTCTTCGAGCGGCGCTAGGATCTGGTCTAGCTCCCACGAGCTGGGGGCATCTTCCTTGCCAACCGGCATTCGAATGAACCAGTCGAACAGTCTTCCGGAGTGACCCTCACGGAACGAGGGGCCCCAGTGTTCGACCGTAATACTGGCAGCGTGCAGCGCGGCAAGCGCCCGTTCCAGGTAGTCAGCGCTGCCATTGAGAAAGAGATATGAGCGGGAGGCGAGGTTCTCCAGGTGCCAACTTGCCGATCGAGAAGACGCAACCTCCGGTGGTTCTAGACAGATCGGAGCGTCGGACGGGTAGCACCATTGGGCATCCAAGCTGATGCCGTTGGTGTCCGAGAGTGGATAAACCAGCCCCATGTACTCGGCACCGACGCGTCCGTCAGGGAGGCGTCGCAGCAAGCGCGTAACGGTGTCGATCAATGTGCCGTTCCGCTCGACTCTGATTTGGACGGGCTTCAGCTCCGTTGTCCTATTCCAACACCGATCACCAAACCCTCTTAACACTTTGACATATCAACGGTAGCTAGGAGTGCCTCGGGGGAGGAGCATCCATGTTAGAATCGCTGTCGGTCGTGATGTGGCCGATCGAGACAGGAATCAAAGGCGTCTTCGGATTTCCGCTAACGCCGTTGATCCTTTGTGGCTTTATCGTCTTTTACGCATGGAGATCCTACAAGGAAGCCTCCGTCCGACTGTCGCAGTTCGAGAGCTCACTTGGGCAACTTGCATCGGCACTGTCGACTTCGAATGATGCGCAGCAGTTTGCAGCCTCTGTAGAGGAGGTGAACGAAAGATTCGCAGACGATCCGTTCGTCGGTGACGCTTGGGCAGCGTACTCAGCTGAGCTCTATGTCGATGAACGCACAGGCTCCCTAAGAAGCCCTCTTCATCCCTCAGACTACTTCAACGAACGACTTTATAGACGCGGAAAGGTAAATCTGCGGGCATTCGAAGCAACACCCAACATCCTGGTCGGTATCGGACTGTTCTTCACGTTCTTGGGGTTGGTTGCCGCTCTGCTAATCGCACGCGACGGCATAACCGCTGATCTGAACGAATCCAAAGAGGCTCTTCGGCAGCTGCTCGGCGCTTCAGCGGTGAAGTTTCTAACGTCCGTGGCGGCCTTGGCATGCTCACTCTGCTTCGCGAGAGCGATGAATGGCAGGATGGCCGTGGCCGAGGGTATGTTGGAGGACATCAACCACTGCCTCGAGCGGCGGGTGCGGTTCGTCACGGCAGAGCGATTGGCGGAAGCTGCAAACTACCAGCTCGAGCAACAGACAACGCAGCTGGAACGCTTCAATCAGGACTTCGCCGTCAGCATCGCGGAGGCCTTAGACGCGCGAATTCAAAAGACGTTTAGCAACGCCCTGACCCCAGTTCAGCAATCAATCGAGGGCATGGCTGAGCGCCTCGGAGATATCAATCAGGATGCGCTAGAGAAGATGGTAGACCGCTTCTCATCTGAGCTTAGTGGTGCTGCGCAGGAGCACACCACACGTCTCGCTCAGATGCTGGAGGTGGCCGCGAATGCGATCGGAGAAATTCCCTCCAAGATCGAGGCCGCTGGCGAGCAATTCGTCCGGCAAATGGACGCGGGCGCCACGGAAGTCAGGAACGGATTTGCGGCGGCCGGCGAGAACATGGACGAAATTATCCAGAGAACCAGCGAAAAGGTAGCTGCCTCACTAAAGTCCGTGGCGAGTGAAATTGAGGGAACCGGCGCAGTTGTGCGTGACCAGGTCGTGAGCGGCGTGACCGCCTCGACCGAAGCATTGGGCAGTGCTGCGGCTACAGTACGCGACACGATGACCGGTGGTGTAGCCGAGCTCTCGAATGCGATGTTGGCGGCCGTCGACAACATTGACGAAGCAGTCAGCCGGGCCGGTGAGAAGCTCAGTGACTCTTTGGAGGGTGCCGCTGGGCGCGTCGAAGCTAGTGCCGAGGCACTTAAAATAGTGTCCGACAGGAGCAGCGCCCTCGCGGAGCAGTTCGAGCAGGCGCTCGCTAGTGGACGGGAACTCGCCGGGGCTATGTCTGTCCTGACGACGGAAGTAGCCAGCGCCGGCGAAGCGGCTGAAACGCTTGGTCGCCTGACCGAACAAATGACGTCGGTTGCTGAGAAACTTGAGGTCGCGGCGATGAGCGTGACCGAAGCCGCCCGTCAGACCAGCGATATGAGTGATCGCACGGGGAGCTTCTTGGAAGGGCTCGGAACGCGGGTTGAGAACATCAACCGAGATCTGGCAACGCTCAACAATGCGCTGGCCTCGACCATGGAAAAAACATTCCAAGGCTTGGGGCAGTTTGGCGAGCGGACAACTCAGTTCGTTAAGTCGGTCGATAAGGATCTGGCCGAGGCAGTGGGGCGGCTCAGCGGCGCGATTCAGCAGCTTGATGAGGTTCTGAATGAGCTTCCGAGAAAGGGCGATTTCAAGACCTTCAACGACAGTGTGCTGAGGCTGGCTGCGACTCCCGCTACCATCGCTGCCGAGTGACTTAGCCGATGGCACGAAGACTGAAGCCACGAACCAGCCAGGCGAAGGCCGAGGATAGCTATTTCGTATCCCTCAACGACCTTCTCATCGGCATGCTGTTCGTGTTCATCATCCTGCTGATGATCTTCGCGCTCACGTACCAGAGCGCGGAAGCGCAGCTGAATGCGGAGGTGGCGCGCCTTCAAGACGAGTTGGAGGGTCGTGAAAAGGTCCGATCGGATTTTCTGCTTCGGCTGGAGGGCGAGCTTAAGGCAGCGGACCTCGATGACGTTGCTGCCGATCCCGAACAAGGTGTCTTGCATCTACCGGAATCAGCGCTCTTTGCTTCTGGCTCCGCTGACCTAGGGGCGCGCGGCCAAGCTGCTCTGCGGCGCCTCGCGAACATCTTGGCTCGGGAGCTCCCCTGCTATGGCCTCCGCAATCAGCAGATCACGGACCGCTGCCCCGAGGGCGCGGAATCAATCCTAGAGGCCGTCTATGTCGAAGGTCACACGGACAACGTCCCCATCGCCACCGCCGAGTTTCGCAACAATTGGGAACTTTCGTCGGCGAGGGCTATCCGAACATACCAATTCATGACGGGAGCGGCCCCAGGACTCGAAGCGGTGCAGAACGCCTCCGGCTCCGCGACGCTGTTCGGAGTGAGCGCCTACGCGGATCGTCGGCCGAGGTCGCCAAATTCTAATGCGACCGAGCAGGGGCGAAGATCCAATCGCCGTATCGATCTACGATTCTTGTTGTCTCCTCCGACACGAAGAGACTTCGAGCGGGCCGCCTCCGGAATAAGACGAGCCGCTGCTCAGTGATATCCCTTCGGTTCACCAAGGCCGTCGAGGGGCTAAAAGGCTGCGCCGCGATCGCAGACGATCTTCCGCGTCACGTGCCCCTATCCAGCCAAATGGCAGTGGTAGCACAGCGCGTGCTCAACATGTTTGAGCTACCCGCCAAACCTGGCGAGGAAGAACTTCTCAAGGCGTTTCGCACATTCATTTCGTGGTGCGAGAGAGGTGGCAAAGCTCCCTCCCAGGAGGACTGGCTGCTCGCACCGTGGGTAGCGCTCCAGGGCAGCCCCGCGTTGCTCGCCCGTTCGACTTTCTCAGATCAACTGGCCAAGCTTCTGGAGGTTGAGGCGCAGCCTCGCCTGCTCGCTGCTCTGATATACAGCTATATTCGAGATTACGCTCCCGCCGCGAGCGCTGCAGCCTTGGCTGGTGAATTCATTGATCGTAACCTGCGCCGCCACAACAGCAGACTCGCCGTTCGGTGGCGGGAACGAACGTCTGGAGTGCGTCTCTTCGAAGCACAAGGTGCTCACGAGCGGCTCGCCAGCGCGGCGCTCGAGGCGCGCGGTGACGTCAAAGGCCTCATGCGGGATCTTGGCTTCACGACCGAGCTCGTAACGCGTTCTGGATTTCATGAGCCAACCGCTGAATACCTGGCCGGCAAGCTGGTGCGGGAACTGCAATCATCCGCTGAGTTCGACGGCGAGACAGTGGCCCAAGCATTGTCGTTTTTTCGCCTTGGTTCGGAGCTGGCCTTTCCAGGGCTCCGAGTTCAGCTTGCAGACACCCTCTTAGCTCCCTTCGCCCACAAGGAACTCAGGAACCTGGCAGCTCGGGCGATGCTGATGCAGTTCTTCGATGAGCTTTACGGCGACCCGAGGAGTCACAAGAAACTATGGATCGGCGTCAGCCAGGACGCGAAGAAGACGATAACACGCTGGCTTTCACGCAAGGCGCTGGACCTATTCTTCGACATCCTCAGTGCGACGGCGGATCCGATCTGGAAGTGGCGCCGCGCATTCTGGTTAGCACTCGAGCGACACGGAGCCATTGATGAGGCATGGCCCGTTTTCGGCCGCGAGGCGCTTGATTACATCCGCCGGCACCCCGACAAGAAGAGCAAGATCGTCGCAAGCGGGCAGTTACAGGGCGCTGAGCGGCGGCAATCCGTGATGCTAATGAAGATTGGCAAGTTCACGGTTGCCGAATGGAGCCACTCTGGATCTGCGAGAATCTGGGCAGAGGATGATTCCCGGGCACCACGCCTTGAGCGACGGTTCTACTCCGCGAGCGATCTGCGTGAAGATTGCCTTTTCGATCAGCGTCATGATTCGACGCAGAGCTACCGTTGGCAGCGAGAGCTAATGGACTTCTTGGCCCCCCGAATTGGCATTCGTGTCAGTGTATCTGAGATGCGCCCGTGAACCATCAAGTCCAGCTCGAGTGGGTGGCGAACGACGGCTGGGTGATCATCACAGGCCACTTAAATGGCACGCCCATCCCAGTCGAAGAGTGGCCGCGCATATGCGGCGCCAATATGGCAACTGCTGTCGGCAGGCTTTGGCGGCTCGTCGAAGATGAGCAGGCGCTCACTCAGCACAATGAAGTGCACCTGCCGGCTGCCGAGGCAGCGGCATTGAGTCCCGGTGTACGCACGGCGCTCCATCTCCCGCAAGCGCCACCGGCCACGCTTTTCATTCAGCATAAGGGCACGATCGAACAGGACAGCTTCCGCGTAGATTATCGCTGGGACCACGTTTCTGGTCGGCAGATCATTACTCCGGAGCGGACGGGCGCATTTCTCACTATCGGCACACGTCGTTACCTGCTGCCGAGTGATCTGTTCGGGATTGTCGATGCGATCGACCGCTTCAACTCGACGGATCCCTCAGACCCAGACACGCGGACCCAGGCCTGGTTGGACATTCAGGAATTCATGCCTCGAGAAAATGAGGCGGGTGACATCGACGCAAGCCGCTACCTAAGAGATGTTCGAGTTGCACACGCGGGGGCATTCTCTCTGCTTCCATACGAGGTGGACGGGGAGGTGCGTTTTGATCCGGTCCTTTTCGCCGCCGGCAGGAAGGCGCCTGACGATCCCGATGCACTCGGCGATGAAGAGGAGGAGCCGGAGCCTCTTCTTCAAGGCGAGTTACAGTCGGTCTTCGCCCGAGATCGCTTTGCCCGGTTCCAAGATGCTCGTAACTGCTACTCTCTACCCGGAGGAGTAGTGCTCCTTGTGTCGCCTGCCCTTCGCGAGGCACTTAAAGTGACACGCAAGGCGCAGCGCGCCGGGGGCGAGATAGCGAAGGAGTTTGTGCGCAATCCTCGAGCCTACCTCAAGGAAGCGCTTGGAGACGAGCTTGAGGAGCACCTCATCGAAGGCCTCTTCAAGGAAACCAGAGAATTCTCAGAGCGCGTCCAGGCAATAGGGCTATGGGAGAAGAAGGTTCTCCCTTGGGTGCAAGTCGCAAGCGAAGCCTGGCTTCCGCCAGAGGCTGTCGGTCTCATCGTGGACGGCGCCCCCATCAAGTTGCCCCCTGAGCGGCTGGATGGGCTCACGCGAAAGATTGAAGAAGCGATACAGCAAGGCCGAGCGGAGATCGTTTTTGACGGCATCCATATCCCTGCCTCCGAGCAGACACTGGCGGCGCTCAGCGAGATCAAACGCGCCGCTTCACCTGAAGAAGTCGCCGTCGACGAGCAGGACAGAGCTCATAAGCAGGAACGAGAGCCGGGACCCGAACCTCACGTCCTCATTGTTCGCAATAACTTCGAAAGTGTCGTTTTCAATAGCGATCCTCGGCGTCGGGAACCCGAAGTGCCAAGGCAGCTGTACCAGTCACTGCTCCGGTCGCAACCAAAGCCACACCAGGTGGATGGTGTTCAATGGCTTCAGGATTGCTGGCAGACCGGGTGGACTGGTGCGCTTCTCGCGGATGACATGGGCCTAGGAAAGACTTTCCAGACGCTTGCTTTTTTGGCCTGGACTAAAGCCGCGATGCGGGCCGGTCACATCACGCCGGCCCCTGTCCTTATCGTTGCTCCTACAGGGCTCCTACGAAACTGGGAGAAAGAGCACGACATTCATCTGGAGCAGCCGGGGATTGGCAAACTCCTTCGCGCGTATGGATCAGATCTCAGGGCGTTGCGATTGAGCTCGGGCTCAGAATTGGAGCTGGCGACGCCGGTTCTTGATGTCGAACGCATCGAGACGGCTGATTGGATCCTCACGACCTACGAGACCCTGCGCGATTATCAGCATAGCTTCGGGCGCGTCCGCTTCTCCTCCATTGTCTTCGACGAAGCGCAGAAGGTGAAAACGCCTGGGACGCAGGTGACCGACGCCGCGAAGGCAATGCAAGCCGAATTCATTCTCGCGCTTACCGGCACGCCCATCGAGAACAGGCTGGCTGACCTCTGGTGCATCATGGACACCCTTCATCCGGGCGCCCTGGGCGGATTGAAGGACTTCAGCCAGCGCTACGAGGCTGCACCTGATCCGGAGGATCTGAAGCATCTCAAGGAAGTGCTTACATCACCGGGGCAGGGGCGTCCGTCGGTCATGTTGCGGCGCATGAAGGAGGAGGTTCTGGGCGCCCTTCCACCCAAGGCAGAGCGGACCGTCGAACGGCCGATGCCGGACCTCCAAGCAAACGCTTACTCCGCCGTTATAACGGCAGCGAGGCAGAAACAGGATCGGGGGAAGATGCTTGAGGCGCTACAGGCGATGCGGCGGGTCTCGCTAACGCCGCTCGAGCGATCCGTGGTGGCTACGGATGAGGATTATCTGGCATCATCGGCTCGGCTCGAGGCGCTCGTCGAGATCCTCGATGAGATCCATGCAAAGGGCGAGAAAGCATTGCTCTTTGTGGAGTTCAGGGATGCGCAAAGCGACCTCGCTGGCGTTCTCCAGAGGAGGTATGCGCTCCCGCGTGCTCCGATGATTATCTCGGGAAATGTGTCGGGGCCCAAACGTCAAGAGCGGGTCGACGCTTTCCAGGCGCAGGCAAACGGCTTTAATGTGATGATTCTCTCGCCGAAGGCAGGCGGGGTGGGCCTCACTCTAACGGCGGCCAACCATGTCGTGCATCTCACGCGTTGGTGGAACCCCGCTGTTGAGGATCAAAGCACCGACAGGTGCTATCGTATTGGACAGGATAAGCCCGTGACGGTGTACTACCCGATGGCACTCCTGCCGGGCGGAGAAGATCATAGCTTCGATAGGCGGCTCCACTCTCTGCTGACGAGAAAACGAGAACTCAGCAGGGAAATGTTGATGCCCCCCGCACTTTCTGAGGAGGATGCGAGGCAGTTATTCGAAGAGACCATAGCATAAGTGTGGTTCTAGGCGCCCCCGAAGTCTACCTTAGAAGGTGCGTGATGATCTGGGCGGGACGGACGATACGGCCCCCGATTATCCTTCGTGATGGGTAATGGCGATCGGTGCCACCTCCGGCCTCTGACGCATGAAGAACAGGCCCGAACGTTAGCGACCACGCGGACCACGGCCGTCGCACTCGGCCGGCATTAGGCGGTGTGGCCGCTTCGAGGCTAACCAGCCGGCGGACCGGCTGGTTCTAGCCTATCGTCGGCAATGGCCCTTCGTTTAAGCGGTCTCGAGCGATGCGCCAGCCGGGCATGTGCAGATCAAGAAGTTGAACAAATGCCTCACTGTGGTTTGGCACTCTGAAATGCGCGAGCTCGTGCAGAGCCACATAGTCCAGGCATTCGGTGGGAAACTTTGCAAGCTCGAGATTGAGCCGTACGGTGCGCCGCGTGGGGTTGCTGCTGCCCCACTTGGTTTTCATCCGTTGGATATAGAAACCTCTGATGTGGAGATCGAGGCGCTTGGCCCATTTGGCGAGCACCGCGTCAGCTCGGTCGCGCAGTTCGGCGCGATACCACTCCATCAGCGCCTCCTTGCGTGTCTCCAACGGTTCGCCCTTCGGCATGGTCAGCTCGAGCGAGCGACGCCCTAGCGTAACGACGGGCTTACAACCGCCCTCCTTGATCGTAAGAAGGTATCTTCGGCCCCACACATAATGGCTTTCGCGCTCTAAATACTCACGCGGGGTTTCGCGGGCTTGGGCAGAGATTTTAGCCTGATGCCGTTTGATCCAACCAATTTTGGCGATTGCAAAGAGCCGGATGTTCTCAAGGGCCATTCGGCGCGGTGCGGAGATCCGCACCCGGCCTGTCGGAGGGTAAACGCTCAGATGAACGTTTTTTATGTCCTTAAAGACGACATCAATGGTGACACCGCCGATGTCGAGAACGGTGTCCATCAATATTCTCGCTGCGCTTCGATGATTGGAAAAATGCGTTCCACTTCATCCACATCTCCAAGGATGGCGAAGATCGCGGCCTTGATAACTCGCTCTTTCGGTTCCACGCCGCGCCAGCCGTCTGGGCGGTTCGCCTTAACGGTCGCGTCGACTTCGAGCGCCAGATCCTCGTTCTCGCCAAGGTTGTTGAAGAGGGCCCGTTTGCCGGGCGTATCGAGCGCGGCCGGCGTGACGTCGCCCGTGCCCTGCATCATGTTCGTGACGAGGTCGCCGATCTGTTTCAGGTAGTCCTCGTATTCGAGCGCTTTGGCCTTCCGCGCTTTAATGATCTCGTCGAGCAGCGCGGAAATTTTCTCGAAATAAACTGGGTCGTTGAGATGTTCCTTGACGATCTTGGCACGGATATTGTTTTCGATAGTTTCCGCGATCGCTTCCCGGCTCTTCATGCCGCCGAGCTGGTCCGTGATCGCGTCGGCAATGCCGCTTTTCACCACCAGGTCGAGGAGGCTCACGTTGTCGAAGGGCGAGATTTTGCGCGGCGCGTCGGCTTCGATGTAGGTGTCGATCAGGTGCCGCATGTCCGCTTCATAGGCTTTGAGGTCGAGCACTTCGCCGCTGGCATGGCGGATGGTATCGCGGACGCCGACGGCGTTTTGGACCTTCTTCTTGATCGCTACGATCTCGGCGGCGCTGTATCCCGCTTCCTCCATTTCATCGGCGATACCGGCGAAGGCGCGGACCAGCGAGGCGACGGCCTTATAGAGCGCTGCGCGTTGCGGTTCACGCTCGGCAAGGTCGGTGACGATCTCGGTATTGCCGCAGAAATAATGGATGTGCTGTAACTCGCCCTTGGGCGGCTCGACGGGTTCGCAGACAAGGGCGACGACTTCCAGGGCCTCATTCAGGCGCTCCCGGCCTTTCTCCAGCCGGTCTTTCATCAACACCTCAGGATCGGCTCCGCCCGCGCTGGTGTCGATTTCGGAGGAATAGACGGCGATGGCCTTATTCACCTTCTTGAGAAGGCTCATATAATCCACGATGAAGCCGAAATCCTTGTCCTCGCCATCCAGACGGTTGGTGCGGCAAATGGCCTGGAACAGGCCGTGATCCTGCATCGACTTATCAATGTAGAGATAGGTGCAACTCGGCGCGTCGAACCCCGTCAGCAGCTTGTCCACCACGATCAGCAGCTTCATGTTCGCGGGCTGCTTGATGAAGCGATCCTTTGCGTCCTCCTCATAGGATCCCGTCTTGGTCATGCCGGGCTTGGCTTCGACGTGTTTCAGAAGATCGGTATAGGTGTTGTAGATGAACTGCTTGTCGGTTTCGGAGTTGGCCCCGGTCTCCTCCTTGGTAACGTCCTGCGCGATGGGATTATAGGAAGTGACGACCGCACAGCGGCCTTTCAGTTCGGTATTCTGGAAGGCTTCGTAATATTTGCACGCCTCATAGATGGATGACGCGACAAGGATGGCGTTACCGCGCTGGCTAGAAAGGCGCGGCTTCACGTTGAAGTCGAAAATGATGTCCTGCACCACGCGCTCCATGCGAGAGCGTGAGGAGAGCACGGTTTGCATCGTGCCCCATTTCTTTTTCAGCTCGTCCTTCTGCCAGTGATTGAGCCCCTTCGTTTTGGCCTCGAACCACGCCTCGATCTTGTCCTCGGAGCCGAGTTTCTGGTCGATGTCGCGGGCCTCATAGATGAGATCCAGCACAACCTCATCCTCCACCGCCTCGCTGAATTTGTAGGTATGGATGTAGCTGCCAAACACCTCGAGGCTGGTCTGTTTGTCACGCTTCAAAAGTGGCGTGCCGGTGAAGCCGATGAACACGGCGTTGGGCATCATCGCCTTCATGGCCTTGTGAAGCTTGCCGCTTTGGGTGCGGTGGCACTCGTCCACGAATACGAAAATCTCGCCGACGGTCTTGGCGGGCTGGGCTTCGAGCTCCTTAATAAAGGCGTCGAAATCATCGCCACCCCGCTTGCCGAATTTGTGAACGAGTGAGCACAGGAGCCGGGGCTTGGCCTCTGCAAGCTTCGCCATAAGGTCGCGACCGCTGCTGGTCCGGTGGATGGCTTCGCCCGCATCGGAGAATACGCGCTTGATCTGCTTGTCGAGCTCGTCGCGGTCGGTGATGATGGCTACGCGGGCGTTGGGGTTGTTCTCAAGAATCCACTTGGCGAGCAGGACCATGACGATGCTCTTGCCCGAGCCCTGGGTGTGCCAGATGATGCCGCCGTTCCGTTGGCGCACATGCTGTTGCGCCGCCTTAATCCCGAAATACTGGTGCACGCGGGGGAGCTTCTTCACCCCGCCGTCGAACAGCACGAAATCGTGCATTAACTCGATCAGGCGGCGCTTATCGCAGAGCTTGGCTAGATATTTGTCGAGCTTGAAACTGGCGTTGTCGGCCTCGTCCTCCTTCCATGGGAGGAACATTTTTTCAGGGGTGCCGATGGTGCCATATTTCACCCCTTCGGAATCGTTGCCGGCGAAAACGATCTGCACGGTGGAAAAGAACCAGGCATTGAACTCGGGACGCTGGTTGGAAAGAAGCTGGCGGATGCCGTCGCCAATGGTGACGCGGCTGTTCTTCAGCTCGATCACGCCGATGGCAATGCCGTTGACGTAGAGCACCAAATCCGGGCGCCGCGCGAAGCCGCCCTTCAGCGTCACTTCCTCGGCGATGGCGAAGTCGTTTTTCTCCGGCTCGGTCCAGTTGATGAGCTTCACATTGTCGGTTGGCTTGCCCGCTTCTACCTGCACATCGACGCCGTAGCGGAGCAGCCCATAGACGGCTTGATTGTTGTCGTAGAAGCTGCGCTGGGTGTTGTGGGCCTGGGTGCGGAGCTTGAAGAGTGCGGCGCTGATATGTGCGTCGCTATATCCAGCGCCGCGCAGATAGTCGGCCAGCAATTTCTCTTCCACATTGCTGTTGCCGTAGCGGTCGGTCCAGTCGCCAAGATAGCGCCAGCCTAGCTCGTCGTCGAACAGCCCGATGATGCGCTTCTGTGTCGCCTTCTCCGGCTTGCCGACAAAATCGCTCATACTAGCCTCACCCTCCCCGTGAGCAGTTCCCGCATCATGCCCTGCTTGATCTGGCGGGCTTTGGCGAGGCGGCCTTCCAAGGCGATCAACTCCTCGCTCATATCGTTGAGCACGTCGCGGATTGCTTCCTGCTCTTTCCGTTCGGGAACTGGGACAACAAGATCGCACAAGGCGGTCTTGGATACGGCATACACCTTCATACCAGTCATGACGCGAAGATACTGTTCGCGCAGTTGCTTGGCGTTTCCAAGGTATCCCTTGAAGCCAGGTGCAAAGGTTGGCTTCTTCTCACGTAGCAGGAACGTGTGGAGACCGGAGATGGCAACATCGCCGGTCTTAAGGCCCGTCACTTCCACACTCTTGGCTACACCATCGAAATCTTCAGATGCGTCCGCCATGATCCAGTCACCATTTTTCAGAGTAGCGGCATTAGGACACCGATGGCGCTCGATCCGTGGCGGCGACATGCGGCTGAAATCGAGGATTTCGTGAAAGCGCGTGTGGATGTCGCCATAATGGACGTAAGCAGCGTCGCCTTCATCGGACAAATCATCGCGGGCGTTGGTCGCTGTCGGCAGGAAGGCAAAGACTTCTGCGAATGTTGCTTCCTCCCACTTGCAACTGAACCCCGGCAATCGCCGCCGCCCGGAAAGAAGCTCCTGCATCGCGCCCTGCTTGATGGCGCGCTTCTTGGCGAGGAGGCTTTCCAGCCCCTCTATCAGCGCATCTGCATCCGACAGCGCGGCGGCGATGGCTTGTTGCTCCTTAATCGAGCTTGGAACAACAACAGGGCAATTTTGAAACACTGGGTTCAAAAGGTGTGTCTGGCTGACGCCATCATCGAAGCGTAGAAAGTAGCGATTGCGATTCAACGCGTAGGCAAGATATTTCGAATCGTCGCGGTATGGGGTCAAAGAGCAGACACGTTGATTGACCGCATACAGATCATCAACATCGGAGACATAGGTTTTTGCTAGAGCCTTCCCATTGGGAAGGTCGCTCATCACCATAAGAATGTCGCCACGCTTAGCTGGGCAAAAATTCTTCGTAGCGAACTTGCGCACTGCGCCATCAGTGGAGATGAATTTTGAGTTCACACAAACATATTTCCCATGCTCGGAAACGAATTGCTCGTGCGCTTTTCCGCCCCTGAATCGGCAAACCTCCGGCAATAGTTTGATTGACCAATCTGTTGGGATGGAACCGACTTCAGATTGTTTAAAGTCGGTGTTCGTTTTGCCTTTCGCTAAGGCCATCACCATGCGAACCCCATCGCTTTCAGATGCCCCTCGACCTTGGTTTCAAGGTCGGCGACAAGCGCGGCAAGATTAGGCATCGGAGTGTCATACCGTTCCGCCAGCGTGCGGACACGCTGGGTCAATGCTTGGCTGATGCGGTCCATTTCGCCGTGAATGTCCGCGTCGATGCGGGCCATCCACTTGTCATCGACCACAAGGGCCTTGATCTCGGCCTCGGTCAGCTTGGGGTATTTGGCATAGGCGGCGGCATCCAGCTTCGCCTCTGCCTTCTTGACCGCATCCGCCAAATCATCGCGCTCATCGAGCAGCTTCAGCATATCGTCGATCGCGAAGATTTCCTGAAAGTCCGGGATCGCCTCAAGGAACTCGGCCTTGATTGCCTCACCCGCGCCGCCCTGTTTTAACAACGTGTCGTATCGCTTGAAAAAGCCAGCATCCAACTCGCCCGCCAGCGCTTTCCGACGGGCTTTGAGCAGGGCCGCTGTCACCTTGCCCTTCTCGGTGCGGCACTCGGCGAGCAAACCTTCTTCGCCGCTGTGTTCCTCGTCCAGCTCAGCAATCGCAGCGTTGGCGGCTTCGAGCTTGACATTCAGTTCGTCGATCTCGGCTTGGTCCCTGGCGAAGTAACGGGCAATAATATAGCGCTTGGGGATAATGTCGCAGGTCCAGCCCTTGTCCCTCTCCTTGCCCTTTTTATCCTTCTCGATGATGCGGTAAGGCACGGCCTTCCAACCGTCGAGGGCGATGACATAGCAATCGTCCTGCATTGTTTCGGCCCAATAATCCATAAGATGCTGATAGACGTCGTATTTGTCGATCAGCGGCTTGCCCGCGTAATGGGCAAGCAGCCCCTCGGAGAGCTTGCCGATCACCTCTTTAGGATGGATGCCTGGCTTCAAGGCTTTCAGTGCTTCGGCATTCTTCGTCCGCCAGCTGTCGAAATGCGCGGTCATCTGTGCGGTGAAGTCGGCAAATTCCCTGTGCTCGAAAATCGCCGATCTGATCGCGGATTTGTCGACCGCGAGATCGACATAGCCGGGCCGTGCCTCGGTGAAGAGCGCGGATTTCAGATTGGGACAAACTTCCCAGTAGGCGTTCAGTGCGTCGATGTCGGCCTGCGGGATGCCGCCGCGCAAATGGGCATCAATGTCCTGCCAGTCTTCCGCCTTCTGGCTGTCGATGTAGCGTGGCAGGTTAAGATTGTAGTCGTTCTTCTCGATCTCAGTGTAACACACTGAGCGGGCGTAGCCCGGTACATCGAGCGACTTGGTGAAGGCGTCTACGATTTTGTGGATGTCCTGCGCACGGAGGCGGTTCTTGGGGCCGTCCTTCATGAAGCCTTGGGACGCGTCGATCATGAAAATGCCCTTGCGGGCCTGCGCGTCCTTTTTGTCCACGACGACTATGCAGGCGGGGATGCCAGTGCCGTAAAAAAGGTTTGCGGGCAGGCCGATGATGCCCTTGATATAGCCTTTGCGAACAAGGGCGCGGCGAATGGCAGCCTCGGCATTGCCACGGAACAGGACGCCGTGCGGAAGGACGCATGCACCAGAACCGGTGCTCTTAAGTGATCGGATGATGTGGAGTAGATAGGCATAGTCGCCCTGTTTGTTGGGCGGGATGCCGAAGCCCTTAAAACGGTCGTGGGGGTCATGGTGCGGGTCCAGCCCCGTGCTCCACCGCTTATCGCTAAACGGTGGGTTGGCGACGACGAAATCGAACTGTTTTATCGCGTAGCCGTCCCTAAATTTTGGATCAGTCAGCGTGTTGCCGGGCGCGATCTGCGCGGTCGGGTTGTCGTGCAGGATCATGTTCATGCGGGCGAGGCCGCTGGTAGCCGAGTCCTTCTCCTGCCCGTAGAGCGAAACCTTGGTACCGGCTTCGTCTCCGACTTTCAGCAGCAGGGAGCCGGAGCCGCACGTGGGGTCGTAAACCGTGGTGTCGGAACTGGTCTTGGCCTGACCGATGCCGATGATCTGTGCCATGACGCGGCTGACCTCGGCGGGCGTGTAGAATTGACCTTTGCTCTTGCCGCTCTCCGTGGCGAAGTGACGCATGAGATACTCATAGGCATCGCCCAGAATGTCATCTCCCTCGGCGCGGTTCCTCGAGAAATCGAGCGCCGGGTTCTCGAAGATGGCAATGAGATTGGTGAGTTTTTCCACCTTCTCCTTGCCGTCGCCCAACTTGGCGGCATCATTGAAATCAGGGAAGTCGGCTTGGTTTAGTTGGTTGTTGGCGGCAGCGAGCGGGGCGATGATCTTCTTGTTGATCTGATCGCCAATGTCGGTCGCTCCCTTGAGCGCGACCATCGCTTTAAAATCGGCGCCCGCCGGAATCTTGATTGGGGCGAAGGGAACGCCTGCATATTTGTCGCTGACGTATTTGATGAAAAGAAGCGAAAGCACGTAATCTTTATATTGGCTTGCATCCATACCCCCTCGAAGCTCGTCACAGCTTGACCATAGTGAACTGTACAGCTCGGACTTCTTAATCGCCATGTATCTCTCTTCGTACGAAATTACTCGTGCTCGCGGCAGAACGTCTAAGGCGGACGGACCATGGCACGATTGAGTGGGTGCCCCCCTGGAGGCATGTCCATGCCACCCAATTTCGATAGACAAGCAGTCTATCAACGACAACTTGCTGCATCATGATCTGCGCGCGAGCGCGTTGCTGCTGCGGGTGAGGAGCAGCCAGTTCGCAGACTTAGTTCTCTCGCCGCACTGAGCCACCCTTGCCGGCATCTATGACACCCGACTTTAATGTTACCTGAGTGATGTACCCGCTCTCACCGTTGCTCACCGGCTCGAGGAAGCCTCCAGCGACCGCGTGTCCCATGCAGCCCTTATCCATCCGGCGTCGATCGCCATTGAAGTCGATGAACACGGGAACGGTATCGCTGCCGAGGTGCCATGCAATGCGCCGGACAACCTCTTCAAAGTGCTTCTGTCGAGCTGTGTCTCGGGCAGGGGTTGATTTGCCCAATGATGATGCGTCGAACGTCGTGCTGGAACGCACAAACACATCCGTGCCTTTCGTCCACGGCTCATAGTCTAGCGGGATCGGTGTCCACATCGGCATCAAGCGGTCTCCAAATCAAGCACTTACCTTGAAGCAAGGCGGCGCAATGGTCTAGCTTCATGTCGGGCGAGCGACGCGACCGAATCTGACGCAGGTGCGGTCGAAAGGGGGGATATGCGTGTCCACAACGATTCACTGCTGCATTCCGCATCAGACCTGAACGCCTTTCTAGGCTGCGCCCATGCGGCTGCTTTGAACCTTCGAAAGCTGATCGAGCCCGATAGTCTTCCCGATCCTGCAGAAGATGATGAGAGCGCCGTTCTCATTCAGCAGGCGGGACACGCCCATGAGGGTGCTTACCTGGCCAGCCTTCGAGAGAAGGGCGGAGTGATCGAGATCTCTAGCAGAGGCACGCTTGAAAAGCGCGCAGCGGAGACTCTGGACGCCATGCGGGTTGGGGCGCCGATCATCTACCAGGCCACATTCCTCGATGCACCGTGGCATGGCTTCGCTGACTTCCTGCGGCGCGTAGAGCGGCCGTCCGAGCTTGGCGGTTGGTCATATGAGGTCATCGACACCAAGCTCGCGCGCACCGCCAGTCCCAAGCATGTCCTGCAACTCGCTCTGTACTCCGAAATGATCGCCAAGGTGCAGGGAGTGCGCCCCCACGGCATGCACCTTGTGCTGGGGGATTGCCGAGAGGAGGAATTCCGCACGACGGAGTTTCGTCACACGCTTGATGCTTCGACGCATCGCTATCTGACATTTATTGAGGGCGGCGCCCAAGGGTCCGTAGGCGAGCCCTGCTCTTCCTGTAGCTTGTGTGGCTGGCGCGAAGTATGCGCAGCAGAATGGGAAGCGATTGATCATCTTTCGCGTGTCGCTGGCATGCAGAAATCGCAAATTGCTAAACTGCGGGATGCTGGTGTTTCGACCGTGGCAGCGTTGGCCGCGCTGCCCGTCGGAACGCGTGTGCCGAAGCTCGCGCCGTCCACATTTGAGCGCCTGCGGGCACAAGCAGTTCTCCAGGTCGCACGGCTGACAGGCGAACCGGTGGTCGAGCACCTGCCCTTAGAGGAAGGGCGAGGTTTCGCGAGATTACCCGCCCCCGATCCTGCCGATCTTTTTTTCGACCTTGAGGGGGATCCACTCTATCCCGACGGCCTCGAGTATCTCTGGGGCGTTCATTACCGCGACGCAGCCGGCGAGCCTGTTTTTCGCTATGAGTGGGGCCATGATCGCGCCAGCGAACGCGCCGCGTTTGAGGCAATGGTTGACTGGTTCACCGAGCACGTGGCGGCGAACCCCCATGCACATATCTATCATTATGCCGCCTATGAAGTGACGGTCCTCCGCCGCCTCTCGACAGCGTTTGCAAGCAGAGAGGCCGAGGTGGATAGCCTCCTTCGCGCGGAGAAGTTCGTGGACCTCTACTCCGTGGCGCGTGCAGCCATTCGAACGTCAGAGCCAAATCTCAGCCTCAAGACGCTCGAGATCTTTTTCGCAGAAAAGCGCGCGGAGGACGTGACAAAGGCCGATCAGTCGATCGTCCACTATCATCGCTGGCGCGAGACGGGCGAGCAGGCGCTCCTCGATGGCATTCTCGCCTACAACCGCGTGGATTGTGAGAACACGGAGGGCTTGCGAGACTGGCTCCTGACGCTGCGTCCTGAGCTTCCGTGGTGGACCAAACAGGGCCCAGCTCCCGATCCTGAGAAAACAGCAGAGGCGATTGCACGCGAAGCCAGGCTAGCGGCGCTCAGAGAGTCGGTGCGCGCAAACGCAACCTGCCTATCCGAGCGCGGCCGTGAACTCGTTGCGCATCTGATCGACTTTCACAGCCGTGCGAAGAAGCCGGAACAGTGGGCGGTCTTCGACCGCTGCGGCCGCGACGACGATGAACTTATAGACGATGGCGAGTGTATCGGCGCTATCGAGCCCGTCTCCGGCACCTGGCTTCGTCAAGAAAAGCGATCCACGGTCGCTCGCTACCGCTTTCCCCATCAGGACACGAAGCTGCGTGAAGGGTCGACAGTGGTCCACGCACCGACATTGATGCCCATGGGAACGATCGTGGCGCTCGACCGGGCAAATGGCTTCGTCGAGGTGAAGCGTGTGCTCAAAGGGGAGGATACTTTCCCTCAGAGCGGCTCGTTGATCCCCGGCTGGCCGCTCGATACTTCCGTCCTCGAGGAAGCGGTGGAGCGGGTGGCCGGTACACTCGCGGCCGGCGACGGAAACCGATATCGCGCCATAATCGACCTCATTGAGCGGGCTCCACCTCGCTTGGCTGGGTGGGACGGCGGAGAGCTGGTCCGGCCGGACGAGACGCTGATCGAAGCCACCACTGGGCGCGCGATGACGCTCGATCGGTCGACACTCTTCATTCAGGGGCCTCCCGGGACGGGCAAAACGCATACAAGCGCGCATGTCATTTGCGCGCTGATCGCGGCGGGAAAGCGCGTCGGCGTTTCTTCCAACAGCCACAAGGCGATCAATAATCTTCTCGCCAAAGTGGAAGCCGTCGCGAAGGAGCTGGGGCTCGATTTCAGCGGCATGAAGAAGGTGACGCGAGGCGACCCGGATACGCTTCTTAACGGCGGGCTGATCGAAGACGTTACCGATGCAAAGGACATCGAGGATGCGATGCCAGACCTGATCGGTGGCACCGCATGGCTGTTTGCCCGGGAGAAGATGGATCAGGCCCTCGATTATCTCTTTGTCGACGAGGCAGGTCAGGTGTCTTTGGGTCACCTGATGGCGATGGGGGCTGCTGCGAAG
Organism: Sphingosinicella humi; assembly: GCF_003129465.1. Lineage (NCBI taxonomy): Bacteria > Pseudomonadati > Pseudomonadota > Alphaproteobacteria > Sphingomonadales > Sphingomicrobiaceae > Allosphingosinicella > Allosphingosinicella humi. The sequence goes on from NZ_QFFF01000001.1 coordinate 2,456,129, forward strand.
AACATCATTTTGGTTGGAGATCAGATGCAGCTGGGGCAGCCGATCCAGGGGGCTCATCCCGGCGAGAGCGGCCAATCGGTGTTGGACTATTTGCTGCAAGGAGCCGCAACGATCGCTCCCGACAAGGGCATTCTCCTCGACACCAGCTGGCGGATGCACTCGTCGATCTGCGGTTTCATCTCCGAAGCGGTCTATGACGGCCGGCTAAGAGCTCATCCTGACAACGAAGCTCAGCAATTGCTGCTGGACGAGACTGCTCACGATCAGCTGTCGCCGAACGGCATTCGAATGGTCGAGATGCATCATAGCGGTTGCAGCCAGCGCAGCGATGAAGAGGTGGAGGTGGCGGCCGAGCTCGTCGAAAGTCTGTGTGGCCAACGATATGTCAACCGACGTGGCCATGAAGCGACGATCGGTCTCGAGAATATTCTCGTTGTGGCACCCTACAATCTGCAGGTGAATGCCTTGAAGGAACGGCTGCCGGCTGGTGCGCGCGTCGGGACCGTTGACAAGTTCCAGGGCCAGGAGGCCGAGGTCGTGATCGTTTCCCTCGCGACATCGACACCAGGCGATCTGCCTCGCCACGTCGACTTCTTCTACTCGAAGAATCGGCTCAACGTCGCGATAAGCCGTGCGCGCACCCTCGCGGTTGTGCTGGCAAACCCTAAGCTTCTGGAACTCGACGCAAAGACCGTCGAACATCTGCGATTGGTAAATACGCTTGCATGGTTGAGATCGGCAGCAACGGGAGATGCTCATGCCGGATGAAGTTCTTGCCCAATATCTAGCCATCTTCACCGAGCGCGCGAAGGAAGCCGGATTAGACATGAGGGCGCCCGGCCAAAACTGGGCTCCGATGAGGGATATCGTGCCGGGCTCGCATATCAGTTTGAGCGTCCGCCGGGATGCCATTCAGGTCAATCTGAACAACGAGCGGGATGAAGATCGAGCCAGGTTTGAAGCTCTTTACCGGGATCGTTCAACCATTCAGGCTGCCATCGGGGAAAGCCTGGCCTGGGAGAAGAAGGATGGACGCAAGAAGACTGCGATCAGAGCCACGCTGAGCCGGGGGTTTGAGGACCGAGGGGATTGGGACGAGCAGCATAGGTGGGCCATCAAAATGATGCGGGCATTCGAGCGAGAGTTCGGCCCTCGTCTCCGGTCATCAGCCTGATCAGCAGCCATCGGGAACGAGAACTCATTCGAGGGGGCAACGTTGAAGGAAGAGGAATTTCGCGCGTGGATGCAGGCGCAGGGACAGGCGCCGAATACGGTGTCGACACGTATTGCCGACACTCGTCGCGTGGAGAGACACTATGGCGACGTCGATGCGGCCTTCGAAGCCGACGGCTTTGCGTCCATCCTGGCGGACCTCGCCTATACCGCTGAGGATAACGCGGCGGGTAAGCCGAACACCTCCCGCATCGAAATAGACGGAGACCCGTACAAGAGCTTGGCCTCATATCGGTCAGCGCTTTCGATTTACCGCCAATTTCGCGAGAGCGAGGGAGCCCAGACGCAGGCAGATGAAATCCGCCAATTCGTGATGCGTGAGTATGCTGAGCTGGCTCGCAGGGCAGGGCAACCTCGTTTTTCGGTGAGGGCAGGAGACGTTCATGGCCAGATGGGCCTCTCGAACGCGATGCCAGCCGTGTGTAGCGCGATTGGAAGCGGTAAATTCCAAAACTTGGCTGGTGTTCGACAGGTCGGTCGTGAAGGGCCAGCGATTAGCTCCACGGTGACGTTCACCTTCGAATTCCAGTCACGCGGCGCCTTCGATGTGTCGGTGGCCGAAGCGGTCCTTCGCGGTCGCTATGGGGCGCCAGAAGTCGACAATCAGAAAATGATCTCGTTCATCTTGAGCGACAGCAGAGCTATCGCGCTGCAGCGCGATATTCAGCTGGTCCAGCTCTGGCTGGAGGACGACGGCAATGCCGCGCCTCCACCGGCTCAGCAGGTGCAGTCCTATGCGGCAGACCAGGGACGCCACTCAAACCTGCCAGGGCGCCTGAGCCATGACCCGCCAGCCGAGCTCAGGAGCCAAGGCTTTCCCAAGCCGGTCCTCAGCGTAAGAGCGGGCAGCGAACCCGAGTTGAACAACATACTTGATTGGTATGAGGCCGGTTCAGACGGGCTGAACCGAGCCGCTCTTGAGCGACTCAAGCAAAACTTCCTTGCCCAATATCCTGATTTCGAGCCGGAGGCGTTTAGAGCGACATCAGGCGGCTATTGGGACGAGGAACGTAGCTACAAAGAGGATCTCCTGGCGCGAGCTCGAGCGGCCCTGCAGGAAGATCCGCCACTCTCTGATGAGCAGTTGGGCGGTCGACTACTTGACGCTCTCACCGGTGACGGCAGCAAGCTCTGGGGCTGGCGCACGAACGCTCATTTTCAGAGTGTTAGGGAGCAGCACCCGGGAGCTTTGGAAGCTGCCGCCGGCCGGCTAGCCCGGAGCGAAGACGAGCTACCCGTCGCTATCTCTCGGTTCGTTGAAGAGATCTGGCCGATCATTTCCGACGAAACCAACCGCCCATACAGCGACAGTCGCTGCCTGCCGACGATGATTGCCGGCCTCGTCTGGCCCGACCGCGCCTATGGCATCAACACCAGTCCCGTGAACCGAACCGCTCAGTACCTGACCGGCGAGCGGATGTATGGCTACCAGCCGCTGTCAACAGAGGAATACCGTGCCACCTTGGAACTGATGACTGCCATCCGCAATGTGATGGACAAGGAATGGGGTTGGGCGCCGCGCGATTTCTGGGACGTGCAGGGCTTCGTCTGGGCGGTGAACCGCTCCGATATTGCTGGTCAGAGTGACAACGACGAACAAACTGGGGGAGCGCAGCCTGTGAGCAACGGCGCCACAAATCTCATTCTCTATGGTCCACCCGGAACGGGGAAAACCTACAGAACAACGACCGAGGCGGTCCGTCTGTGCGACGGCTCTGCCCCGGGGAGCTGGGAAGAGGCTAAAGCTCGCTATGAAGAGCTCGTCGAGGCGGGACAAATCCGTTTCGTGACCTTTCACCAGTCGTACTCATATGAGGATTTCGTCGAGGGATTGCGCCCCGTAACAGGTGAGGGGGCTAGCGGCTCTGAGGCTGACACCCAGGGCGCGGGCACTGGTTTCCGGCTGGAGCCCAAAAGAGGCATTTTCCGCGAAATATCCGCCTTGGCCGAAGAGGCTCGTAAGAATGCGGGTCGCTCGGGAGGATTCGATCTAACGGGACGGCAGATCTTCAAAATGTCGCTCGGTCGGTCTGGGTCCGAGGATCACATCTTTGAGGCCGCCATCGAGGGCAATTACGTCGCCCTGGGATACGGCGGAGATGTCGATTGGTCCGACCCGCGCTACGACGATTACCAAGCAATCTTCGACAGGTGGAATGAGATTGAGCCTGGCACGCACGGCGGCAGCGGCAACATCTCACAGGTGTGGCGGTTCCGTTGTTCGATGTGCGAGGGCGACATCGTCGTAGTCTCAGAGGGGAACTCAAGATTCAGAGCCATTGGTGAGATCGTCGGCCCCTACCGCTTCGATGCTACCGGAGAGCGCGATTACAACCATTTGCGAGCTGTGCGCTGGCTGCTCGTTCCCGATGAGTCCCTCCCGGTGGAGACGATCTACAGCAAGAACTTCACTATGCAGTCCTGCTACCTGCTGAAGGACAACCTGGTGAAGAAGGAGGCCCTCGCGCGGCTGCTGCCAGGCGGCGAGGACGTGCGTCCTGCTCGACCTGATCAGTTCGTGCTGATCATCGACGAGATCAACCGTGCGAACATTTCTAAGGTCTTCGGCGAGCTCATCACGCTGCTCGAGCCAGATAAACGGATCGGAGCTCGGAACCCGATCAGGCTGAAGCTGCCCTATTCCGGGGATATGTTCGCCGTCCCCAATAATCTCCACATCATTGGCACGATGAACACGGCCGACCGCTCGATCGCGCTGCTCGACACCGCATTAAGGCGTCGGTTCTCATTCAAGGAGCTGATGCCCGACCCGGAAGTGCTGAAAGATGCCAGCGATGTGACCGGGATCGACCTCGTAGCGCTGCTGCGCACGCTCAATCAGCGGATCGAGTTTCTATTCGATCGTGAGCATCAGATTGGCCACGCCTATTTCATGCATTGTCGCACTGCTGGAGACGTTGATGACGTCATGCGCGACAAGGTCATTCCGCTCCTTCAGGAGTATTTTTACGAGGATTGGAACAAGGTCGCCCTTGTCCTCGGCGATGCGGACGGATCGGAAAATTTCCTGAGGCGCGACACGTTGAAATCTCCAAACGGGCTCACTGCCGATGCCTTCACGGAAGATTGGTATAGATGGTCTGTGAAGCATGAGTTCGGCCCGAGCGCCTATGCTCAGTTCGGATGATCCAGCGCACCATTCTTGAGTGGCAAACCCTACAATATTCCGACGATCTACAAGATCAGCGGACCATTCCTGCATGGGCTGCAGACAGGCTGGCCGCCGTCGCGAAATCCTCTTCGCTTGGCGGCGAGGGCGGCGCCCGCATTCTCCAGCATGGGCGCCATTCTCTCAGGGCCGCTCAGGTCGTCGGCGTTATCGCCGCTCAAGATTGCGCGCTCGAGATCCTGCCGAAAATCGATGGACTCGAGGAGGACGCGTCCAGAGTTCGTAAGAACCTTGTCCACATGCTTGCGGTCGCGTTGGACCTCGAGATTGCTACCGGGCGGGTGACGGAACTTGGCTGGCAGAAGGACAATCTGCTCGAGATCCTGATCCGCCTGTTCTCCGAGAAGCTGTTCGCACAAGTGCACCGAGGGCTCCCTAGGCGGTATATTCCGCTTGAGGACGATCTTCCGGCGCTTCGAGGAAGACTGGACGCCATTCGACAGTTCACGACACTAGCGGCCACGCCTCAACGGCTCGCCTGTCGTTATGATGATCTGTCGCCGGACGTTCCGCTCAACCAGATCATGAAAGCCGCTGTGAGGCGGCTGTTGCAGCTTTCCCAAGCTCCTGAAAATCAGCGGCGTCTCCGCGAGCTAAGTTTTGCTTTTGCGGACGTGGCGAGCGTCCCTGTGCCCTCTCTCAGGTGGGACAAGGTCGTCCTTGACCGAACCAACGCGCGTTGGCGGGAGCTGCTAAACCTCGCCAAGCTGCTGCTAGGCGATCGATTTCAAACGACGACGACCGGCGGCGGGAGGGGCTTCTCGCTCCTCTTCGAGATGAATACGCTTTTTGAGGAGTATGTCGGCCGACTGCTACGCCGCGCCTTGGCCTCAAGCGGATACAGCGTGCATCTTCAGGGCGGCCGTCTGCATTGTCTAACTGAGCTTGATCTCGATACCCTTCAGCCCGGCGCGAACCGCTTCATGACGAAGCCCGACATCATCATAAAACGCGGTTCTTCCCCGGTGATGATCATCGACACGAAGTGGAAGAGATTGGCGCCGCGCATTGATGATCCAAAGCAAGGCGTCTCGCAGGCAGACGTCTACCAGATGATGGCCTACGGTCGGCTCTACCAATGTCCATCACTGATGCTGCTCTATCCTCACCATCGCGGCCTGGGCGACCATGAGGGGCTGATCAGCAGGCATCGCGTTACCGCTTGTGATGACGTGCTGCTTTCCGCCAGCATTGGGCTGGAGGACCTGTCGTGCGTGCCCAGGTCATTATCGCACCTTGTGCTGCATGAGATCGAGGCTCGCGCGAGCATCCAGGACGATGTCCTATGCTGAAGGAAGGTTTAGAATGAGCGACTTTGATAAGAGGTTTTATCTGGTGACGAAGGACGGATCCAAGCGCTTCGCTGCGCGGATCGATGGTCAATTTCAAATTGGCAAGTATCGAGAGGAGACCTTCGCCAACCTTGCGGATTTCGCGCGCGCCGTGATCATTAATGGCAAGGGCGGACGTTTCAGTTCCGCGAACGGCGTGAGTAAGAGCATTCTCGTGTATGGCGCTCGGACACGCTCCGTGGCGGCTTATTGGCTCGATCCCTCCGTGGCGGCTGAAGCCGGTCTAGCATCCGAAGGCACTCTGGCGACATCAGGTCAGTAGCCTCCACGTGGCTTGACCTTCATGCGACCATTCCTGTCGCATCCCTGACGATATTGCCCTCATCGCACGGTCCTCACCAGGGCCGGGGAAAGAGGGGAATGATGAAAAACCAAATAGCACTTCTTGCCGCCGCGAGCGTGGTCCTCTCGGGCTGCGCCACAACCTATTCCATGACGCCGATCACGAGTGCATCGCAGACGGTGCGTTACGATCGCGGCAGTCCGACCACGGACTTCGAGAAGGAGTTCGGCGCTATCCAGGTGACACCAGTCCAGGTCGCTGACGATGGCAAGCTCGTGTTCGCCGTGGCAGCATTCAACAAGGCTGAAACGCCTTCAAACTTCGGCGTGGAGAATATCTCTCTGGAGACTGCCGAAGGCGAGGCGATCCGCGTCTTCACGCACGATGAGCTCGTTCGTCAGGCCAAGAATAAGGCAATGTGGGCATCGATCGCGACTGCCATGGCCGGCGGGTTAGCGGCCTATGCTGCTAACCAGAATGCCTACCGGACGACCAACGCGAATTTATACACCCCCAGCGGCGGGGTGTATCACTACACGGCCCGAACCTATGATCCGGCTGCGGCAGTCGTCGGGACAGCTGCCGCGACAGCCGCTGCCGGAGCTGGGATTTACGCGATCCAACGCACCTTGGATAACACTATCGCCAACCTTGGCGATCGGGTCCTGCAAACCACGACTATCGACCCTGGTGAGGCATTCGGTGGCCAGGTTGTGGCCAATGAGCTGGAGGGAGCAAACTATCCTAGGGACGTCATCCTGACGATCACATGGAATGGCGAAGAGTTCCCGTTCCGGTTCAGGATCGACAAGGTCAAATAATCGCGAGATTTGCCGTTGGCTTGGGTTGATGAGCATCGATCCTCGCCGACGGTCGAATTTTTTGCTAGTCGCTGAGCCGGTCATCATGATTATGGTCATCAGCAATCACTGCGACCAAGGGGGGGAAATGCCGGCCATCGCTAAAATGGAGCTGATGAATCGCGCCGACCATAATGGAACGTCGGAGGCGATCGCATGAGTGTCGCCGGCGCCCGGGACGCTGGCGTGAACGCGCTGGCAATGCCTCCAGAGCAGGCCCTGCTCGAACTCACAATTCTCAATGCCGAGGCCCATGATCATCGCTTTGAAGAGATCATGATCCCGCTTCTCGATCGTGGTGTCCCACCGGAGGTGCTAACCAGGCTCTCAGAGCTCTGGGAGCATACCAAAGCGGTAGCGGGCGAGATCGTAGCCGTCGGAAAGATCATCGTTCGGGCTGTTGTTGATTTCTTGATAGCCAACCCGAAGCTCACAATCGGTCTGGCGTTAGGAGCCGCTCTAGCTTCGTTGATCGCATCCATACCTTTTCTCGGTCCCATTCTAGCTCCCCTCTCGACGTGGATGTCTGTTGCCTACGGTGGAGCGGTGGGCGCCTTGATGGACGCTGGGGATTATTCGGGTGCGATCTATCCAGCCGCGATCACACTCGCGTCCAAGTTCTTCGAACTGCTGGCGGCCATCTTTAATGGCGTTCAGGCTTATTGGATGGCGTAAGGCGAAGCTGTGGCTCGAAAGACGAAGATTGGTCGCGGCGGAGAAGCCGCGAAACAAGCTATCAACAAACTGAAGGGCGGCGATCGCATAGGACATGTTGGTCAAGTGCTCGCCACCACCGCTGGGGCCGCCGCTGGCGCCTCAGCGGCTGGCAGTGTTGCGGCGGCAGCGGGCGCTACAACCCTTTTGGGGTCGACAACACTCGCAAGCGCCCTCGGTGGAATATTTGTAGTCTCCACGCCAGTGGGGTGGGTAGCGGGATGCGCCATTGCAGGCGCGGGGGCGGCTTATGGCATGACCAGGTTGGTAAGATCGGGTGGCCGCCAAGATCGCATCCGCGAAGAGCTCAGGAAAAGATTACAGCGGAAGGTCGATCGCGAGCCGTCAAAGAGCGGCGATACAGAGGCTGACTTGGAGCAGCTCATCAACGATGCAATCCGAAGTGACAGGATCACAGCCGCCCAGGCAGATCGCATGCGGGCGCTTGTCGCCAGCGGCAAGTTGGACCCTGAGCTCCTCCATTCGCGCCTTGCAGCTCTGGGCACGGGTTTAGCCGAGGCTTAGCTCGCCAGCGCTTGGGCGATAAGAATGATGAGCGTCCAGAAGGCCGCTACCACTGCTACAAAGCCGACCAAGAAGCCCGCAGTCAGCTTGAGGCACCCCATCACGCCAATCTCCTCTCGACGCGGTAGCATTTACCGCTAGCATGACAGAAATGGTCGTAGCGGGGGGAACGCGATGACGGGTAGAATGAGCAAGCTGGACAGGCTGCTGAAGCTTGTCCACGCATTAGCTGAGGATGCCGAGGGTCTCACCCTCGATCAGATGGCAGATCGGCTTGAGGTCAATCGGCGAACCGCCGAGCGAATGCGAAATGTCATCATGATGCATTTCGACCTTGAGCCAATCGTCGATGGGCGGATCAAACGCTGGAGGATCGTCGGCCGGTTGGGTCGGATGTTTACACAACCGACGGCGCAGGAGCTGGCGGCGGTCCAGACGGAGATCGATGCCCAGCGAAAGCTGGGGCAACATGCCCGCGCGGATTTACTGGCCGGCTTACTGGCAAAGGTCCGCAGCGCTCAGGACATGCAGGCTCGAACGCGGATCGGTCCAGATCTTGAGGCGCTTTCCAGGGCTCAACGGACGCTGATTTCAGCGGGGCCGGGGGCTCCCGTGCCACCAGAAACACTGGAAGCCGTGCACACAGCGATATCGGCGGGGTCCACGTTGGAATTTGATTATCGGGCTGACGGGAGCAAGACCGCTGCCTGGCGAAGGGTTATCCCCTACGGCGTTGTTCACGGGCCGGTGAGCTATCTGATCGGGAAGATTCCGAGAGGCTCCAAGCCTCCTGTCTATTACCGCCTCGACCGAATGGAGAATGCGAGGCCGGGGAATGAACCGGGCGTCGTGCCTGATGACTTCGATGTCGACGAATTCGTTCACCGTAGTTTCGGCATCTACCACGACGCTGAGCACGACATTGTCCTGCGGATAAAGCCCGCTGCTGCCGAGCGGGCCCGAGGCTGGCGCTTTCACCCGGGTCAAGTCCGTCGCGAGGACAAGGATGGTAGCGTCGTGATCGAGTTTCGGGCAGGCGGCCTCCGGGAGTTATGCGACCACCTTTTCTGCTGGGGTGAGCACGTTGAGATCATCGCCCCCGACGTCCTGCGGGAGCAAATGGTGGAGTCACTAACTAAAGCGCTCGCTGCGCATCAATGACCGTTTTTGACGCATGGATGCGGCAAGGTTTCCCTCTCATCAGGAGGACAGGAGGAACCGATGTATACCGCGCATGCCCGCGTTCGCTGCCAACAAAGGTCGATCAAGAGTGAGGCCGTCGACGCCCTGCTCGCATATGGCGATCGCAAACGGCACCATGGCGCCGACATCTACTATTTGACGCGTCGCTCACGAGCACGGGCGGCGACGGCACTTGGCCCGGAGCGGTATCGTCGTCTTGAGCGGTGCCTAAATGCTTATCTCGTGGTCTCTGATGACGGGGCTCTTGTGACTGCCGCTCGCCGGCGCACGCGGCTCAAATTCTAGTTCAATGCGGGCATCCCAAAGCGCCCAATCTGAACCTGCGACACTTCCGGTCGTGCTTAGGTTTTGCGAGTCTAAATCCAGTTGACCCAAACTAATTACGCCTCAGGATCAACGTCATGACCTACGGATTGTCCAAATCCAAGATAACCGCATTCGAGCAATGCCCGAAGAAGTTGTGGCTGTCCGTGCATCGACCAGAGCTCGCGGAGCAGGACGCCGGTGCTGAGCAGCGGTTTGCAGCGGGTCATGAGGTGGGCGCCGTCGCATGCGCTCTTCATCCTGGTGGCGTCATGGTCGATGCTGACCCGGACCTTCGGGCGGCATTGAAACAAACCGCAGAGTTGCTTGGCGCTGGATGGAATGGTCCAATCTTTGAAGCGACGTTTGCGCATGACGGCGTTCTTGTGCGTGCCGACCTAATGCTGCCGGCCGATGAGGGCGGGTGGCACGTCGCTGAGGTCAAAAGCTCCACCGGCCTCAAGCCTTATCACGTGCCGGACATCGCAACTCAAATTTGGGTCATGCGGGAGTGCGGTGTCGAGGTGGCGTCGGCGAGTATTCGCCATCTCGATAGTGCTTTCAGATTGACCGAAACGGGGAACTATGAGGGTCTCTTCTCCGACGAGCGCGTCGAGTTGGCAATTGAGCCGATCATCGAAGGCCGGCCCGCTGTGATTGCTGAAGCACGTTTGGTCCTAGCGGGGGATGAGCCGCCGAAGGAACTCGGTGATCATTGTCGGTCCCCGTTCGAATGCGAGTTTCAGGCCTATTGCGGCCAACATCTGCCGCCGCCGCCGGAATGGCCCTCGTCGCTTCTGCCCGACGGTAGCGGCAAGAAGATTGCTCGTTCCTGGGCCGAGAAGGGAATTGACGATCTGACGCTCATACCCGCGAGCGAGATGTCTTCACCAAAGCTTCTCAGGGTGCATGAGGCAACAATTTCAGGCGAGGTCTACTGGGACCGTGATGGGATAGTCACGGAAACAGCGTGCTGGACCTGGCCGCGTCACTTCCTGGATTTTGAAACAATAGCTTTCGCCGTTCCGCGCTGGGTGGGAACCGGCCCTTGGCGCCAAGTCCCGTTTCAGTTCTCCTGCCACACTCGACACGAGGATGGCAGGCTTGAGCATCGTGAGTTTCTGAGCCTTGATGGGGCAGACCCGCGTCGTGCCTGTGCGGAAGCACTGATCGAGATACTGTCCGGAAGCGCCGGCGAGGGTGCCATCGTTGCCTACAACGCAGGCTTTGAACGTCGCTGCCTATCCGAGCTCGCGGATGCATTGCCCGATCTGCGAGCTGAATTGGAGGCTATTCGTTCTCGAGTGGTCGATCTCCTGCCCGTGACGCGGGCGCACTACTATCACCGAGATCAGCGTGGAAGCTGGTCCATCAAGGCCGTCATCCCGACGGTTTGCCCTGAACTCGACTATGGCGGTCTGGGAGAAGTGAAGGCGGGTGATGATGCGCAGGCCGCCTATTTGGAAGCCATATCTGAAGACATCTCTGACGAACGAGGTGCGGAGATCCGATCGGCCCTCCTGGCGTATTGCGAACGCGACACGCTGGCCATGGTCGAAATGCTCACCCGGTTAACCTCGCGAGAAATGCGATGAGCAAATACGATCCTTTGAGAGATCATCTGGCGGAACTCGGGAAGGAAACGCTGACGATGACGTTTTCTGAGGTTGGACGCTGCGTCGGCGGGCTGCCGAAATCGTCAGAGATTCACAGGGCGTGGTGGGCGAATGAGGCAAATCCCCATGGCCATGTACAAGCTAGGGCCTGGATGGATGCCGGCTATGCCGCCGAACCCGACATGGCTCGTCGTAGGGTTACCTTCCGTAAAGTTGGGCGCTGAGGGTAATGCAAGACAGATACGCCGGGGACATCGGCGACTACATCAAACTGGGGCTCTTGAGGGCGATGTCACCGGGACGATCCCTTGGAATCGGCTGCCGATACTCGTCATCACGACGCTGAGCTTCACGACTGCGGTCAGCGCCCCGGATGGTGGTCCAATCTCCAGGACGCACTCGAGGGCGCTGACTTGGTGTTCGTGGATCCCGACAATGGCCTCTCGCCGCCGCGTCTCACGCCCGGTCAAAAGAAGTCCATCAAATCTATATTTTGGTCAGAGGTGGCGGCTTTGCGGCAGCCCGGCCGGATTCTTGTCGTCTATCATCATCAGACGCGGGCCCCGGGTGGACATCAAGCTGAGGCAGAGGCGATAGGAAAACGCCTTCTCGAAGAAGGCGTCGAGTCGGTCCTCATTCTCCGAGCTAAGCCTTGGTCTCCGCGACTGTTCATAATTGTAGACGCGGATGAGGTCGTTCGCGAGCGAGCCATCCGCTTCGCACATCATTGGAAGCAAGCGGTTTCCATCGTGTTTGAAAGTAAGGTCGCCGACACTGCACGCGATCGGAGCGAGCTTGAGTTCAAACCTCTTGCCCTCTCTCATTCTCCGCCAAATGACCCGGATGTGAGGAGGGCCGTCCGGATCCTCTCGATGGTGCATGAACTTCATAAGGTGGGGTATCAACGCCTGCGTATCGCTGGCGGGATGGGGCCATCGGGATGCCACTGGCGCTGTTCGATCCTGCCAGCTGATATGGTGTGCGAGAATGGATGGGAGCCGAAGTGGGGCGCTCGCGGTCGCGCTGGTGAGGATGGGCTGGCGGCGGAGTATTCGACCGGAGAGGGTGTAAACTATTTTGGCTGGAGCGATGCCGCGAGCGACAACGCGCGTCAGCTCGCTTCGAAGTTCGTCGTGCGCTTTCCTGATATTGCGAAAGCAGGCCGTGGCTTGGATTTCCCCTATGCTGGGTGGCTGACGTCCGCATTGGGGCGCGCTGAGACAGGTCAGCTTCCAGTTTTCTTCGCGGACTACGAGATCCATCTCGATCCTCAAACAGCACCGCCACCTGTGAATGGCCACCCCCACCGAAGGACGCTTGCAAATAGAGAACTTGAGATTGAGAGAATTCCTCCTCCCGGTAGTGGCGAATGGGAAAGTTTCGCTCTTACTTTTGACGGGGAACGGTGGTCTCTAGATGAGCTAGCTCATCTAGACAGGGAGCGAGCGGAGCGATCGCTTACGCAGCTGCGGGCACGCCTCTACTTCAAGCAGCGCAAAGCCAAATGGAATCCTGAGCCGCTGACGGACGCGGATCAGCGCGAGCTCAATGATATTATCGAGAAAATACGCGAGCGAGTCGCGAAAGCCGGCGAGGCACTCGCGTAGTGGAAATTGCCGCCTACGCCAGGCTAGCGGCAGCCGTCGACGTCTAGATTGCGCCCATCGCGAACGCACGCTGGCCGGGGTGTCGCGCCGAAAGCTGACGTTCGTTAGGTGTCTGCCGGCGGCCGTTTGCGCGCCCCATCGCGAACGCTAGATTGTCTATCTCGGCTCATCTGAACCAAGCCACTGCTGAAAGCTTAGGTCCCCCAGGTCAGCCAACTGATCCAGCAGCGTTGCAGCGTCATCAGATGATGTTTGGCCGGTCCGAAGATCAGCCGCCAACCCCCTACACAGAACCCCGATCCGCGACATTAGGTGAAGTAGCCGGTCATCATCTGCTTGAGTTTCAGCGTGAGCCCTAACGTTCTCAGCCACGCGCCAAAGCCGCGCTGTGTGTGGGCCATTCGGACCTTCCAGGGGGCGTCCGAAAACTCGCTCTCTAATGGTATCGTAGTTCACTGCTCGTTCCCGGCGATCAATTACTGCCCTTTATCGGTTACCTCATAAGAGGAACCTTCCGAAACCATGTTCATAATCGGGTGATCGGCGCGTTTTCGCGCGGTCTCGGGAATTGCCGTCGTAGCTCTTGGCATCCGGGGCCGTGGACGCGTCACCTCATTGCTCAAGGGCATCAAGCGACGGATCAGATGGAAATTCAGGCTTAGGGGGTGCCTTCCCCGCCTCCAGTTTCATCCAATAACCTTGGACGGGCACAGGCAAATTCAACCGATCGTAAAGGGCTCGAACATGGGCGCCACTCGTGCTGAAGTGACCTGCAACGTGGGTCATTCGTTTCGACCAGACCAGCTCGAACAGTGTTCGCCCGTCGACCACGGGAATGTTGATATCGGTCATGCGAAATCGCCGCTGGTCTCCAATGCGATTAGCCGCGACCAGTTTTGTCACCGATTGGGATTACAAAGGCTGATGAACCTCAGAACCAGCATCAGCCACCCTCTGGCCATCGCCGATCTACGCGTCGCGCCCGATATGGGGCGGATCGGCATCACCTTTTGCCCGGGCAAATGCCAGTCCAATGCTCTCACGGGAGTGTGGAAGCGGGATTTGGCGCTCGATCTAGATGCCATAGCTGATTGGGGCGCGGCGGCAGTGGTAACCCTAATCGAGGATCATGAGCTTGAGGCGCTGAATGTCCCAGGGATCGGGAAAGCGGTCGCTGATCGCCATATGCTGTGGTTTCATCTTCCGATCCTCGATGTGGCCATTCCTGATCGAGCTTTTGAAGCTCGCTGGCTGGAGGCGGGTAAGACCCTTCGTTCAATGATCCGAAATGGCTTCGACGTTCTGATCCACTGCAAGGGCGGCCTAGGTCGGGCCGGCACGATTGCAGCAAGACTTCTTGTCGAACTCGGCTGGCGCCCAGACGAGGCCGTAGCTGGCGTTCGGCACGTCCGACCGGGGGCCATTGAGACCATAGCTCAGGAAGATCACGTCCACGCTTGTCACGCCGTGTCGGAAGATGCGCCAGAGAGGAGCTCGTCCGCAGTGACAGATCGCGGCCTCGGCGCGCTTCTCGGTCTCGCCGTTGGCGACGCGTTGGGCACAACGGTCGAATTCCGAAAAAGGGACAGCTTCCCGAGATTGGCGACGATCATTGGCGGAGGCCCATTCGGTTTAAGGCCAGGAGAATGGACGGATGACACGGCGATGGCTCTTGCTCTTGCGGATAGCCTCATCGCGTTGGAGGGACTCGATGAGCGGGATCTGATGAGCCGCTTCGTCGCGTGGTGGCGTCGGGGGCGCTACAGTTGCACGGGGGAGTGCTTCGACATCGGAATAACGACGCGCGACGCTCTCAGCCGCTTTGAGCAGTCCGGAAATCCGATTGCTGGATCGACCAGTTCCAGATCGGCCGGTAATGGGTCATTGATGAGGCTCGCGCCAGTTGTGCTAAGCTATGTCAGTGATGGCGTGGATGCCACTGTTGACGCCGCCCGGCGGCAGAGTGCCACGACGCATGGCGCAGAAGCGTGCATCGAGGCCTGTGACCATTTTTCTCGCCTCCTCTATCAGGCGATCACAGGAGAACTCCCATCGGCCTTGCTCCGTCCAGCTGGCGAGCAATCTAACGCGGACGTCAGCGCGGTCATGGAAGGCTCTTGGCGAGGGAAGCACCGTCGTGACGTTCGTTCCTCTGGATACGTCATCCATAGCTTGGAGGCTGCGCTGTGGTGCGTGGGTCGGACGGGGAGCTTCAGGGATGCTGTCGTCCTCGCTGCCAATCTTGGCGACGACGCTGACACGACGGCGGCGATCACGGGGCAGCTCGCGGGCGCCATCTACGGTCTTGAAGGCATTCCCCCAGAATGGCTCACAACGCTCGCCTGGGCGGAGAGGATCGAACAGATAGGGCGGCGCCTGCTCTCTGGAGACTGATAGGTCGACTGTTCCTGCGCTGAAACCGGAGACTTCGGATGGGGCTCAGGCCCATGACAGGTTGGCTGGGTCTGGGTCCTTACCTTCAAGCTTGAGGTGTATCCTGACGCGCTACAGGCTCTGGCGGAAAGCCCTTCGAGTAATCCGCCAGACACTGTGAAAGAGGGAAGCTCCCGTCACCGCGTCAGCTTTGCGCCGGATTAACTGTTGTTGCCTACTCCCATTCGCGCGCGGCAGTCGCCGCGAATGCGATGGGAGGGTTGCGAGTGAATGCATCGACTGCGCAGCGGATCGGCAGTTACGTTGATTTTCTGGACCTTGAGCAATGTCGAACGCGATCAGTGGATGAAAGCGGTGTGCCCATCCGGGTGTACGCGGAGCTGCTTCCGCCGGCCCAGCCAGAGTGTCCGTCCTGTGGGAGCGTCGCAGCGCCACACGGTATGCGTACTCAGAACTATGTTGATCGCCCAATCTCGGGAAAGCCGGTGGTGATCTGCCTCGACATTAAACGCGCGCGCTGTAGAAATTCGGATTGTGACGTTAAAACGTTTCAATTAAATCAAAATGAAGAGTTCAACGACACCATTACCCGCAGGTGTAAGAGTTATATTGAGGATCAATGCTTCTCCAGAACTTTCGCATCATTGGCAGCGGAGACTGGAGTCCCGGAGTCAACAATCCGCCGTATAGCGGATTCTCTGCTTTCCAAGATCAACAGAAATTTTCGGATCGATACTCCTCGTATCATCGCTATTGATGACGTTTGCCTGCCATCGGGTAAAGACCGGCGCCTGCCCGCTAAACTTCGCACTCCTTATCCAGAGAGACGAAGCATGGCGTACCGCACGGTGATTTCAGATACCGAAACCTCCCAAGTTGTGGATTTGTTGGAGGACCGACGACTGTCGACAGTGTTAGAGTTCTTGTTGAACCTCCAAGGCTGGCGGCGCGTTCGTTATGTCACAATTGATATGTCGAACACATACCGAGACGCCGTTTGGCTAGCTTTCGGCGACGCTGTGACAATCATCGCTGATCGTTGGCACGTTACCGCGCGGGTTAATGCAGTGGTGGATGGTGCGAGGAGAGCCCTGAAAGGCATTCCTCAGAAGGCGCGAAGGAGCTTCCGCATGGCCCTTCTTGCGCGCGGCAGGGAGTTGCAAGCACGAAATCCTGACCGACATGCCGAACTCATGGAATTTCTTCAGAGCGCTCCAGATCTGGCAACCGTATACATCGCGAAGGAAGAACTCCTCGACATATATGACGCTCGGAGCGCAGTATCGGCCAAATATGCTTATCACGCTTGGAAGAGCCGACTAACTGTAGATGTGGCGGCAAAATTCGGCGGCGTGATTAAGATGTTTAACACATGGGAGAAAGAAATATTCGCCTACTGGTCCGTAGGGTTTGTGGCCGAGCATTGGGATGCGTCCATGTACTCTGCCCTGACTACCAACCGATCCCCTACAGATCCGCTCATTCCTATGATTCGCCGGCTGTCCCGTTACCGGCGGTGGGTAGGCCCCTCAAACGGAAAGGCAGAGGCGCGAAACCAAGTGATCAGACTTCTAAATCGATTGGGCAGGTCCTATTCGTTTCGATTTCTTCGCGCCCGCGCCATTTTCTCGACGTTTAGAGTAGCCGATCGCTTCGGCATTTGTGCGGAATGCCGAATTCCCTTTAAACGTAATCCGCAAGACCGTCGCCGTTCCCGCGAACAAAGATTTTATTCAGCCTACATCCGAGCACCGCGCATCCAAGACGAGGTGCCTCGGACCCCTCGCTGCCGATTCTGCGACCCTAGCTCGACTGGAGTTCCGCGTCCCGGAGGAAAGCCATACGAGAAAGCCGCCACCCACTGTGGACTGGGAGATATTTGGACAGAGCCCGAAGCTACTATTTTGGACGATCACCAGGCCTTACAGGCAGTGCAAACGCGGTATGTTCAGTTCAAGAGAAGCAAGCGGATGAAAAAGGACCTGCGTGCCGAAATGGAGCCGCTCATGGAAGATCTGTTTGCCTGTCTTGTCTGAAGTCCGCGCAGGCTCGGAAAGACTGCGTCCACGCTGCTATGCGCTGTTGGCCGCATCCTGCTGAGTTCGCACTTGCCTTCTAAGGCATTGATTTATAACACCGTGAACAATCGGCGAATTCTGCGAACTTGTGAGGATTTCTGCTGCGCGGCAGTGGATTTGCAGTCCTCTGCGTAACCACTCCGCCATCGGGCCGGAGCGGCGGAAATGGGCAGGTTTCGAAAGAGTGTCAATCATGCGTTCGCATTTTTTAAAGGGCCCGGGCGCGTCGGGGGCCAAAATGGCCGCTGGCGGCCGAGCCGTTGCGAACGGCTCGGTTGGCGAGTGAAAGGACGGTCAGCAGAGTGAGCTTACAATCGGTACAGGCCTTCCTGGCGGAGCGGGCGCCCGACATTCAAATACTCGAGCATAGTGCCAGCACGGCAACGGTGGCCGAGGCTGCGGCCACGCTTGGGGTCGAACCCGGACGGATAGCCAAGACGCTCTCGATACGAGTGAAGGATCAGGTCATGCTGATCGTCGCACGGGGCGACGCGCGATTGGACAATCGCAAGACCAAGGACGCCCTCGGCGGACGCCCGCGCATGCTCGGCGCTGAGGAAGTCGAAACGCTGACCGGGCATCCCGTCGGTGGAGTATGCCCCTTCGGCCTGGCGACTCCGCTGCCCGTCTATTGCGACGTCTCGCTCCGCGAGTTCGACGAAGTCTATCCGGCCGCCGGGTCGAGAATGGCTTCGGTACGCCTCACGCCTGATCGCCTGATAGAGCTGGTGGGGGCCAGCTGGATCGACGTCTGCGGCTGAATCGTTTGGTCGGGTTGGATTTGCTGAAGCAAGGGTCGGACAAAACAGGGTTTCAGCAAAGCTCCGGCGGCAAGCGCGCAATGTCCGCCAGCGGACGCTACTGTCCGCAAACGGACATTTTTCGTCATGATGTACTGGCCGGCCCGCACGGGGTCCCATTGGCACGGCTCTTGCTATTTTTCGGACAGGGAGGGCGGGGAACTCTGCGCTTGGCGTCGGCGGGTCATGGAGTTAGAAGCCTGAGACATTCTTTAGTGTGTTGCACTACTAAGACAGTTGTGCGAATAGGGACCGAATGACCGAGCATAATTTCGAGCAAATGCGTCGCGCCATGGTGGCGAGCCAGCTTCGGACGACGGGCGTCAACGACCCGAGCGTCGTCGCCGCGATGGGCGCTGTGCCGCGCGAGCGCTTCGTTCCGGGCGATAGGGTGGCCGCGGCCTATGCCGACGCCCTGGTGCCGCTCGGCAACGATCGCCAGCTCAACACGCCGATGTCGCTCGGGCGGCTGCTGACCGAGGCCCAGCCCGACGAGAAGGATCGCGCCCTCGTGATCGGCGCCGCCACCGGCTATGCCGCCGCCGTGCTGGCACGGATGGTGGCGTCGGTCGTGGCCGTCGAAGAGGATCCGGCGCTCGCTGCGGCGGCCAAGGCCGCGCTCAAGGGGACCGAGGTGAAGCTGGTCGAAGGACCGCTTGCCAAGGGCTACAAGAAGGGCGCGCCCTACGACCTCATCCTGATCGATGGCGCGGTCGAGTTCATTCCGGATGCGATCATCGATCAACTCGCCGAGGACGGTCGGCTCGTCGCCGCGATCCTCGACAATGGCGTGTCGCGCATTTCGATCGGACGTCGCGGAGGCGGCGGCTTCGGCACGGTGGCAGTGGCGGATGCCGCTTCGGCCGTTCTTCCGGGGTTCGTGAAGCCCCGCGGTTTCATCTTCTAAGAGCGGAGCAAGGTGTAATGCGGGGAGGCTTATTGACCGCGACAGCGCTGGCGGCATTGCTGGCCGCCGGGACCGGGCAGTCGCAGACGGCGGTCCAGCAGCCGGTCTCGCCGGCGCAGGCGCAGGTGCCCGATCAGGCGGACACGGAAACGCTGCGCGACGCGCTGATCCAGACCTACCGCAGCAATCCGACGCTGACCGCCCAGCGCGCCCAGGTTCGCACCCTCGACGAGGGTGTGGCGATCGCCAAGGCGCAGGGGCGGCCCCAGCTTTCGGCCACGGCCGGCGTCAATCAGGATCTTACGCGCACGGGCGGCGGCAACGGCCGCAATTTCAACGCGGGAGTCGATCTCAGCCTCCCTTTATTCCAGGGCGGCCGGGTCAGGAACTCGGTCCGCGCCGCTGACGCCCGCGTTCTCGCCGGTCGTGCTAACCTGCGCGCGACCCAGGGGGACATCTTCACCGAAGCCGTGGCGGCTTACATGGATGTGATCCGCGACCGCTCGGTCGTGACGCTCAACCGCAACCAGGTCGGCGTTCTCGAGACAAACCTGCAGGCGAGCGAGGACCGGTTCGAGGTCGGCGATCTCACCCGCACCGACGTCGCCCAGTCGGAAGCGCGGCTGTCGCTGGCGCGGAGCAATCTCGCCACCGCCGAGGGCCAGCTCGAGGGCAGCGAGGAGAATTACCGCCGGGTCATCGGCGAGCTTCCCGGCGACTTGCAGCCGCCGCCGCCCTTGCCGCCGCTGCCGCAGACGCCCGATCAGGCGGTCGAGATCGCCCTCGCCAACAATCAGGACCTGGTCTCCATCCAGAACCAGGTCCGCGCCGCCGGGCTGGACGTGCGCGTCGCCAGCGCCGATCGCCTGCCGACGGTCTCGGCGATTGGTTCGGGCCGCTACACCAATTTCCTCGGCTCGCAGGATGGGCGTTTCGGCACGGCCCCGGGCGAGTTGCCCAATACCGAGACTGTGACCGGCGCCGGCGTTCAGGCGACGATACCCCTTTATCAAGGCGGCCTCGTCGGCGCCCGTGTCCGCCAGGCCCAGGCCTTCCAGAGTCAGCTGATCGAGCAGGGCATCGAGATCGAGCGGGCCGTCGTCGCCAACAGCCGCGCCGCCTTCGCCAGCTACCAGGCCGCTCTCGACGCGATCGAGTCGAACGAGATCGCGGTCGCTGCCAACCAGCTCGCGCTCGAGGGCACCCGGGCGGAGCAGAGCGTCGGCACCCGCAACGTGCTCGACGTGCTGAATGCCGAGCAGGAGCTGCTGAACAGCCAGGTGGCGCTGGTCACCGCCCGCCGCGACGCCTACGTCGCCGGCTTCCAGCTGCTGAACGCCATGGGCCAGGCCGAGATAGAGGATCTGAACCTCGACGGCGGCTACATCTACGACCCGGCCGTCAATTATGAGCGTGTCTCCGACCGGGCCTCGGATTGGGATTCGGACCCGCAACCGCAACCGGTAGCCACCCGGACCGTGGGCTACGGCCCGCCCGAAAACACCCCCGTGACACCGTCCGACGAATAGGCGATAAGGCCTTCGTTATGGGGGATATTAACCGTGATCCGTCGATGGAAGAGATACTGGCTTCCATCAAGAGAGTGATCGCCGAGGAAGGCCGTGCGCCCGCGCGTCCGCGCGACGAGCTCGCCGAAGACCAGGTGATGGAGGCGTCCGCGGAAGAAGACGTCCTCGAGCTCAGCGACCCCGTGTCCGAAGCGGACGGCCTCACGTCCGAGGACACGACCGTGGCCGCCCGCCAGAAGCTGGCGGCGCTTTCCGCCCTGCGCCAGCCCGAAGCGTCCGATCCCTCGCTCGCCGCGTCGGACGCCGCGCTCGCCGCGGCCGTGCGCGAGATGCTTCGCCCCATGCTCAAGGACTGGCTCGACCAGCGCCTCCCCGAAATGGTCGAAACCATGGTCGCCCGCGAGATAGCGCGGATCACCGGCAAGAGCCTCTGACAGCGGAAAACGGCTTGGCCGCCCGGCCGCGCTTCGTCTAAGCGCGGCCTATGAGCGAATTGTCGAAGACCTTCGATCCGGGCGCCATCGAGGCCCGCTGGTATCCCTATTGGGAAGAGAATGGCCTGTTCCGTCCCGAACGGCCGGAGGCGGAGCCCTGGACGATCGTCAATCCGCCGCCCAACGTCACCGGCTCGCTCCATATCGGCCACGCGCTGGACAACACCCTCCAGGACATCCTCACCCGCCACGCCCGCCTTCAAGGCAAGGACGCGCTGTGGGTGGTCGGCACCGACCATGCCGGCATCGCCACCCAGATGGTCGTCGAACGGAACCTCGAAGCC